>JAGQTS010000154.1 GCA_020438895.1 Mycobacterium sp.
TGGCCGGCGGCGCGGGCGTTCCACAAGGCCAACGGGGTGATTCGGTAGGTGTGCACATGCTCGGGGGCTCGTTCGAGTTCGGCGAAGGGGGCGATGGCAGCACGGGCGGCGCCGGCCTGCTCATGGTCAACCTCGAGCAGGACGGTTTTGTCGGACTGAACGATCAGCGGTCCGTCTGTCATTGACTCCGCCACTCCTCCTCATCGCTGCGCTCTGCATCGTCGTCGGCGGTCATCTAACTTCGCCACTCCTCCTCATCGCTGCGCTCTGCATCGTCGTCGGCGGTCATCTAATTTCGCCACTTCTCCTCATCGCTACGCCAGGCCCATTATCCCGAGTCGGCCGACATGACCGAAGTCACCCGGTGCACAGCAAACTCCCGCATCCTGCCCTGCGCGGGATCGAAGGCCATCAGGTGGCCGCCATGAAGCGAAATGGGGGTCACGACCCGCTGTGTCGCGACCCCGGCAGGGTCGATGTAGCCCATGAGCACGGTCTTTCCATGCACGGCCGCTTGGTGCAGCAGTGCCATGGCAACGGCCGGATCCAAGCGATTGCCGACCAGGGGGGAATCCTGCACTCGGCGAAGCATTCCCACCACCGCGTTCAGGGTTTCCCGCGGCGGTTTGGGCTGCGGGCGGAATAGCCGTCGGACGAGGGAAGTCGGCACCCGCGCCTGCCGCCGCCGTAGATCGACGATCGCGCCGGTGGAGTCTTCGGCCGCCGGTGCGAAACCGGCCGCCCGCAGTGCGGTGAGCACCTCGGAGATCGACGACTCCGAGACCGCCACCGTGGGAGCCAACAGGCGCATGCGCACTCCGGGCGCAGCGACGGCGTGTGCGAGCAGGGCGGAATCCTCGCACCGGACGAAGGAGGCCGCGACCCCCACCCGTAACTGTCCATGCCGACGTGCGACGTCGTTGATGAGATAGCTGAACCCCTGCGGCACGGGAGTCTTCGAGTACTTCTCGAAAAAGCTCTGCAGTGATTGGGCGGTCCGTCCGGTGTCCAGCGCATGACGGATCGACTGTTCGCTGACCCGGTAGACCATCGCCGCGCCTGCTGACTCGAGGTCGGCCACGGCCGCGAGTTCGTCGGCGATCTCGCGGAGCAACGGGCCCGGGACCACGACGGTCAGATCCGCCTGGAGCAGGAAATGATCGACCGCCGCCGGCATGGCGGCAGCCATCTTCTGCTCGGCGCCGGTCTGGTCGCCCGTCAGCAGCACCCTCGCCGGACCGCTGAGAGCGTCACGTCCGGTCAGCCCGAGGGCGT
The DNA here is from genome assembly GCA_020438895.1 of Mycobacterium sp. Classification (GTDB taxonomy): domain Bacteria; phylum Actinomycetota; class Actinomycetes; order Mycobacteriales; family Mycobacteriaceae; genus Mycobacterium. The sequence continues at coordinate 1,276 of JAGQTS010000154.1, forward strand.
GCGCCTCCGCCAAGAGATGGCCGACCGGGCCGGGTTGCAGGCGCGCGGCCCATCGTGGGCGTCGCCACACAAGAGCTGTCGCCGCGGTCACCGGACTGACACCGGCCCCGGGTGGAATTTCGGCGAGTAGTTCGAACAGAAGTCGACGATCCAGCGGCGCGGCGGTGGAGAACAGCGAATCCGACAGAGCTGCATAGGGTTTACCGTCGGGGCTGCGACCGCCGACCAGGTTCGGCCGGGACGGCAGGTCCAACCAGGTGGTGGCGAGTTGCAGCCAGCGCTGGGCCGGTGCCATCTCGAGAAACCGGTCGACGTTGATTGTCGGCGCCCAGTACGCGTCGGCTTCGCCTGCGGGCTCCGGATCGGGAATGCCGCTGGCAATCAGTCCTGCCGCCGCGGCAACCTCGAGGATGAGGCCGAGTCGGGGCTCGTCGATCCCGGTGGTCTTACTGAGTCGCTTGAGTTCACGAACACCCAGACCGCCGTTGCGAAGTTCGGGAACCGGCGTCGTCGACAGATTGTCGAGCACCACCTCGAACTGTCGGAGCAGTTCCATGGTGGCGCCGGCTGCTGAGGCGTCCACCTCCTTGGGTGAGGCAATGCCCGCGACCGGGTCCGGCGGCGTCAGGTCAAAAGGGCCGGGTTCTTCTCCGCGCAGCACCTGACCGACGTCGCGGGGCAGGATCACGGTCTCGTCGCCCATGTACCGCAACAGGCCTGCGGCGAGCAGCCGCTGAACTGGGCGGTCCGCCCCGGTGCCTGGTTCAGCCTCGCGTGTGCGCCCTATCGGCGAGCTGGTCGTCAGCCTCGTGAGGAGGTCATGGGATGCCTCGTCCAGGGCGTCGATGGCAGCCACCACCTCATCGGGAGACCGGCCCGAGGTGTCCAGCGCCTGGCCGGGAAACCACGGCAGCGCCGCCGCCGCCTCTGCGGATATCCGCAGCGTGTCCTCGCCCCAGACCAACGCCCTGTCCCGGAGTTCGTCGAGAGCCGCGGTGAGCTCCGCAGCGGGTACCCGGTCGGCAAGAGCCTCCAACACCGAGGGTGTCGGCACGGCGGTCCGGTCGGCGTCAAGGCTGACCAGAACATCCAGGACTGCCAGCCGCAGAAAGTCCAGATCGTCGCTGGCGACCTTCACCGACTGGCGTGCGCCGGCCCGCGCAGCCAGCGCTGCCATGCTGCCCGGTGTGGGCTGCGCCAGATCCGGCCGCAACTCCAGCAGGCGCACCAACTGCTCGTCGGTCCGCCCGGCCAGCCAGGTGCCCAGCGGCAACACCATGTCGGTCATCGCCGACCAGCGTAAATCAGCCGCGATTGCCGCGCGTTCTCGCGACAGGTGTCACAATGACGCTGTGGCAACGAACAACAAGAGGTACGTCGACAACGGTTGGCCCACCCGGGACCCTGATGACCATGCGGTAAGCGAGTTGGCGGCCGATCGCGTCGGCCCGCTCTCCCCATTCGGAACCATCGTCTTCCCGGTGCCCGCGTCCGAACTGCCCTACATACACCCGGTCACCGTCATCAACAGGTGACCGACGGGTCCGTCCCGCACCGCATTGACCGCGGGCTGTCCCACATCGATGACCAGGGTGTGGCGCGGATGGTGGATGTTTCCGGCAAGACTCGGACCTCCCGCAGTGCCACTGCGACCGGCGTCGTGCGTACAACCGCCCAGGTGATCAGCCAAGTCGCCGACCGCGGGTTGGCCAAGGGCGATGCGTTGGCCACCGCCCGGATCGCCGCGATTCAAGCAGCCAAGAGGACCAGCGAACTCATTCCGCTGTGCCATCAGATCCCGCTCAGCTCCATCGACGTGGATTTCGTGATCGGCGATACCACGGTCGAAGTCATCGCAACTGCGCGCACCACCGACCGGACCGGCGTCGAGATGGAGGCGCTGACCGCGGTGACCGTTGGTGCGCTCACCGTCTACGACATGATCAAGGCCCTCGACCCAGCCGCCCGGATCGAAGGTGTGCGGGTGTTGCACAAGCAGGGTGGCCAGACCGGTGTCTGGGACGCGCCACGGTGAGTCGGACGGGGAGCGTGGTGATCGCCTCCACACGTGCGGCGGCGGGCCGTTACGCGGATCGGTGCGGGCCGTTGATCGTCGAGTGGTTACGCGCACGCGGGTTCGAGGTCGCAGACCCTGTGCTGGTGCCGGACGGGCCCGCAGTCGCCGAGGCCCTGCGGGCGTCGGTCCGGGAAGAGTTCGACGTCATCATCAGTTCCGGGGGTACCGGCATCTCGCCGGCGGACCGCACCCCGGAAGCCACGCTTGCCGTCGTCGATTACCAAATCCCGGGTCTGGCCGACGCCATTCGGCGTTCGGGTCTCCCCGCGGTTCCCACCAGTGTGCTGTCCCGCGGGGTATGCGGGGTCGCCGGCCGGAGTCTGGTGGTCAACCTTCCTGGTTCGACCGGGGGTGTGCGGGACGGCCTCGCCGTACTCGACGGGGTCTTGAACCACGCATTGGATCAGTTGGCGGGGGGAGATCACCAATGACGCGGATACTGCGCGCCCAGGTCGGCGAGGACGCGATATCGCTCGGCGAGCATGAGGCTCTGGTCGGCGACGCAGCGGCCGGTGCCGTCGTGGTCTTCGCCGGTGTGGTTCGTGACCACGACAACGGTCGCTCCGTGCTGCGCCTGGAGTATTCGGCGCACCCGTCGGCACAGCAGACGTTGTTCGAGGTGCTCGCCGAGGTGGCGGCTGCGACGGTCGGCGTGCGCGCGATCGCAGCCAGTCACCGGATCGGTCAGTTGACGATCGGCGACGCGGCCCTGGTGGTGGCGGTGGCCGCCGACCACCGAGCCGCGGCGTTTCAGACTTGTGCCGCGCTGGTGGACTCCATCAAGGAGCGCCTACCTGTGTGGAAGCGCCAGTTTTTTGCCGATGGCACCGACGAGTGGGTGAACTGCGCCTGAGTGTCGCAGCGAGGACCTGCGCCGTCGCTACTGTCCGGGTCCCGGAGGCGCCATCGCCGCCAGCATGTCGCTGGCGCTGATGTTCTGGTCCTTCATGGCCTGCCAGATCTCCCGTAGGAAGGAGACGTCCTGACTGCCCGCCAGGCTGGTAGCGATCTCCGTCGCCGCGGCAGGCACCGCATCAGCGTCGGGGAGTTGCGGATCGGCGGTCGGTGCCGCATCGGCCGGGGCCGCGGGAACTGGCTCAGCGGGGCCGATGAACTCGGCTTCCACGATCGACGGTCCGGACGCGGGGTCAGCCGGTGCGGCGTCCTCGGTGACGACGTCGACCGCGACGACCTCGGGGGCCGGTGCTGCCGGGTCG
>JAGQTS010000155.1 GCA_020438895.1 Mycobacterium sp.
TCAAGGACGGCCCGGCCGCCCTGCCGTGGGGTGAAGCGGGTGTCGACGTCGTGGTTGAGTCCACCGGACACTTCAACGACGCGAAGGCGCACGGGCACCTCAAATCCGGAGTCAAGAAGGTGATCATCTCGGCGCCGGCTCAGGACGAGGACATCACCATCGTGATGGGTGTCAATGACGACAAGTACGACGGCAGCCAGAACGTCATTTCCAATGCCTCCTGCACCACGAACTGCCTCGGGCCGCTGGCGAAGGTCGTCAACGACGAGTTCGGTATCGTGCGCGGCCTGATGACCACCATCCACGCCTACACCGGGGATCAGAACCTGCAGGACGGTCCGCACCGGGACCTACGCCGCGCCCGGGCGGCCGCGGTGAACATCGTGCCAACCTCCACCGGTGCGGCCAAGGCCATCGGCCTGGTGCTCCCGGAACTGAAGGGCAAGCTGGACGGTTACGCGCTGCGGGTGCCGATCCCCACCGGCTCGGTCACCGATCTGACCGTCGAGTTGCAGAAGCACGCCAGCGCCGCGGAGATCAACGCCGCACTCAAGGCTGCCGCCGAGGGCAAGCTCAAGGGCATCCTGAAGTACTACGACGCGCCGATCGTCTCCAGCGACATCGTCACCGACCCGCACAGCTCGATCTTCGACGCGGGCCTGACCAAGGTCATCGACAACCAGGCCAAGGTGGTGTCCTGGTACGACAACGAGTGGGGCTACTCCAACCGCCTGGTCGACCTGGTCGGCCTGGTCGGCAAGTCGCTTTGACCGGGGCTTCGACTGTGGCAGTCAAGAACCTCGCCGACCTTCTGGCGGAGGGGGTCGAGGGGCGGGGCGTACTCGTGCGCTGTGATCTCAATGTCCCGCTCGACGACGCCGGGCACATCACCGACACCGGGCGTATCGACGCCTCCGTTCCCACCCTCAGAGCACTGAGCGACGCCGGTGCCAAGGTGGTCGTGACCGCCCATCTCGGTCGGCCCAAGAACGGCCCGGAGGCCAGGTTCTCCCTGGCTCCGGTCGCTGCCGCGCTGGGCGAGCGGCTGGGCCGCCACGTCGCCCTCGCCGGCGACGTCGTGGGTACCGATGCCCTCGCCCGGGCCGAGGGCCTCACCGATGGTGACGTGCTGCTGCTGGAGAACATCCGGTTCGACGCGCGCGAGACCAGCAAGGACGAGTCCCAGCGCAGCGCACTCGCAGATGAACTGGTCGAACTGGTGGGCAGCGACGGCGCATTTGTATCCGACGGCTTCGGTGTTGTGCAGCGCAAATA
>JAGQTS010000156.1 GCA_020438895.1 Mycobacterium sp.
AACCCGCTGCCGGCCAACACCGGAGACGTGCTGCACCGGTATCCGAAGGTACTGCTACCGGAGATGAACCTGGGCCAGCTGGCACTCCTGCTGCGTGGCAGGTACCTCGTCGACGTGCAGTCGGTCACCAAGGTGGAGGGGATGGCGTTCCGGGCCGAGGAACTGGAGACTGCCATCGATGCGGCACTTGACGGTTCGCTGGCACAGCGGGAAAGCGAAAAGACGACACATGCGCGATCGGCGTCGGCAGTGGTCGCCGGCGGTGGTGCGGACACCGTGACTGCTGGAGCGAACGCATGACGGATCTCATCGGAACCGACCTGGGTTTGATGGCCGAGCCTGCCGTCGAGACGTCACCCGAGACGTCATCGAAGACCGCGGGCGTGCCGCGAGCCGATGCACCCCAGAAGGCCCGGGATTTCACCAGCGATCAGGAGGTGCGCTGGTGCCCGGGTTGCGGGGATTACGTCATTCTCAACACCATCCGCAATTTCCTGCCCGAGTTGGGACTGCGGCGGGAGAACATCGTCTTCGTCAGCGGTATCGGCTGCTCCAGCCGGTTTCCGTACTACCTGGAGACCTACGGTCTGCACTCCATCCACGGCCGCGCACCGACGCTCGCGACGGGGCTGGCGCTGGCCCGCCCCGACCTGTCGGTGTGGGTGGTCACCGGCGACGGCGATGCCCTGTCGATCGGCGGCAACCACCTCATCCATGCACTGCGCCGTAACGTCAACCTGACGATCCTGTTGTTCAACAATCGGATTTACGGCCTGACCAAGGGGCAATACTCCCCGACATCGGAGGTCGGAAAAGTCACCAAGTCGACCCCGATGGGGTCGCTGGACCATCCCTTCAATCCGGTGTCGGTCGCTCTCGGAGCCGAGGCGACTTTCGTCGGCCGGGCGCTGGACTCCGATCGCAAGGGTCTCTCCGAGGTGCTGCGCGCAGCCGCCGAACACCGCGGCACGGCGCTCGTCGAGATCATGCAGGACTGCCCGATCTTCAATGATGGGTCTTTCGACGTGCTGCGGAAAGAGGGTGCCGAACAACGGTTGATCGGCGTGCGCCACGGCGAGCCCATCGTGTTCGGCGCCGACGGCGAATACTGCGTGGTCCGCAGCGGCTTCGGGTTGGACGTGGCCAAGACGGCGGAGGTCCGCGCGGCGGAAATCGTGGTGCACGATGCCCGCGCCGACAACCCTGCGTACGCGTTCGCGCTGTCCCGGCTCAGCGACCAGAGTCTCGAGCACACCGTCACCGGGGTGTTCCGCCAGGTCAGCCGTCCGGTCTACGACGACGAGGTGCGTACCCAGATCGCGGCCGCGCGGCAGGCGGTTCCCCACGACCGTGCCGCGCTGCAGTCCCTGCTCCGCGGCCGCGACACCTGGACCGTCGATTAGCCCATCGCTGGCCGGCGTCGTACTGGCCGGTGGCGCGTCGCGGCGGATGGGGCGTGACAAGGCCACGCTGATCCATCCCTTCGCCGGGACCGCGATGGTTCAGTGGACAGTCGCCGTGTTGGCAGGCCGGTGCGATCCGGTGTTCGTTGTCGCCGCCCGGGGGCAGACATTGCCGGACCTCGACCGTGCCATCGTGTTGCGCGACGAGGTTCCCGGGCAGGGGCCGCTGCCGGCGACCGCTCTCGGACTGCGCGCGGCCAGGGCCGCCGGATGTCACCACGCGTTCGTGTGCGCAGTAGACATGCCGCAGCTGTCGACCCAGGTCATCGACGAACTCGCGGGTCACCGCGAAGCCGACGCCGTTCTCGCCTGGGACGGTCGCGACCACTACTTGGCAGCGATGTACCGCACCGAATTGACGGAGGTCATCACCGAACTTGTCGCTGCGGGGGAACGCAGGATGCGAGCACTGGTTGACTCGGTCAACACCCGCAGGGTGGAGCTTTCCGACCCCCGGATGCTGACGAATCACAATTCGCCGCCCGAGATATCAGGCGGTGGCGTGGCCGCTGACAACCGTTGACGGACCGACAGCAATGTGGTTGGTGATACACCTGTGATCTGTTCGAACAATTGCAGCAAGGGGTGGCGCGGGGAAATTCGCGGCTGAATCCTGTGACCGCCGTCCCAATCGGCATGTGATCTAGATCACGGGCAATGCTGGCGAGTGTTGTCTCTTTGCGGCCGCGGCAGCCTCGTTGACCTGCAAAGTCGAGTGAATATTGAGTAGCGTTATTGCACCGTTATCTGCGTGATATTGGTGCGTCATTAGCGTGACAGCGCCGGAGAAATTCCGTACCGTCCATCGGGAGCCTTCGGGCCCCGCACAACTTCATATCACCACCCCCTGCGTGTCGAGTGGGGCCCGGGGTGTTCCCCGCCTGGACGGTCCGAACCGGACGGCCATGGTCAGGCTCTGCGGTCATACCGAACCGAGACGGTGTGGCTCGGAAATCCAGTCTTCTTGAGAAGGTGGTTCTCCCTGGCGCACGCGCGGCGAAAGGAAAGATTGTTGAAGAACCTCCGCAAGACCATGCTGACGGCCGCTGCCGCCGGTGCCATGGCTGCCGCGCCGCTGGCGCTGGGTGCCGGGACCGCGAACGCCGACAGCGTCAACTGGGACGCCATCGCAGCGTGCGAGTCCGGTGGTAACTGGGCCATCAACACCGGCAACGGTTACTACGGCGGCCTGCAGTTCAGCCCGGGCACGTGGAGCTCGAACGGCGGCAGCGGCATGCCTCACCTGGCATCGCGTTCGGAGCAGATCCGGATCGCCGAGAATGTTCTGCGCACCCAGGGGATCGGCGCGTGGCCGTCCTGTGGCGGCCGCGGGTAGTCACGCCCCAGAAGACAGACAGCGGTACAGCGGTGGCGCCGGAGCGATCCGGCGCCACCGCTGTCATGTCAGCACTCTCACAGAACTCTCATCAATAACGGGTGACGCTTCTGTAACAACTGTCCCAGTCGGTGCGATTCCCATCACAACCGCGGAGCACGCGGGCCGTACGCCGAAGGGACATCAATGAGCGCGATCCGCAGGATTCTCACCCTCGCCTCGCTGGCTCTGGGGCTGGCAATGGCGGCGTTCACGCTCAGTTCAGGCACCGCTGCAGCGGACAGCGGCGTCAACTGGGATGCCATCGCGGCGTGTGAGTCCGGCGGCAACTGGGGTATCAACAGCGGTAACGGCTACTACGGCGGCCTGCAGTTCAGCCCGGCCACCTGGACGTCGAACGGTGGCACCGGCATGCCGCACCAGGCCTCCCGTGAGGAGCAGATCCGGGTCGCCGAGAACGTTCTGCGTACCCAGGGCATCGGCGCATGGCCCACCTGCGGAACGAAGTCGGGTACCCCGGGCCTGGTCACCACGGTGTCCACCTCCGGTGGCCGCGGCGGCACCGCCCCCGCCGGCCAGTGCCAGGGCGTAGGCCGCGGTCCACTCGGACTGGTGGACTGGGGTCAGATCTGCCTGGCCGTCACCGACCCCGGAAAGGCGTTCGCTTCCGCACTCGGAATCCGCTGACCGGGAGCGGAATGACGGCTTCGCCGCCGTCTGACGTAGGTTGGCGCCATGAACGAGCGTGCGACCGACCGCGACGACATCGTCCTCTACGGCGCCACCGGGTTCGTCGGCAGGCTCACCGCCGAGTACCTGGCTAGAGCGGGGGGCAACGCGCGGATCGCCCTGGCCGGCCGTTCACCGGAGAAACTGGCGGCGGTGCGGTCGACGCTGGGAGGGACGGCACAGGACTGGCCCATCCTGACTGTCGATGCGTCCAAGCCGGCGACGCTGCGCGAGATGGCCGAGCGCACCCGGGTGGTAATCACCACGGTGGGCCCGTACAGCAAGTACGGCCTGCCCCTGGTCGAGGCGTGCGCCACAGCCGGCACCGATTACGCCGACCTGACCGGCGAGGCGATGTTCGTCCGGCGCAGCATCGACGATTTCCATAAGCAGGCCGTCGACACCAAAGCCCGGATCGTGCACGCCTGCGGATTCGACTCGGTGCCCTCCGATATGACCGTCTACGAACTGTTTCGCCGGGCCCGCCAGGATGGCACCGGCGAACTCGGCGACACCGACTTCGTGCTCCGCGGGTTCTCCGGTGGGGTATCCGGCGGCACCATCGCCTCCATGATCGAGGTGTTCCGGGCATCCTCCGGCGACCCCGACACCCGCCGCATGCTCGACGACCCCTACACGCTGTCTCAGGACCGACCCGGCGAACCCGAGTTCGGCGATCAGCCAGACCTGCGCTGGCGCCGCGGCGGGGACATCGCCCCCGAACTCGACGGCGTATGGGCGGCGGGGTTCGTCATGGCGATGTACAACACCCGTATCGTGCGGCGCAGCAACGCGCTTCTGGACTATGCCTACGGCCGCGGCTTCCGCTACGCGGAGTACATGAGTGTCGGGCCGTCGCTGACCGCTCCGGTGACCTCCGCGATCGCCACCGCCGCGACCGCCGCCAGCGCAGCCGTCGGTAGCCGGTTCTTTCGCTTCCTGCCCAAGAAACTGGTCGAACGCATCGCGCCGAAGCCCGGCACCGGCCCCAGCCAGGAGGTTCGTGACAACGGCTGGTACCGGGTCGAGACCTACACCACCACCTCCAGCGGGGCGCGCTACGTCGCCACCATGTCGCAGAGCGGGGATCCCGGCTACAAGGCGACCGCGGTGATGCTGGGGGAGTGCGGGCTGGCGCTGGCCCTCGACCGCGACAAACTGCCGGACATCTACGGGGTGCTCACACCGGCCGCCGCCATGGGCGATGCTTTGCTGGCTCGGTTCCCGGATGCGGGGATCTCGCTGCAGTCGACCCGCTTGGACACCGACGCGCTCAGAGCGTAATCGGGCCGCAATCGGTGCGCGGAGCACGCCGTGCCGACTACTCTCGGGACATCCCAGCAACATGGGACCACCCCACTCGACGAAGGAATCTCCATGGCCGGTCTCGACGACCTCATCAATCAGATCCCGGTGGCGGATATCGCCAGCAAGCTCGGTGCCGACCAGGGCGAGGTGAGCCAGGCGATCGCGACCCTGGTGCCGACGCTGCTGGGCAGCCTTCAAGAGAACGTGCAGGCCGACGACATCGACTCCAGCAAACTGGAGTCGGCGGTTGTCGCCGAGGGCCGGAGCGATCTGCTCGACGGCGGCGTCAACGTCGACCAGATCGACGAGGGTCAGGGTAACCAGTTGGTGGCCAGCCTGTTCGGCGGTAACGACACCAACCAGGTGGCGTCCGCGCTGTCCGGTGCGGGCGCGCCCGGAGGCGACCTGATCAAGCGGCTACTGCCGATGCTCGCCCCGATCGTCCTGGCCTATGTCGGCAAGCAACTGTCGCAGGGCAACTCCGGCGGCGCGCAGCAGCAGGCGGCCGGCTCGGGTGGGATCGGCGACGTGCTCGGCAGCATCCTCGGCGGTGCGGCCGGCGGCGGCGGAGGCGGGAACAACAACGTGCTGGGCAGCATCCTCGGTAGCGTGCTCGGTGGTGCGGCCGGCGGCGGGGGCGGCAACAACAATGCTCTGGGCAGCATCCTGGGTGGCCTGCTGCGCGGCGGTAAGTAGTTCCGTTCCCGGAATCTAGAATCAGCGGGTGCCCAGTGACGACACCCGCGCCCGTTCGCAATCCCGGGCTCCATCCCCTTCATCCGGGGATGGGCCCACGACGTGGGATCCCGGTGCCGCCGAGAGCCTGATCTATCAGGCCTGGGTCGACGCCGGGTATTTCACCGCTGATGCCTCCAGCGACAAGCCGGCCTACTCGATCGTGCTGCCGCCGCCGAACGTGACCGGCAGCCTGCACATGGGCCATGCGTTGGACCACACCCTGATGGACGCGCTGACCCGCCGCAAGCGGATGCAGGGTTACGAGGTGCTTTGGCTGCCGGGCATGGACCACGCCGGGATCGCCACCCAGAGCGTGGTCGAGAAGCAGATCGCCGTCGACGGCAAGACCAAGGAGGACTTCGGCCGGGAGTTGTTCGTCCAGAAGGTCTGGGACTGGAAGCATGAATCGGGCGGGACGATCGGCGGCCAGATGCGCCGATTGGGCGACGGGGTGGACTGGAGCCGGGACCGCTTCACCATGGACGAGGGCCTGTCGCGGGCGGTCCGCACCATCTTCAAGCGGCTCTACGACGCCGGGCTGATCTACCGGGCCGAGCGGCTGGTCAACTGGTCACCGGTGCTGCAGACCGCGATCTCCGACCTCGAGGTCAAATACGAGGAGGTGGAGGGCGAACTGGTGTCGTTCCGGTATGGCTCGCTGGACGATTCC
>JAGQTS010000157.1 GCA_020438895.1 Mycobacterium sp.
GTGCCCCCGGCATGATTCGAACATGCGACACCGGCTTTAGGAGAGCCGTGCTCTATCCCCTGAGCTACGAGGGCGGACCGTGGCAGCTTACCCGTTGGCTCACGACGTTCCGGGTGTCAGCGGCCCACGATAGTCCCGGTGGGGAAAAGCCGCGCATGCGCGGCCCTTGCCCGGCGAGCGTGGCGGCGACTACGGGACCGCGCGGGACTCAGTTGAGCGGCAGTTCGGCGATCAGCGCGCCGGTCGGTTTCGTCGATCCTGTGCCCGGTTCGACGGTGAAGGCGAGTTTTGTCGAACTGCCCAAGTTCGACAGGACAGCCGTCGTCGACGGCGCCACCGCCGCGGCGTCCATCGTCCCTGCCGACGTGGCACCTGAGTCGCTGACCAGCCACATCTGGTAGACGGTTCCCGGCGATGGTGGTGGAACGTCGTTCATCACCAGCACCCCGGCGTCGCGGTCCCGGGAGAACACGACGGTCGCCGTACCGCCCGCCGGGATGGGCCCGGAAACGCTGTGCACGTCAGGCGCCGAGAACACCTGCTGCGCCGTGGTCTGCTGCGGTGCGGGCGGCCGAAGTGAGAGGCCCACCCCGACCGCGCCCGCGCCGATGGCGACCGCGGCGGCAGCCGACAGCCACGCCGTCCGGCGCCGGGAACTCCGCCGATTCGGCAGGCTGCGAACGTTGTCATCGTCGATGGTCGTCATCAATCGGCTGCGCAGGGAGTCCGGTGGCTCAACCGCCGTGGCGGCCGCCACCAGAGCCATCGTCTCGCGGACCGCGCGCACCTCGTCGTAGAAGGCATCAGCGGTCGTCAACCCGGCGCGCGTCAGTTGGGACTCCAACGCGTCGCGCTCAGCGTCGGGGATCGCGTGCAATGCGTAGGGAACCGCCAACTCCACCAGATCGGAGTCGGAGCCGTGGGGTCCGGGTGAATGGGTCATCGCGGCCGCCTCACCCCACGCCCAGGCAATTGCGCAGACCGCGGAGCGCGTCGCGCATCCGGGATTTGATGGTGGCCAGATTCGCTGACAGTTTCTCGGAGACCTGGACGTAAGTCAGGCCCTGGTAGTAGGCGAGTTCGATGCATTCGCGCTGCACGTCGGTCAGTCCGTCGAGGCAGGTGGTGACCCGGCGCCGTTCCTCGCCGGCGATCACCGCGTCACTGACGTGATCGACGTCGCGGTCCACAGTCGCGGCACCGTAGCGCGAGTCCCGTTGGGTGGCTGCCTGCTCCGAGCGGACCCGGTCGACGGCACGCCGGTGGGCCAAGGTCAGCAGCCAGGCCAGGGCGCTGCCTGAGGCGGGGTCGTAACTCTCGGCCGTTCGCCATACCTGCAAGTAGATGTCCTGGGTGGTTTCCTCGCTGTAGCCGTGGTCGCGCAGAACGCGGAGCACCATGCCGTACACCCGGGAGCGGGTGGCGTCGTAGAGGGCGGCGAAGGCATCCCGGTCCCGCTGAGCCACTCGTCGCAGTAACACGTCGAGGTCTGCGGTCACCGGCGTGCGCCTGTACTTGTCGGTGACATCGTCCCGAAGCGTAACCGGCCGGTCTAACACGTGCGTCACGATGGTGCCCAGGAACGGCCTTTCGCGCTCCAGGCAGCCGCCGGGGCGCTGCGAACCGCCCGTGGCGCGGCCGGAGCAGGACGGTGCGGCAACTTCGACGGGTCGCCTGCGGCGGTGCCGGGCTTCGGCGCCGCCAGCCAGCGCAGCATTGCGGCTTGCCACCGCATGCTCATCTCGGCCATCAGGGGCGCCCAGGGGACGCTGAACTGGAGGGCCAACACGCGAGCGAAGGTGGCGGCCCGTCGCCGTCCACGCCAGGTGGCGACCATCGCCGCGGTGTTGTCGCGGTGCACGGAGACCGTCAGATCCACGGTGTCATCCGGCTCGGGTGCGCGGACCAGCAGATAGCCTCCGCGGGAGGCGAACGGCTCGTCGGGTGCTGGTCCGATGACGGCGACCGGGCCGCCCTCGGATGGCGGCAAGAGGTAGGCGCGGCGTTCCCCGGACAGCGTCTGCATCTCGGCGACCACGCCGCGGAGAACGCCGGCCGCGTCGTAGCACCAGAACAGGCTGAGCGGGTTGAACGCGCGGCCCAGGACTCGGGGAACCAGCAGTGCGGTCACCCGGCCGCCGGGCAGGAACAACCCGTTCTGCGCGAGGAAGGCGTCGACCCGCTGGCGCAGGGTGTCGTGCGGGTTCCCGTCGAAGTGATCGGTGGCCTCGAACCGGGCGAACGGCCGCATGAAGCGGGGCAGCCGGGGCAGGTCGTCGAGGTCGACGTACCAGCTGTAGCTGCGGTGCTCTGCGTAGTGGCGCACGGGAGAGCGATGGAGGTGGGTGACCCGGGTGGGGTATAGCGCAGCTTTCACACCCGCTATTCGGAGCTGGGGGTCCCGCGGATGGGTCACTCGGGTGTGACCGCCATCACCTATTTCACGATGAGGTAGATCAGTGCCACGTTGAGCAGCGAGATGAGCGCCGCTACCGTCCAGCCCAATGCGGTCGTTGACCGCCGGTTGACGTCGGCGCCCATCAACGCGCCATCGCTGGTCAGCTTCACCAGCGGAATCAGGGCAAACGGAAGCCCGAACGACAGCACCACCTGGGACAACACCAGTGCGCGGGTTGGATCGACGCCGGCGGCCAGGACGGCCAGTGCCGGAATCAGCGTCAGCAGCCGCCGCACCAGAAGGGGGAATGAGCGGCGCAGCAGGCCCTGCATGATCATCGCGCCGGCATATGCGCCCACCGACGTCGATGCCAGTCCCGAGGCCAGCAGACCAATCGCGAACAGCAACGCCACCCACGGGCCGAGTGCATCGGCGACGGCGGCATGGGCCCCGGTGATGGTGTCGGTACCCTCCCGGCCCCGCAGGTTGGTCGCCGCCACCAGCAACAGGGACAGATTGACCGTCCCGGCAACCAGCATCGCCAGGCCGACATCCCAACGCGTCGCCCTCAGCAGAGTGGCCCGCGCGGCGCCGGGGCCGGGATGGCCGTGCCGATCGCGCGCCAGACCGGAATGCAGGTACACCGCATGCGGCATCACGGTCGCGCCCAACATCGCGGTGGCCAGCAGAACGCTCTGCGCGCCCTCGAACCGCGGCACCAGACCGCCGACGACGTCGGCGGCCGATGGTGGGTTGACCACGAGGCTTGCCAGGAAGCCGATGGTGATCACCAACAGCAGGCCGGTGATCACTCGCTCGAATGTCCGTTGCCCGCGTCGGTCACCGACGGCCAGCAGCAGCAGCGACACCACTCCGGTGATCACCCCGCCCACCACCAGTGGCAGATCGAACAGCAGGTAAAGGGCGAGTGCCCCGCCGATCACCTCGGCCAGATCGGTGGCGATCGCGACGAGTTCGGCCTGCACCCAGTAGCCGATCCGGGCGGGCGTGCCGGTGCGGTCCCGTACGGCTTCGGGCAGCGTGCTACCCGTCACCAGGCCCAGTTTCGCGCTGAGGTACTGCACCAGCCCGGCCATTGCATTAGCCACCACGATCACCCACACCAGCAGGAAGCCGAACTCCGATCCGGCGCTGACGTTGGCTGCGATGTTTCCCGGGTCGACGTAGGCGATCGCCGCGACGAAGGCCGGGCCGAGCAGGTGGCGAACAGGGCGGGTGGTGGTGGTCACATCCCCAACCAGAATCCGCCGCCACCGATGCCGACGTTCGGGATCACGGGGACCCTGAGAGTGCCGAATCCCCAACCGGGCCCGGGGTCGGTGAAGGCCGGGTCGGGGGAGGTGACGATGGCGGCGTGCCCCGGGTTGCTGCACATCCGCGTATTGGGCCCGATGCTGGAGCAATCAGGAGCCGCACCCGCGGAAGCTGCGAGAACGACGGCTGCCGTCCATGTCAGCGGTAGGGCAAGAAGTTTCATGTCAGGGCGCAGCGTACAAGCCGGTGCCGGTGACGAGGGGAAGCTTGAGGGTCGTGCAGATCCCCGGGTCCGCGGCCACCACCGCCGGGATGGCATTGACCACCCGCATGGCGGTGGCCAGCACCCCGGCGTGGTTGTGATCGCCGTTGGGGCTGGACAGACACAGGTCTAGGGCGTAGCAGGGTTCGCCGGTGATCTCGACGCGATAGTTGCCGCCCTCCTGCGCGGGCTGCGGCCAGTCCGGGCACAGGTCATCGCGCAGTCGGGTGATGTGTTCGAGCACCACCGCCGGGGCACCGTTCACCAACCCGATCACCTCGAATCGCAATGCTGCCGCGGTTCCCTCGGCGATATGGCCGGAGGCGATGTCAAACGCCTCGGGTGCCGGTTCGCGCACATAAATCTCCTCCAGGCCATCGAGTTCCAGGCCCAGTCCGGCCGCGATCTGTCGGACCACCGATCCCCAGCCGATGCTGAGCACTCCCGGTTGGAGCAGCATCGGAATCTCGTCCATCGGCTTGCCGAAGCCCATCACGTCGAACATCACCGTTGCGCTGTCGTAGGTGGCGTAGTTGACGATCTCCATGCAGCGAATCTGCTCGATGCTCTGACAGGTCCCGGCTAACGCCAACGGGATCAGGTCATTGGCGAAGCCCGGGTCGATGCCGTTGACGAACAGGCTCGACTTCCCTTGCCGTGCAGCATCTTCGATCGGGGCGATCATCTCGTCGGGGATCACCTGCCACGGCCACTGCAGGAAGACCGGACCGCTGCCGACCACGTTGACACCCGCGGCCAGGATGCGGCGGTAGTCCTCGAGGGCCTCGGCCAACCGGTTGTCGGCCATAGCGGTGTAGACCGCGCAGTCCGGTTTGGACGCCAGCACCTCCTCGAGATCGGTGGTGGCCGCGATCCCGGTCATGGTGTCCAGGCCGATCAGTTCGGCGGCGTCCTTGCCTGCCTTGGATTCCGAGGACACCCATACCGCGGTCAGTTCGTAGGCGGGGTTGGTGATCAGCGCCTTCAGTGCGTGGGCGCCGACGTTGCCGGTGCCGATCTGGGCGACGCGGATGGGCATGCGGGCTCCTTCGGTTCGAGCGGACTGGTTCAGAGGTCGGGGATGGGAAGGTCCAGGTTCGGGGCCGTGAGGCCGCCGTCGACCTCGAGCATCTTCCCGGTGAGATAACTGCCTGCAGGTGAGGCCAGGTAGACCGCGGCGGCGGCGATATCGACCGGGTCGCCCAGACGGCGCAGGGGGGTGGCCTTCTCCATGGGTTGCCGGAGCGAGTCGTGCGCCGCGACGACGTCCAACGCCGAGGTCATGATGGATCCCGGTGCGATCGCGTTGACCCGGATTCGTGGGCACAGGTCCAGGGCGGTCAGGCGGGTGTAGTGCGCCAGTGCCGCCTTGGCGGTGCCGTAGGCCGTGAAGCCGCGCGCGGCCAGTCGGCCCATCGTGGAACTGATGTTGATGATCGACCCGCCGCCGTTCTCCAGCATCAGCGGTGCGGCGGCCACCGTGAGCGCGTGCGCGGTCAGCACATTGAAGGTGAACGCGTCGCGCATCTCCTTGACGGTGGTAGTCAACAACGTGTTCGGCATCGAGCCGCCGACGTTGTTGATCACGATGTCCAGTCGACCGAAGGCCTCCACCGCGCGATCGGCCAACGCCGCCGTCGCATCGGGTTGTGCCAGATCGGCGACGATGACGTGGGCACGGGTTCCGGCCTGCGCGATCGCGGCGGCGACCGCCTCCAGTTCGGCCTCGGTTCGTGAAGCGATCAGGACATCGGCACCCACCTCGGCGAAGGCGACGGCAATGGCGGCCCCCAGACCCCGTCCTGCCCCGGTGACCACCGCCACCTGCCCGTCAAGCCGGAATCTGTCGAGAATCACCCCACCAGTTCTAACAGGTTTGCCTGGAACACGTTCTACTTCTTGGCTGGAGCCTGTGCGGGGGTGTTCTCGGTGTCCTTCTTGGTGGCCTGCTTGGTGGTCTTTGCGGTGGCTCTCGTCCGGCCCTCGCGCTCTTCCCGACGACGCCGCACGCTGGCCTCCAGTTTGGCCAGCAGGTCCGAGACGTCCTCGGTGTCGTCGAGGCGGGGTGCCTTCGCATCGGCTGCGAACGCCTCTCCGCCCGACAGTTTGGCTTCGACGAGTTCCCGCAGCTGCTGCTGATACGTGTCGGTGAACTCCTCGGGGTGGAAGTCGGCGGCCATCGACTCGACGACCTGCCCGGCCATCGTCAACTCCGCGGGCCGCACCTCCGGCGCGGTGTCCAGTGACGGGAAGTCCGGCACCCTGATCTCATCCGGCCACAGCAGCGTGTGCACCACCATCACCTTGCGTGCCCCGTCGGCTCCGGGGACGTCCTTGACCCGCAGGGCCGCCAACCTCGTCTTGTTGCGCAAGGCGAAGTGCACGATCGCAACCCGATCCGTGTCGGCCAACGTCTGGGCAAGCAGCACATAGGATTTCGAAGACTTGCCATCCGGCTCCAGGTAGTAGCTGCGGTCGTACATCAAAGGGTCGATATCGCTTGCCGGAACGAACTCCAGAACCTCGATCTCACGGCTGCGTTCCTCCGGCAGCGACGCGATGTCGTCCTCGGTGATCACCACCGTCCGGCCGTCATCGGATTCGTAGGCTTTGGCGATGTCGCGGTACTCCACCACCTCACCGCACTCGCTGCAGACCCGCTTGTAGTGAATACGACCGTTGTCCTTGGCATGCACCTGGTGGAACTTGACGTCGTGGTCCTGGGTGGCGCTGTACACCTTCACCGGGACGTTCACCAGACCGAAGGCGACCGCGCCTTTCCAGATGGAACGCATGACGTCAGTATGCCCAGCGTGGGCACCCCGATCAGGCAGACGGCTCAGACCGCTGGAACGCTCTCCGGGTTCAAGCCCACGGGCACCTCGGGATCGGGGCCCGGCGCGTTGTCGACGTAGACGTCATTGGGTTCGGGTTGACACTCACCCGTTTCCGGAATCTGACCGCTGCTGCAGTCCGGCGTCAGGATGTCGGGGTCGGCGCCGGCCTGCGGCGCGGCGATCACCGACACCGAGATGGCGAACACCGCCGCGACGAACTTGAGCATTGGTTCAGGCTAGCAGCGGGTAATACGTTGGGTTGGTGAACGAGGTGTGGCCCCCCGGGGCGACGAGCGGGCCGCGGGTCACCCTGACCAATCCCGACAAGGTGCTCTATCCGTCGACCGGGACTCCCAAGTCTGAAGTCTTCCGCTACTACACCACCATCGCCGGGGTGATGTTGCCGCATATCGCCGGTCGGCCCGCAACCCGTAAACGTTGGCCGAATGGAGTCCAAGCACCGGCGTTCTTCGAAAAGCAGCTCGCCACGTCCGCCCCCGGCTGGCTACAACGCGGATCACTTCGGCACCGCTCGAGGACGACCGTCTACCCGATCATCGACACGGTCACCGGGCTGGCCTGGATCGCCCAGCAGGCCGCGCTGGAAGTCCATGTGCCGCAATGGCGTTTCGCCGTCGACGGCACTCAGGGCCCGGTCGACCGGCTGGTGTTCGACCTCGACCCCGGTGAGGGTGTCGGCATGGCACAGCTCTGCGATGTGGCCCACGCGGTGCGAGAGTTGATGGAGGACATCGGATTACGGGTGTATCCGCTCACCAGCGGCAGCAAGGGCCTCCACCTTTACGCGCCCCTTTCAGGGGTCCGCAGTGCCGGTGCGGTCACCCTGGCTAGAGAGGTTGCTCAACACCTCGAAGCGGCGATGCCCACCACCGTGACGGCCACAATGTCGCGCAGCCTGCGCGCGGGAAAGGTGTTCCTGGACTGGAGTCAGAACAACGCGGCCAAGACCACGATCGCCCCGTATTCGATGCGCGGGCGGGAGTTTCCGACCGTTGCGGCCCCCCGGACCTGGGCCGAACTCGATGACCCGGATCTTCGGCAACTGCGCTACGACGAGGTACTGGCCCGAGTTGCCGAGCACGGTGACCTGCTGGACGGGCTCAGCGGTGATCCACCTCGGGTCGACCGGTTGCGCACCTACCGGCGTAAACGTGATGCCGCGAAGACGCCGGAACCGATCCCCGCCGCCACCTCCGCGACCGGCACCGGCGCCCTGTTCGTCATCCAGGAGCACCACGCCCGTCGACTGCATTACGACTTCCGTCTCGAACACGATGGCGTCCTGGTCTCCTGGGCCATCCTCAAGAACCTCCCGAGTCAGACGGCGAGGAATCACCTGGCGGTACGTACCGAGGACCATCCGGTGGAGTACGCCACCTTCTCCGGGACAATCCCCCAAGGGGAGTACGGCGCCGGGACGGTGTCGATCTGGGACACCGGAACCTACACCGCAGAGAAGTTCCACCTCGACGGCGAACGCGGCGGTGAGGTGATCGTCACCCTTCACGGCAAACGTGTAGCCGGTCGCTACGCCCTCATCCAAACCGATGGCGACCAGTGGCTGGCACACCGGATGAAGGATCAACCCGATGGCGACGTGCGCCTGCAGGACATCAAGCCGATGCTGGCCACGCCAGGATCCATCAGCCGGCTGACGAAGGCGCAGTGGGCTTTCGAAGGAAAATACGACGGCTTTCGGTTACTGGCCGAGGTGGATCGGGGCCGGCTCCGCCTGCAGTCGCGCGCTGGCCGAGACGTCACCGCGGAGTACCCCCAACTGCAACCGCTGGCGGCGGATCTGGCCGAGCATCACGTCATCCTCGACGGGGAGGTGGTCGCTCTGGACGAGCACGATGTGCCCAGCTTCCATGAGATCCAGAACCGGTCTCGGGCGGGTCGGATCCAATTCTGGGCCTTCGACATCCTGTATCTCGACGGTCGCTCCTTGCTGCGGGTCAGCTATCGTGACCGCCGCCGGATACTGGAAACGTTCGCCGCTGCAGGCCTTCTCAGCGTGCCCGCGCTGATCGACGCCGACGGAACCGGGGCGCTGGAATACTCCCGAGAGCGGACGTGGGAGGGTGTCGTCGCCAAGAGGTGGGACTCGGTGTATCAGCCTGGTCGCCGGTCTGCCTCCTGGGTCAAGGACAAGAACTGGAACACCCAGGAGATCGTGATCGGCGGCTGGCGCCGAGGCGAGGGGGGGCGGTCCTCCGGTATCGGTGCCCTGTTGATGGGAATACCCGGCCACGCCGGGACCGCGGCCGGTCTGAACTACGTCGGGCGGGTGGGCACCGGGTTCACCGAGCGGGACCTGGACCGCCTCAGGGAATTACTCACCCCGTTGCAGACTGACGACTCGCCCTTCGCGACGGCACTGGGGCCCGCCGATCGGCGCGGCGTGACGTTCGTTCGCCCAGAACTCGTCGGCGAGGTCCGCTACGCGGAGCGCACGCGTGATGACAGACTGCGGCACCCGAGTTGGCGGGGCCTGCGGCCGGACAAGTCGCCGGCGGACGTGATCGCCGAACCTGGCCGGTGAGGCGCGGCGGCGTCAGATTTCGGTCATTTTTTGCGGCCCATCCGCTGTGGTGTCGGCCACGAATGGCTCACATCGCCAGCGTCCGCCGGTGTCAACCACCAAGACAACAGAGGAAGGACAGGACATGATCAACATCGGCCTCGAAGACCCGCGATTCGCCCCGCTCTTCATGATCGTGCCGGCCGTCATCATGGTGCTTCTGCTCGCACTGACGATGCGTTCGGTGATTCTGCGGGAGCGCGCGATGGTCCGGCAGAACCGCGAGGATCCCGAAGCCCAGCGTGCCTATGAGCAGCGCTGGCGGAATCACAGCGCCGCGTGAGGGCGCCAGGGTAGGCACCTATCCGTTCACCTTTGCGATGACGTTCTCGGCAAACATCTCGAGGTTGCGGATCTTGTCGGCCAGGGGTTCGGTGTCCGGCCCGCTGATGTAGGGAATCCGGAAGCCGACGATGACGTCGGTGACGCCTTTGTCCTGCAGCCGTTTCACGCCGTCGGGGGTGTAGGCGTCGAGGGAGATGACGTGAATTTGGAAAGCCCTGTCGGCAGTCCCCTCCTCGGCGCGGTAGCGGGCCAACTTCGCCAGCAGTTCGTCGAGATCCTCGTTACCCCCGCCGTGCATCCAACCGTCATTGCGAGCGGCGCGGCGCAAGGCGGCGTCGGCGTGGCCGCCGATCAGGATCGGGATGGGCGCGGTCGGGGCCGGCGTCATCTTGATCTTCGGAATGTCGTAGAAGTCGCCGTGATACTCGAAATAGTCACCGCTGGTGAGACCGCGGATGATGTCGATGCACTCGTCCATCCGTTTGCCACGCCTGGCGAACGGCACCCCCATGATCTCGTAGTCCTCCGGCCACGGACTGGTGCCCACGCCGAGGCCCACGCGGTTGCCGATCAGGGCGGCCAGTGAACCCGCCTGTTTGGCCACCAGTGCCGGTGGTCGGATCGGCAACTTCAGGACGAAGAAGTTGAAGTGCAATGTTTCGGTCACCGCACCCAAAGCGGCGGTGAGGATGAACGTTTCGATGAACGCTTTACCGTCCAGAAACTCGCGGCTGCCATCCGGGGTGTAGGGATATGTCGAGTCGGATTCGAAGGGATAAGCGACGCTGTCGGGGATGGTCATCGCGTGGTAACCGGCGGCCTCGGCGGCCTTGGCCAGTGGGACGTAATAACTGGGGTCGGTCATCGCCTCGGCGAATGTGAAACGCACCAGGCAACGATAGAACGTGTTCTAGTGCATGTCGCGTGTTCAGACCTGACGAGAGCCTGACGCGAACGTGCTCAGTCCTTAACCCCCCTCGACAGCTTTCTCGACACCGGCCTCGATCTGCTGTCCCATGGTGTCGCTCCACACCGCCTCCGCGCCGGAGTGCCCCACTCGGTACACCTGAACTGTCGCGGCCACCGCGGCGATGACAACGAAGACCGCGACGACCGCACTCAGCACCGTCGACAGCGGGGTGCCGCGTTCGACGCGGACGTGGAGAACCGCCAGCAGAATGGCGGCGACCAGCAGGGCCAGCGAAAACCAGATCATGGTCTCGCCAAGTTCCTCATGGGCCTTCAGCAGTGCGGTCTCCTCGACGCGGTGTTCGAGCCACTCGCCGGCCTCCGCCGCGATCGGGGTCAGCACGGCCAACGCCGCGGCCAAGACCAGCGTCAGCCACACCAGTCGTCGCCGGGCGGCGGGCCACAACACACACAGGATTGCCAGCGCCGCAGTCAGAGGTGCCAGCACCACGATGAAGTGCACCAGCAGGGGGTGGGCGGGCAGGCCGTTGAGGGTGGACACCGGACGAATGCTACTCGCGGTGGCGGCCCCGGCGCGCTCGTCGCAGGGCGGTGCCAGACTGGCGCCATGGCGTTCCTGCGGTTGGGCTTGTTGGCCATCACGCTGGCGGCGCTGACCAGCGGTGGGGTGGCCTGGCTGACCGGCTCACCGGCGATCGCGCACGACTTCTGGATCGCCGGGACAGTCGCGGCGCTGCTGCCCGCCGTCTGGTGGGTGATCGCCGGGCTACGTGCCGGCCGGTTCGGGGTCGATGTGTTGGCGGTGCTGTCCCTGGCCGGCGCGCTGGCAGTGGGCGAGTACCTGGCCGGCGCGCTGATCGCCGTGATGCTGGCCACCGGGCAGGCCCTGGATGCCGCCGCCGAACGGCGAGCCACCAAGGACCTGCGGGCGCTGCTCGACCGGGTGCCGCGCACCGCGAGGCGACGCCGCGACGATGCCGTCGATGTCGTCGAACTCGACGACATCGCAGTCGATGACGTCGTGGTGGTCGGCCCGGGAGAAGTGCTGCCTGTCGATGGCCAGGTGCATTCGGATTACGCGGTGATCGACGATTCGGCGCTCACCGGGGAGCCACTGACCGTCCGCTACGAGCACGGCCAGACGGTGCGCAGCGGCAGCGTCAACGCCGGCGGCGGACTGGAATTGCGGGCCTCGACGACGGCCGCCGACAGCACCTACGCCGGGATCGTCCGGTTGGCCCGGCAGGCCGCTGCCGAGACCGCCCCACTGGTGCGCCTTGCCGATCGGGTGGCAGCCTGGTTCGTGCCCGTGGCGCTGGTTGTTGCCGGATCGGCATGGCTGATCAGCGGGTCGCCGACCCGGGCGGTGGCGGTTCTGGTGGTGGCCACGCCCTGCCCGCTGCTTTTGGCCGCGCCGGTGGCGATCGTCTCCGGGCTGTCCCGGGCCTCTCGAATCGGGGTGCTGGTCCGCGGCGGCGGCCCCCTCGAGTCATTGGGCCAGGCAACGACACTGGTGCTCGACAAGACCGGGACGCTGACCTCGGGACGGCCTCGCGGAACCGATGTGGTGGTGGCGCCGGGACGAACGGTGGACGAGGTGCTCGGTCTCGCCGCCTCAGCGGATCAACTCTCCCCGCACGTCCTGGCCGCGGCGATCGTCGACGAGGCGCGGCTGCGCGGCCTGCCGTTGGTGGTCCCCACCGAGGTAGACGAGGAGGCCGGTTGCGGGGTGTCGGCGATGGTCGATGGACACCGGGTACGCGTCGGCAACCTCGACATCGACGGCGAGGTTGCGCCGTGGACCGCGTCGGTGCTGTCGCGCGCCGCTCTCGACGGCGCGGTGGTGGCCTGGGTGCGGGTGGACGGCGAACTCGCCGGTGCGATCATGCTCAGCGACCCCCTGCGGCCGGATGCCCCGCGCACCCTTCGGCGGTTGCGGGCGGCGGGGATGACCCGATTGGTGATGCTGACGGGGGATCGCCCGGCGCCCGCCCAGCAGATCGGCACCGTGCTGGGTCTCGATGAGGTGGCTGCGCAGCAGAGCCCGGCCGACAAGGTCTCCCGGGTACGCGCCGAACGGGAACGAGCGGTGACAGCGATGGTGGGCGACGGGGTGAACGACGC
>JAGQTS010000012.1 GCA_020438895.1 Mycobacterium sp.
AACTCCGTTCCGATCGCCGGATCGGTCAACAACCCCACCACCACCGCACCGATCTGCGGACCCACCTGCTCACCCAACGGCCCGCCACCCAACGCCGAGGACACCATCGCCGCGACTTGAGCAATCACCGCGTTCTGGACATCTGTATCGTCCAGCACCGCACTAACTAGGCCACCCAGCGCCGACTGCAGTGCCCCCCACACGCCCGCATCGCCCAACAGGTGTTCAACGATCGTCGATACCGTCGAACCCACCGCCGCATCAACGACCGAGTTAGTCAGCAGTCCGGAGATCAGTGCATTGAACGCCGGGGTCCAGTCCTGATTCGCCTGGATATCGGTCCACATGGCGCTGCCGAACTGGCTAGCCGCGGCCGCCAGTTCCGCGGCCAAACCGGAGTACCCGAAGAAGTCAGGCACCACCTCCCCGACGACCGAGGCCAGATCGGTGACGAACCCGGAGTCAGCCATCAAGCCCGCCACCATGGCACCAACAGCGGCGCTGACCGGCGCAGCGAACGATTCCGACAGCATTCCCGCAACCAACGTCGCGACCTGCTGGTTAGTCAATGTCTGCACCGCCGGTATGCCCGCCAACCCGGAAACCATGCTCGCGATGAACGTGCCGACCGCTCCCGGAATGGGCGAGGTGTCGCCGACGAGCGAGGTAACCACGTTGGAGAAGAGGCCGCCCACCAACCCCGGGAGCGCGTCGAGAACGTCCTGCGGCACAGTGTCCGGAGTGTCATTGACCAAGGCGCTCATCAGCATGTTGTAGGCGCTGATGGACAGGAAGGTCTCGACGTTCGTATCGGCCAAGAACGTGGGGTAGACCGTCGTGATGGTGGACGCCAGAGTGCTGGAGACGGCATCCAGCAGAGGAGCGGTGGCGGCGCTGATCACTGCGGCCACGTCTTCGAGCGCGGGATTGTCCTCGCCGACCAACGAGACGGCGCCCAGGTGACCGGCGTAGTCCGCAAGCGCGGTCGAACTCCCACCCCCTACCCACCATGAGGGGGTCTGGCTGGCAGGAACGCCGTCAACGACGACAGTGAACACACTGGCAACTGCGGTAGCTATCTGCGTCTGAACCCCGCCGTCACTGAAGAAGGTGAGCAGCTGTTCCTGAAGCCCGTCGGTCAAATCTTCGACCAGATCCGCGGTAGACCAGCTGGGCTCGCTCGGGGGCGTGGGTTCGGGGCCGCAGTCAAACGGACACAGCTCCCATAAACCGAGCTCACCCAGGTACTCCGTGTACTCAAGGCCGTATTTCCCCCAGTCCGCTACATAGCTGGCGGCATATTCGGCGGCGGAGAGGTAATCGAGACCGTTGAACAGGTCGGTGAGCGCATCGAATACAGCCGGCTCGCCGATCGATTGCTGGATCAAGTAAGCCACCGCATTGCCGAGATTGACGGCAAGATCTACCGGCAAACCCTGGTTCACTGCTGCGGTTGCAGTCAGATTTTCAACCCACTGGAGAAACGTGGTGTTGTTGAACAGACCTTGGAGCTGTTGGGCCGCGATGGTCGGGGAATCGGTGAGAACCAAGGCGGAGATAACTGCCCAGCCATATTGACCGATCAACGGGGCGACCGGTGCACCTTCCGGTCCGATCCAATTCAAGAAGGCGCTTGAAATGTCGCCCTCGACGTAACTCGCGATGCACTGGGCGGGGTTCTCGACACAGGAGATCACGCTTGCTGCCCCCGGCAAGGCCACCAACCCGTCATTGCCGAGCAGCCCTCCCATGCCCGGCGCTCCGTTGCTACCGGGGCTCAGGATGGATCCGCCCCCCATCCCGGCGTTGCCACCGTCACCAATCAGGTGTCCCGCGTCACCGCCATCACCACCGGCGCCCCCGGCACCCACGCCAACACCACCGCTACCTCCATGACCGCCGTTACCGACCAGGAATCCTGCCTTCCCGCCGTCGCCACCATCGCCGCCCACACCACTGGTGCTGCCGCCAGCGCCACCGTCACCCCCGGCCCCCCCAGAACCCCACAGCGACAGTGCACCGGCACTGCCACCGTGACCACCGGCGCCACCGTTACCCGCAGTCCCACCTGCCGCTGCACCTGCGCCGCCGGCACCGCCGTCACCGAAGAACAACCCGCCGCTGCCACCGCTGCCGCCCGCGCCGCTGTTGACGCCGGCTACTCCGGCTCCCCCTGCACCGCCGTGACCAAACCATCCGGCTGAGCCCCCGTTACCACCGTTGAAGCCCGCACCGCCATTGCCGAACAGACCGGCATTGCCGCCGTCGCAGGCACCACTGGTGCACGCACCCTCATAACTGGTGTAGCTGTAACCATTGCCATACAAAATGCCGGCATTCGGGTTGTCCGCGGTCCCGTCCCCAATGAAGAACCTGATCACCTCGAAAATGGGGTTGGTAGTGACCGCAGGTTCCGCCGACACGGCGGCAGCGAATGCTGTACTCGAGGCCGCGCTCGACGCAGCACCGGTACCCACCACTGCGGCTGCCGGCGCGACCCCAGCTTGCTCGTCAGACAACTCACGACGACTGGCGGCGACTGCCGCCCACGCCAGCGAAGCGACCAGAGGCGCGCCGGGATCGCCGACACCACCAAGCCCGGCAGGCAACCCACCACCGGCGTCGGATACCACGCCGTTCGTGGCCGCCGTCATCACCGGCGGGCCCGACTGCTCCCCCTGGTCCACCGTCACCGCCGGAAGCACCGCTGCCGCAGCCGCAGGCGGCGCCCCCTGCTCAGCGGGGGCCGCCTTCACCTCGGATGTCGTCACTGCCGTTGACGCCCCGCGGGCGGGTCCGACGCCCTGGTTGCTCGTCACATCCGAGGCGGGTTGGGAATCGATCGCCGGTACGGTCTTTGAGCCACCGTCACGAGTCGATGGGGTCGCTGCCGCGGGTCGCTGAACATCAGTGGAACGTCCGGGCGACGTCGCACCGCCCTCCGAGGAGGTGGCACTGCCCGAACCTGTCGAATTCCGGCCACTTCGCGCGATGGACGGGGATCCGTTTGCGTCCGCATCGGGTGAACCGGTCGACGGACGGCGCGGATAGCCTCCTTGACGAGGAACCTGGGACGTCCGCGACGTCGACGCGGCCTGCCCCGCTTCCGAGGCCCCCACCGAGGTCCCGGACGCACCACCAGAGCCGGTATCGGCCGCGGCAACCGGTAGTCCGGTGATCGCGCCGCCCACACCTAAGGCCACCGCCAAGGCACCCACCCGTCCAACGAAATGCGCCGAACGGGCCGCCGGCGAAAGCAACCAACCCCCGTCACCATCCCCGACCACCCGCACCGTCCCCACCGAGGTCCGATGCCGACCCGTGAAACCCTTCCCACCCCGACACGAGTCACCCATAGAACCCATCACAGCCTCCCGGAACAACAGAAACCCCGAACCACGACACCAGCCAAGATATTTACGCGAACGACAATCCCCAGAGCAGACGATCATCACACAACAAACCGGGCCCAGCGTGGACCTTTTGGACATTAATTCCGATACGGACATTTATCGCGGTTTTGCGCATTTTGCGCAGCGGTCGTCCTTGGTAGGCCAGGCAACGTCCGGTCGGGGGCCGTCCGCTTGCTTGTCGGTTCGGGTGGGACGTCAGTTGTCGGCAGCCCCGACGGGCGGAGACGAAACCACGCTGGCAGACCTACTAAGTGCGACTGCCAACTCACCGGACGCGGCGGACGCACCAACGATGACCGACCGGGCGGCGCCGGCCCGCGTCCAGCGGCTGCGTGGGCAAGGCCGAAAGCCCTACAGCATGCAGGACACGCAGCCCTCTACCTCGGTGCCCTCCAGCGCCATCTGACGCAGCCGGATGTAGTAGAGCGTCTTGATGCCCTTACGCCAGGCGTAGATCTGCGCCTTATTGACGTCCCGGGTGGTGGCGGTGTCCTTGAAGAACAGCGTCAAGCTCAGCCCTTGGTCGACGTGCTGTGTGGCCGCGGCGTAGGTGTCGATGATCTTCTCGTAGCCGATTTCGTAGGCGTCCTGGTAATACTCCAGGTTGTCGTTGGTCATGTAGGGCGCCGGGTAGTAGACCCGACCGATCTTGCCCTCCTTACGGATTTCAACCTTCGACGCGATCGGGTGGATCGAACTCGTCGAGTGGTTGATGTAGGAGATCGACCCAGTCGGTGGCACCGCCTGCAGATTCTGGTTGTAGATGCCGTGGGCGGCGACCGACTCCTTGAGGCGCTGCCAGTCATCGATCGTGGGGATCCGGATACCAGCGTCTGCGAACAGCGTCCGAACCCGGTCAGTCTTGGGTTCCCAGATCTGCTCGGTGTACTTATCGAAGAATTCGCCACTGGCGTACTTGGAGCGCTCAAAGCCCGCGAAGGCGGCTCCCCGCTCGATGGCGATCTTATTCGAGGCACGCAACGCGTGATACAGCACCGTGTAGAAGTACATGTTCGTGAAGTCCACGCCCTCTTCGGATCCGTAGAAAATCCGTTCGCGCGCCAGGTACCCGTGCAGATTCATTTGACCCAGGCCGATCGCGTGAGCCTCACTGTTGCCCTTCTCAATCGAGGGCACCGAGGTGATATGCGTCTGGTCACTGACCGCGGTCAACGCCCGGATCGCCACCTCGATCGTCTGTGCGAAATCGGGGGAGTCCATCGCCTTGGCGATGTTCAACGAGCCGAGGTTGCAGGAAATGTCCTTACCCACATGGGAGTACGACAGGTCGTCGTTGAACGTCGACGGCGTCGAAACCTGCAGAATCTCCGAGCACAGGTTGGAATGGGTGATCTTGCCGTCGACGGGGTTGGCGCGATTGACCGTGTCCTCGAACATGATGTACGGGTAGCCGGACTCGAACTGCAATTCGGCCAGTGTCTGGAAGAACTCCCTGGCCTTGATCTTGTGCTTGCGAATCCGGGCGTCGTCGACCATCTCGTAGTACTTCTCGGTGACCGAGATGTCGGCGAAGGGCACCCCGTAAACCCGCTCGACGTCGTAGGGCGAGAACAGGTACATGTCCTCGTTGTGCTTGGCCAGTTCGAAGGTGATGTCAGGAATCACCACACCGAGGCTGAGCGTCTTGATCCGAATCTTCTCGTCGGCGTTCTCTCGCTTGGTGTCCAGGAAGCGGTAGATGTCGGGATGGTGCGCATGCAGGTACACCGCCCCGGCGCCCTGACGGGCGCCCAACTGGTTGGCATAGGAGAAGGAATCCTCCAGCAGTTTCATGATCGGGATGACCCCGGAACTCTGGTTCTCGATGTTCTTGATCGGAGCACCGTGCTCGCGAATGTTGCTGAGTAGCAGTGCGACTCCCCCGCCTCGCTTGGAGAGCTGCAATGCGGAGTTGATCGAGCGGCCGATGGACTCCATATTGTCTTCGATACGCAGCAGGAAGCAGCTCACAGGCTCGCCGCGTTGTTTCTTGCCGGAGTTGAGGAACGTCGGTGTTGCCGGTTGGAAACGGCCATCCATGATCTCGTCGACGAGGTGCTCTGCCAGCGCGGTATCGCCGGCGGCCAGGGTCAACGACACCATCACCACCCGGTCCTCGAACCGTTCCAGATAGCGCTTCCCGTCAAAGGTCTTCAGTGTGTAGGAGGTGTAGTACTTGAACGCCCCGAGGAAGGTGGGGAACCGAAACTTCTTGGCGTAGGCGCGATCCAGCAGTGTCTTGACGAAGTTCCGTGAGTACTGGTCGAGAACCTCACGCTCGTAATAGTTCTCCCGGATCAGGTAGTCGAGTTTTTCGTCCTGGTTGTGGAAGAAGACGGTGTTCTGGTTGACGTGCTCGAGGAAGTACTGCCGCGCCGCCAGCACGTCCATATCGAACTGAATCCGGCCGTCTGCGTCGTACAGATTCAGCATCGCGTTCAGCGCGTGATAGTCGGTCTCCCCAGGAACCACGTGTGGGGTCGTCTTTACAGCCTCTGCAGTTGCGACCGTGGGTGCCACGAATTTTCGTCCTTCCAGAAATCAGTCAGGCCCGCGCGGACGGCTTCGACATCCTCTGCGGTTCCCATTAACTCGAATCGGTAGAGAAACGGCACTCCGCACTTGCGGGAGACCACATTGCCCGCGTAACAGAACTCGGCACCGAAGTTGGTGTTGCCGGCCGCAATGACCCCACGGATCAATGACCGGTTGTGTTCGTCGTTGAGGAAGGCGATCACCTGCTTGGGCACGTAACCACCGGCATTGGAGCCAGGATCGACGTCCGGCCCGTTGACCTTCCCGCCGCCGTAGGTAGGCAGAATGAGCACGTACGGCTCGTCCACCTGGATCCGGCCGTGCAGCGGTATCCGAATGGCCGGCAGTCCGAGCTTCTGCAAGAATCGGTGAGTGTTCTCCGAGACGCTGGAGAAGTACACCAACCGTACTGAGCCCCCGCCTGGTTCCACCACTGCCCCGGTCCCGTGTGTCAGGCCGAGAGCGCCGAGGCGCCGAGCGCCTTGATCCGGTCCGGCCGGAAACCCGACCAGTGCTCGCCGCCGGCCACCACCACCGGGGCCTGAAGGTAACCGAGCGCCATCACGTAGTCGCGCGCCTCGGGAACCTCGGTGATGTCGACGATCTCGTAGTCCAAGCCCTGCTTATCCAGCGCCTTGTATGTGGCGTTGCACTGCACGCAAGCGGGCTTGGTGTAGACGGTGATAGTCATCTGCGGTTCAGCTCCTCAGGCTGGACGAGGCATCGATCGTGACGAAGGACACCCTGGCGAACAGTGCGAAAATCGGCTTTCCGGTTGCCGGTCAATCCCCGGTCCATCGGCCTGCCAAACACTACACCTAGTGGGTGACCAACAGAAGAGCTACAACATATTCCGAATGACATTCGTGAAATTCCCAGGTCGTAAGTGTTTTGGAGGCGCCCCTCCGGCGTGTCGCAGATCACAACACGCCAGAGCGTTCGCATGTCCCCTGTCTACCGCCGGCCACTGACATTCAGCGGGCTGCCGCGACCAGATCGACAACAGCCCGACGTACCGCCTCCCGCGCACGCGGGCTGTCCGCCGGATCAGAACCGTCCAGATCGGCGATAGGCAAAGAGAACCGAATGTCCTCGACCGCCCGCGCTCCGGCGATCCCGAATGACTTGCGGGCCTCGTCATGTGCCCATGTACCGCCATAACGGCCCTGCGCAGCCCCGATGACGGCCACCGGCTTGCCGGCGACCGCACTGCTGCCGTACGGCCGGGACAACCAGTCGATGGCGTTCTTCAGCACCGCAGGAATCGTGCCGTTGTATTCCGGCGTCACCACCAGAACCGCACCGGCCCGCGCGGCCGCTGACCGTAATTCGGCGACGGGCCCAGGCGGGGTATCGGTGTCGAGGTCCTCGTTGTAGAACGGCAGATCACCCAATTCCGAGTGCACCACGAGGCGAGCCCCGTCCGGGGCCGCCCCGACAGCGACTTCGGCCAGTTTCCGATTCACCGAGGCCGCCCGCAGACTGCCCACCAAGACCAGCACGTTCACATCCGTCATTCCATTTCCCTTCTCTGCCGCTACGGCACGCCGCGTGTGCCGCTACTTTCAGTCCAAGCGGACCGCAGTCCGCTTTATTCCGAGTTCAGGGGATATCGTGAATTCGTGGCAGCATCAGCCTCGGACACGCCTGGCGCGACCGCGCTGCCACTGGTGCCCCGGCAGCGCGGTGACGCCGTCCGCAACCGGGGCCGAGTGCTCGACGCAGCCCGCCGACTCGTCGTTGACCGGGGCGCGGCCGCGGTCACCATGGACGACGTCGCCGCCGAAGCAGGGGTGGGGAAAGGCACCCTATTCCGCCGGTTCGGCAGCCGCTCCGGGCTGATGCGGGCGTTGCTCGACGCCGATGAGCAGGACATGCAGCGGGCGGTGATGTTCGGTCCACCACCGCTGGGGCCGGATGCCCCGCCACTGCAACGGCTGTTGGCCTTAGGGCGCCAGCGCCTGGAGTTCGTCCGTCGACACGCCGACGTGCTCTGCGAGGCCACGCGGGACAGTCCCGGCTGGTCCAGTCCGGCCGGTGCGGTGCTGCACACTCACGTTCGGATGCTGCTCGCCGACGCGGGCGCCGAAGGGGACCTCGACACCCAGGCCGACGCATTGCTGAGCCTGCTGGATGCACGTTACGTCCAGTATCAGCTCACCGACCGCGGTCGCACCCCCGAACAACTCGGGGACGGCTGGGCTCAAACAGCCATGAAGCTCTGCTCGCGCTAGCCCGGCGGCAGAGCGCGCGCGCCCCGCGGCCGCAGCGCCCGGGTGAACAAGACGTTCACCCGGGTCATGACGAGACTGTAAGGCCACCAAGCCAGCCGTTTGAAGCCGTACAGCGCACGGATGTCGATGGACGTATAGATCAGGAAACGATTACGCGCCACGCCCTTGAGGATCTGGTCGGCAACTTTCTCCGGCGCCACAGCGTGACCACTGAACAGCCGTACCAACCGCTTGACGCGGGGATGATCGCGATCGACGCCCGCGATCTCCACCGAATTCACCAGCGGTGTGTTGACGGCTCCGGGCACCACGACCGAGACTCCGATGCCGTGGCGGGCGAGGTCGAAACGCAAGACCTCCGAAAGTCCGCGCAGACCGTACTTGCTCGCGCTGTACGCGGCATGCCAGGGCAGTGCCAGCAATCCGGCTGCTGACGACACGTTGACCAGATGTCCTCCCCGACCGGCCGCCACCATCGGCGGCACGAACGTCTCGATGACGTGAATCGGCCCCATCAGGTTGACGTCGACCATCGAGCGCCAATGCCGGTGCGTCAGCTGGTCAACTGTGCCCCATGCCGAGACTCCGGCGACGTTCATCACCGCGTCCATGGCCGGATGACGGGTGTGGATATCGGCGCCGAAGCCGGCCACGGCGTCGTAATCGGTGATGTCGAGCGCCCGATGCTCCACGACCAACGCTCCCGCGGCACGGGCCGCATCGACGGTGGCGGCCAGACCCTGCGGGTTGATGTCGGTCAGGAAGAGCACTGCGCCCTCCGCCGCCAACCGGAGGGCGACCGCCCTTCCGATTCCGCTGGCCGCACCGGTCACCAGGACCTGCTTGTCAGCGAAGGAATGCGCCATGGCGGGGACCATACCGGTGCCCGTACGGGAACCGGCGACACACCGCAGCCGGGTCGTTGAGGCGGCGGCTACCTCCTGCCGATGCCGCCTGGGCCGAACGGCCCTACCACCGGATTCGGCCCCACACCCACCGGGCCAACCGGCCCCACCACCGGATTCGGCCCCACACCGACCGGACCAACCGGCCCCACCACCGGATTCGGCCCGACACCGATCGGACCCGCCGGCCCGAGGATCGGGTCGACGTACGGGGTCGGATCGACGAAGAAGCACTGATTCATGTCGTAGTTCCAGTACCCGATTACGGGATCGCAATACTGGCACTGGTTGGTGACGGTGTTGAAATAAAAGTTGACGTCGCAGTTGTCCTCGGCGTTGCCGACAGCGGAGGTGGCCAGCGCGGTCAGGGGTAGAGCCGCCAGGGCAAGGCAGTATGCGCCGAGTGCGCCGTAGAACGTCGGCCGGGTCTTCATGGGTTCTCATCTCCGAGGTCGCGTGGACTCAACACAAGCGCGGGTGGCCCGGCCCGTGTCCGGGTGGGGACCAGCCGCTACCTGGCTTTCGCATCGGCGCGACCCGGCGTTACGCCTACTCCTCGGCGCGACCGCCCCAGAGCGCATGTAGCCAGAGTTTTTCCAATACGTCCACCGCGCGGTCGAGTTCCCTATCGGGACCGAGGAACAACGACTCACCGGACAACGCCAGCGCGGTCGCTGCCGACAACACGCGCACCAGTCCACGCACGTCACCGGTGATCGGGTCAGCGGTGCCGGCGGCGATCTCCGGTTCGACGATCGCCACCACCTGTTCGATCACCGCCTCGTTGTATCCGTCGAGAATGTCGCGGATCTCGGCGTCGGTACTGCGGGCGCTGTTGCAGGCCGACATCACCGGATCGTTGTGGGCATACACCGCGGCGGCACTGCGCACCATTCGCTGGGCGAACTGGGCCGGCGTCTCGTCGTCTCCGCGAGGGGCGAAGTCGCCGGTGAGTTCTTCGAGTTCCTCGGCGACCTCGGCGAGGATGTGGGCCAGCACCGCGTACTTGGAGTCGAAGTAGAAGTAGAAGCCCGAACGCGCGACCCCCGCCCGATCGCTGATCGAACTGACCGACAGCTCGGCGAAGGGCTTCTCCTGCAACAACTCGCGAACCGCGGCAACGATGGCCTGTCGCTGCCGGTCACCACGCCGACGCGGGACCTCGGCCGGTTCGCCCTCTGCGGTCACACGTTCACCCTGCACTACCCCGGGGACAAAATAAACTTGACAGTAGTCAAACCCCAGTCTCAGGATGAGCGTACCGCCGGACTCGGGAATCAGTCCGGGGGGACGCCCGAGGAGTGACATGGCCACCGTCTCCACCCCGCACTACCTACTGGACCAAGCACGACGGCGGCTCACGCCCACGCTGCAGACCATTCCCGGAATGGGATTGATCGACGAGCGATTGCGCAAACAGGACTGGGATGAGTTCGTCTTCGCCGAACCGCCCGAGGGCAGCGGCCTCAAGCCCGTGATGGGCAATTCCGGCCTGCCGGTCCTGGGCCACCTGATCGAGATCTTCCGCGGCGGCCCGGAATTCGTGCTGGAGAGCTACCGCAAGTACGGTCCCGTCTACTACACCGAGACCCCGGCCATGAACGCCGTCGTCGCGCTCGGACCGAACGCCACCCAGGAAGTCTTCTCCAACCGGAACAAGGACTTCACCACCGTGGCCTGGAACGACGTCATCGGCCCGTTCTTCGACCGCGGCCTGCTGCTGATGGACTTCGACGAGCACATGTACCACCGGCGGATCATGCAGGAGGCATTCACCCGCACCCGGCTGTCCGGCTACATCCGGCATATGGACACGGTGGCCACCGCAGTGGTCGCCGAGGACTGGCCGGCCAACGACAACCGGTTCCTGTTCCTGCCGGCCATTAAGGAACTCACCCTCGACATCGGCGCCGTGGTGTTCATGGGCCACGAGCCCGGCACCGACCACGAACTGGTCACCAAGATCAAGCAGGCCTACGAGACCACCACCCGCGCCGGCGGGGCGATCATCCGCACCCCGGTCCCACCGTTCAAGTGGTGGCGTGGCCTGCAGGCCCGCAAGGTCCTCGAGGACTACTTCACCGATCGGGTGGCAGAGAAGCGCGGTACCGAGGGCACCGACATGCTGACGGTGCTCACCCATATCGCCGACGAGGACGGCAACTCCTTCACCGACGCCGACATCGTCAACCACATGATCTTCCTGATGATGGCCGCACACGACACTTCGTCGTCGACGATGACCACCATGGCCTATCACCTGGCGGCCAACCCCGAGTGGCAGGAGCGCCTCCGCGAGGAAGGCGAGCGGTTGATCGGCGACGGACCACTGGACATCGACACCCTGGACAAGCTGGAGACCTTCGATCTGGTGGTCAACGAGTGTCTACGGATGGTCACCCCGCTGCCGTTCAACGTGCGCCGCGCCGTCCGGGACACCTCGATCCAGGGCCACTACATCCCCGCCGGCACCAACATCAACCTGTGGCCGGGGATGAACCACATACTGCCCGAACTGTGGGACAACCCGGAGACGTTCGATCCAGCCCGGTTCGCCGAGCCGCGCTCGGAGCACAAGCGGCACCGCTACGCCTTTGCGCCGTTCGGCGGCGGCGCGCACAAGTGCATCGGTCTGGTGTTCGGCCAGTTGGAGATCAAGTCCGTGATGCACCGGGTACTGAGCAACTACCGCCTTGAGCTCCCGCACCCGGGATATGTCCCCAAGTACGACTTCGCCGGGATGCCGCTACCGATAGACGGCATGCCCATCATGCTGAGACCCCTGCGCTGACGCTGAGGCCCCTGCGCTGACGGCCGTCACGCCAGCGACAGGAAGAGCTTTTCCAACTCGGCCTCGGTCATCGGCGCCTTGCCGTCGGCACCCGCGCCCAGCACACACTCCCGCAGACCCGTTGCGACGATTTTGAAACCGGCACGGTCCAGAGCCCGGGATACCGCAGCAAGCTGGGTGACCACGTCTTTACACTCGCGTCCCTGCTCGATCATGGCGATGACGCCGGCTAGCTGACCCTGTGCACGGCGAAGCCGGTTGAGTACATCGGTGATGGCGGTGTCGTCGCCGACCATGGCGGTCCCTTCTCTATGACTGACCCAATGGTACCCGTGGGGGTATCACGCCCGGATCGACGAGAACCTTACGCAACGGGCAGCGGGCATACCGGGCGCACATGAAGGCCATCCCGCCGGCGATGGCGGCCACGATCGCCACGGCCAGCCCGATCCAGATGTTGGCTTCCTCGGCGAGCACCACCGCCGCCATCACCAGAACGAACCATCCGAACCCCTTGCGGAGCGTTCCGGCGTCGACCCGGGAGACCAGCAAGCCGCCCCCGACACTGCCGACCACCGCCGCGGCAGTGACCATCCCGGCCAGCTTCCAGTCGATTGGTTCGGTCGCCAGGTGCCCCGCCAGTCCGGCGAAGGACTGCATCGAGATCACCACGAGCGACGTGCCGACCGCCACCGGCATGGGCAGCCCCCCAAGGAGAGCCAGCGCCGGCACCAAGAGAAATCCGCCACCGGCGCCGACGAGTCCACTGATCAGACCCACACCGGCACCCTGGAGGAGGATCCTGACCACCGGCAACCGCCCGGCCGACTCGTCGGCGACATCACGGCGGCCACGCAGCATGGCCACGGCGGCCGCGATCATGATGACGGCGAATCCGATCAGCAGGACATTGCCGGGAACGAAGTGGGCCAAACGCCCGCCGGAGTAAGCACCGGCCATCGCCGCTGCACCGAACAGCGCCGCCAACTTCCAGCGGACCCGACCAGCACGTGCGTGCGTGACCGCAGCCACGGCACTGGTCACGCCGACCACCAGCAGTGAGGTGGCGATCGCGTGCCGGGCGTCCACGCCGGCGACGTAGGTGAGCAACGGAACGGTCAGAATCGAACCGCCGCCGCCCAGCAGACCCAGTGACACGCCAACCAGCACGGCCAGTGCGACAGCGAGTGCAATCATCGGCAGTTCCGTTCCGCGGGATACCACAGGGGGTATATTGACCACTATCATAGTCATACCCAAGGGGGTATATGCAACCCCCGTTCGACAGTGAAGGAGTCACGCCATGTGCTACCCCGTCGAGTGCCCCCGCTGCCACAAGACCACCTGGGCGGGATGTGGGGAACACGTCGCAGACGTGATGCGGACGGTGCCGAGAGCGCAGCAGTGCACCTGCCAGTCCGCGCCCCAGCGCTGATCGTCGCCGGCCGGTCGTCGACGGCGCGCACCCAGCACCTCAGCAGATCCGCGGAAGTTGTTCGCCCAGATCGCGTTCCACCACACGGGTGGTCCCAAAGGCGGTGCGCGCCACAACCATTCCCGGGTGCGCGCTAACCACCTGCCCGATCAGGGCCGCGTCCGCTCCTTCCGGACAGGACCGCATCGCCGCCAGCACTGGCTCGCTGTGATCCGGATCGACAAAAGCGATCAGCTTTCCCTCGTTGGCCACCTGCAGCGGCTCCAGACCGAGGAACCCGCACGCCGAGGCAACCGTTTCGGGCACCGGGATGCACGGCTCGTCAAGTTCGACGCCGACACCGGCCGCACGGGCAATCTCGACCACCGCCGCCACCAGACCACCGCGGGTGGGATCGCGCAGGGCGTGAATGACCATGGGGTCGTCCACCGAATCGAGCATGGCCGCGACCATCCGGTGCAGCGGTGCGCTGTCGGTGGTCACAGTCGTCCCGAAGTCGATACCCTCGCGCAGGCTCATGACCGCCACTCCGTGCTCTCCGATGTTGCCGGAGACGAGGACGTGGTCGCCGGGTCTGGCCCGCTGCGGGCCGATATCGACCCCGGCGGGGATCACGCCAACACCGGCCGTGGTGACGAAAAGCCCATCAGCGCCGCCCACTCCCACCACTTTGGTGTCCCCCGCGACGATCGCGACACCGGCTGCGGCGGCAGCGCGGCCCATCGTCTGCGCGACGGCGGCGAGAGTCTCGAGTTCCAGGCCCTCCTCCAGGATGAACCCGGCGGTCAGACCGATCGGCTGCGCGCCGCTGCAGGCCAGATCGTTGATCGTTCCATTGACGGCGAGGTCACCGATGTTCCCGCCTGGAAAGAACAGCGGATTGACGATGTAGGAGTCGGTTGTCAGGGCGATCCGGCCAGCGGGAACGTCCAGTACGGCCGAATCCCGTGACGGCCCGTCCGCGGAGCCGAAGGCTGGCAGGAACAGATTCTCGATCAACTCCTCCGAGAGGATGCCGCCGCCGCCGTGGCCCAGCACGATCCGGATGGTATCCCGCAGCGGAAGTGGGCACACCCACGCGCTGGGATCCGGAAGTGACCGTTCAGACACCGGCGGAAGCCGATGTCGGCGCCAGCGCGCCCCCGGAGGATTCCAGCCGACGGAACTGGTAATACGCCGCACACGAGCCTTCGCTGGACACCATCGTGGCACCCAGCGGGCTGCGCGGGGTGCAGGCGGTGGCGAACTCCGGGCACTGGTTCGGCTTGAGCCGGCCCTGCAGCACCTCCCCGGCGTGACACCGGTCGGACTCCGTTACCCGCATCTCCCCGACCCCGAATCGGCGTTCCGCATCGAACTCCGCGTAGCGCGCCGATAGCGTCCAACCGGACTTCGGAATCATCCCGATGCCCCGCCACTGCCGATCGGTCACCTCGAACACCTCCGCCAGTGTCTGCCGAGCGACGGTGTTGCCGGCTGCGGTGACCGCGCGCGGATAGGCGTTGCGCAGTTCGGGGGTGCCCGCCTCGAGCAGCTCCACCACCTGCCGGACACCCTCGAGCAGATCGAGGGGTTCGAAGCCGGTGACCACGATGGGCAGCCCGAACCGCTCAACCAGCGGCCCGTAGTCGTCGGTGCCCATCACCGTGCAGACGTGGCCGGCGGCCAGGAATCCCTGCACGCGGTTGGTCGGCGAACTGAGGATGGCCGTCATCGCCGGTGGCACCAGAACGTGCGACACCAGCACCGAGAAATTGGTCAGCCCGAGCCGCTTGGCGTGCAGGACCGCCATGGCGTTGGCCGGTGCAGTCGTCTCGAACCCGACACCGAAGAACACGACGTGCCGGTCCGGGTTGTCGGCTGCGATGCGCGTGGCGTCCAGCGGCGAGTACACCACCCGGACGTCACCGCCGCGGGCGCGCACGGTGAACAAGTCGTGCGTGCTGCCCGGAACCCGAAGCATGTCGCCGAACGAGCAGAAGAT
>JAGQTS010000158.1 GCA_020438895.1 Mycobacterium sp.
TTCATCGGCTCGCCGGCGATGAATTTCTTCCCGGCATCCACCACGGCCACCGGATTGCGCCTGCCGTTCGGCGAGATTGCCAGGGCAGTATCCGGTCCCGCGGACGTCGTGGTGGGCGTGCGACCCGAGCACTTCGAGGATGCG
This sequence comes from Mycobacterium sp., assembly GCA_020438895.1. GTDB lineage: Bacteria > Actinomycetota > Actinomycetes > Mycobacteriales > Mycobacteriaceae > Mycobacterium. Next base: position 145 of record JAGQTS010000158.1, read on the forward strand.
GCCCTCGCCGATGCCGGCGAACGCGCCCGGGCGCTGACCTTCCGGGTGAACGCTGACCTCGTCGAGTCTCTCGGTGCCGACAAGTATGTGTACTTCTCGGTGCCCGGGGCTGCTGCCCGATCCTCCCATTTGGCCGAACTCGCCGAGTCCGGCGTGGCGGAGAACCGTTTTGTGGCAAGGGTTTCCGCCGAGTCGATGGCCAAGACCGGACATCCGGTGGACCTCGCGATGGACATCACCAAGCTGCATGTGTTCGACCCGGTGACCGGATCGGTGTCACCGCAACGGTGATGGACCGCCTGGCTGAGCACCTGCGCGGTCACTTCCGGGGGCTCGGGGTTGACGCCGAACCGCAGTCGGCGAGCGTGACGTTCCTCGGCGTCGAGCGGATGGACGTACTGCGCTTCGGGCCCGACTCACGCGGTGGGTGGCACCATGTCTCGCTGGGATGTTCGCGCCATCCGATGGCTGACTCGTCGGCCGCCGTGGTTGATCCGGTACGGGGTCCGCGGGCGGAGGTGGTGCTGAGCCTGCGCGGTGGAGCGCCGGGGCCGGGTCTGGCGCGAAGCCTCGCAGTGATCGCGGCGACCCCGGCGGTCGACGGGGTGGTGCTGGTCCCGGACCTTCTCGTCGACCTGGGCGCCCCGCTATGGCAGGGGGCCCCGTTCACGGCAGCGCTGCTTGGTGATTCGCCCATCCCCGACCTGTCACTGGACCCGCCCCGGAATCCGGTGCGGTTCCTGACCGCGGTACCGATCACTCCCACCGAAGCTGCTTGGGTGCGACTCAAGGGAGCCGGTGCGCTACGACAGGCCTGGGCCGATGACGGGGTCGACGTGGTGAACCCGAACAGACGGGCATCGTCGCCGGGCTGAATGAATCGTCCAGGCTAGAGCCAGTGGTTGCGGCGGAACGTGATGTACAGGAAGGTGCACACGGTGACCATCAGCCCGAGCACGGCGGGATAGCCCCACCCCCAGTCCAGCTCCGGCATGTCCTGGAAGTTCATTCCGTAGATCCCGGCGATCATGGTCGGTACGGCGGCGATCGCCACCCACGCCGAGATCTTTCGCATATCGGTGTTCTGCTGCATGTCGACCTTCGCCGATGCGGCCAGCACGAGTGAAGAGAGCATCTCGTCATAGCTGGCAATGCGGTCGGCCGCGAGTCCCTGGTGGTCCTGGACATCACGCATGTAGCGCAGGATCTCCTTGGACAGCAGGTCGCGGTAGTCGGTATGCAGTTTCGTCAGCGCCTCGGTCAGTGGGGCCACTGCGCGGCGCATCTCAAGCACCTCACGCTTGAGCAGGTAGATGGGTTCGATGTCGGTCTTGGTGTGTGGGGAGAACGTGTCCTCCTCGATGGCGTCGATATCGGACTCCATCGACTCGGCGACCCAGCGGTATGTGTCCACCACGTGATCGGCCACCGCATGCATCACCGAGTACGGACCCAGCGCCAGCAAGGCGGGTTCGGATTCCAGATCGCTGCGCACCTCGGCCAGACCGGTGTGCTCGCCATGGCGGACGGTCACGACGAAGTCGGCGCCGACGAACACCATGATCTCGCCGGTTTCAACGATCTCGTGGGCCAGGTGCACCGACTCGTGCGGGAGGTACTTCACTGTCTTGAGAACCAAGAACAGGGTGTCGTCGTAACGCTCGACCTTGGGGCGTTGATGGGCGTGCACCGCGTCCTCGACCGCCAGCGGATGCAGACCGTAGACTGCGGCGACCAATTCCATCTGGTGCTGGTCGGGCTCGTGCAGTCCGATCCAGACGAACGCGGTGCGCCCGGCGCTGATCAGGTCACGGGCCTCCGCTAACGCCGCGGCGTGGGTGAATTTTCCGGGCAACCGGGCCCCGTCGACATAGACCGCGCAGTCCACGACGGCCTCTGACACGGGAAGGTGAATCCGGCCCGGATCAACGGCGCGCGGACGCGGCCGGGAGCCGCCCAGCAGGGCGGGCGGGCGGGGCCGGAACGACGGCATGGCTGCAGATGCTACGCGGGCAGCGGACCGGAACGCGGCCGGAACAGGGGAGTGCGGCATCTGCGCTGATCTGGCCCGCGTACCCTGTCGCCGTGAATGAAACGGCTGCACCATCCCACCTCGTGCTCACCGACGAGGAGATTTTCGCCGCCCATCAGGGCGGGAAGCTGTCGGTTGATCTGAAGGCGCCTCTCGACACCCAGCGCGCATTGTCCATCGCCTATACCCCCGGGGTGGCTCAGGTCAGCCGTGCGATCGCTGCCGACCAGACGCTGGCCGCGCGCTACACCTGGGCCGGCCGACTGGTCGCTGTCGTCAGCGACGGCAGTGCGGTACTGGGGTTGGGCGACATCGGCCCGTCGGCGTCATTGCCTGTTATGGAGGGCAAGTCGGCGTTGTTCAAGACCTTCGGCGGGCTGGACTCCATTCCGATCGTGCTGGACACCAAGGATCCCGACGAGATCGTCGAGACCCTGATCCGGTTGCGGCCGAGTTTCGGTGCGGTGAACCTGGAGGACATCTCCGCGCCCCGGTGCTTCGAAATCGAACGCCGCGTCATCGAGGCGCTGGATTGCCCGGTCATGCATGACGACCAGCATGGCACCGCCATCGTGGTGCTCGCCGCCCTGCTGGGGGCCACCGCCGTGTTGGAACGCAGGATGAGTTCCCTGAAGATGGTGATTTCCGGTGCGGGAGCCGCCGGCGTTGCCTGCGCCAACATCCTGCTCGCCGCCGGGATGGCCAACATCACCGTGCTGGATTCCAAGGGGATCGTGCACAACGACCGCAGCGATCTCAACGGCGTGAAGGCCGATCTTGCCGAACGAACCAATCCGGAGGGCCGCACCGGTGGACTAGCCGAGGCTCTCGACGGTGCGGACGTGTTCCTGGGGGTCTCGGCCGGAAAGGTCCCCGAGGAACTGATCGCCACGATGGCTCCGGGCGGCATCGTTTTCGCCTGCTCGAACCCCGACCCGGAGATTCACCCGGAGGCGGCCAAGCGGCACGCCGCTATCGTTGCCACCGGGCGTAGCGACTTCCCCAACCAGATCAACAATGTGCTGGCGTTCCCCGGCGTGTTCCGCGGGGCACTCGACGCCGGTGCGCGTCGGATCACCGAGAAGATGAAAGTCGCGGCGGCGGAAGCGATTTTCTCCGTTGTCGGCGAGGACTTGGCGGCGGACCACATCGTGCCCAGTCCGTTGGATCCTCGGGTCGGACCCGCGGTGGCCGCCGCCGTGGCCGCCGCCGCCGCTGAGGACTGATGGTCGTTCGGCGGCTGCTGATCGTCCTGGGGGTGGTGCTCGTCGCCGCCTGCGGTGGCACCGGTGGCCAGCCCTCGATGGCGGTCGGTGCGCCGGACGATCCTGAAACCGCCCTGCTGGCCCACATCTACGCTGCCGGCCTGCGCTACTACGGCACTGCCGCCCGGGTCGAGCCATCCGACGATGTGTTCGAGGCGCTGGAGGCTGGAAAAATCAGTGTAGCAACGGGTTTCACTGGCCAGCTGTTGCAGCGCCTGGACCCGGAATCGGAGGCACGCTCCGCGGAGCAGGTGTACCGCGCGCTGGCTGGTGCCCTGCCGGAGGGGCTCGCGGCGGCCGACTATGCCGTCGCGGCAGAGGACAAGCCGGCACTGGCTGTCACTGAAGTCGTAGCGACGAGATGGGGCGCCCGGGACCTGCAGGCACTGGTGCAGCACTGCGCTCAACTGCGGGTCGGTGCCCCCAGTGGCGCTGAAGTCCCGAGCCGGATCGGGCCGTGCGTGTTGCCCGCTGCCCGGGAATACGGCTATCCCGCAGTCCTGTTCGACGCGCTACGTGCCGATGCCATCAACGTCGCCTGGGCGACGACGGCTCAGACGACGGTGCCGGACGGGGTTATCCTGCTCGCTGACCGCAAACCGGCGCTGGTACCCGCCGAGAACGTTGTTGCGCTGTTCCGGCGTAACGAGTTGGGCGCCATGCAACTTCGAGCGGTCAACGAGATTGCTGGAGTGCTCGACACAGCGTCGCTGGTCGACATGCGCCGGAAGGTGCAGGACGGCGCCGACCCGCAGGCTGTTGCCGAGGAATGGCTGGCCGCCAATCCGCTGGGACGTTGAGTCAGCGGGAAGCCGGCATGAAGCGGTTGGACAGTGCGGTGAGGACCCGCTGATAGCCCGACCCCGTTGCCCGAACGACAATATCGAGGATCTTGGCGTCAGCGCCCACCAGGACCCGCGCCCTGTTCTTGGCGACGCCGTCGAGGATGATTTGCGCGGCCCGTTCGGGGGAGGTGCGCGCCATCTTGGTGTCGAACCACTCTGCCAGGGTCGCCTGATCGACTCCCTCCGCCGAGGTGGCGTTACGGGCGATCGCTGTGCGGATCCCGCCCGGGTGCACGGTGGTCACTTTGACCGGGTGCTTCGCCAGGATCATCTCCTGACGCAGCGCCTCGGTGAACCCGCGAACGGCGAACTTCGCCGAGTTGTAGGCGGCCTGTCCGGGCACCGCGAACAGGCCGAAAACACTGGAGATATTGATGACGTGGCCGTCGCCCGAGTCGATCAGGTGGGGCAGAAACGCTTTGGTGCCGTTGACAACCCCCCAGTAATCGACATCCATCACCCGTTCGATGTCCTTGAACGGGGTGATGTCGACATCGCCGGTGAAGGCGATCCCGGCGTTGTTGTAGATCTGGTTGACCTTGCCGAAGTGCGTCTTGACCTCGTCGGCGTAGAGCAGAAAGCGCTCCCGTTCCGTGACATCGAGACGGTCGGATTTCACCGGGGCACCGATGGCCTTGAGTCGCTGTTCGGTGACCGCCAAACCGTCGGTGTCGACGTCGCTGATCGCCACGGAGGCGCCCGACCGCCCCAATTCGATCGCCAGGCCTTGGCCGATGCCCGACCCAGCGCCTGTCACCACCGCCACTTTTCCGGCGAATCCCTGCATGGAATGAGGCTATCAGCGGGTCAACCTGGTTCCGTAACGCGCTGTGATCGGCCTACGATGCAACCGTTATGAACTTCCGTCGTATCGCGGTGAAAACGGGCCTGGTGGCCGGTCTGGTCAGCGCCACGCTCGCCTTCGCCAACCCCGCCCAGGCCGACACGGGTTCGGTTGAGGACCTGCTGAGCACACTGGACGGTCTCGGCGTCACCGATGTTGCGCCGGGAGACGCGGTGGCACTGGGGCAGTCGCTGTGCCCGCTGCTGGCCGACCGCAGCCAGAACAGCGCAGACATCGCCTCCCAAGTGGCCGATGCCCTCGGCCGCCCCCTCGGCGCGCCGACCGCTCTCACGGGTATGGCGGTGTCCTTCTTGTGTCCCAAGGCGATCGACCGCATTGCCGAAGGCGGCCCGTTGCTCCCGCTGTTCGGGTAGCCGGAGGCTGCGGCCCGTTCCCGCGCCGCAGCAGCTGGGCGTCCCGGCCTCATCACGGCGCGCCTCCCAGCTGCACCCTCTAATTGTCGGTGGTTCGCACTAGTGTTCGATTATGGAGTTG
>JAGQTS010000159.1 GCA_020438895.1 Mycobacterium sp.
AGCCCGCCGCGATGACGGTGACCCGGACTTCATCGCCCAGCGAGTCGTCGATCACGGTGCCGAAGATGATGTTGGCCTCGGGGTGCGCGGCGTCCTGCACCAGCGATGCCGCCTCGTTGATCTCGAACAGGCCGAGGTCACTCCCCCCGGCGATGGACATCAGCACGCCCTGCGCCCCCTCCATCGAGGCTTCCAGCAGTGGCGAGTTGATGGCGATCTCGGCGGCCTTGAGCGCGCGTCCATCGCCGCGGGACGAGCCGATCCCCATCAGGGCGGTGCCGGCTCCGCTCATGATGCCCTTGACATCGGCGAAGTCCACGTTGATCAGGCCGGGGGTGGTGATCAGATCGGTGATGCCCTGAACGCCGTTCAGCAGCACCTCGTCGGCGCTGCGGAAGGCGTCCATCAACGACACCTGCGCATCACCCATCTGCAGCAGCCGGTCGTTGGGAATGACGATCAGGGTGTCGCAGCTCTCCCGCAGCGCAGTGATGCCGTTCTCCGCCTGATTGGACCGCCGCTTGCCCTCGAAGGAGAACGGGCGGGTCACCACACCGACGGTCAGCGCGCCCAGCTTGCGGGCGATGGTGGCCACCACGGGCGCCCCACCGGTGCCGGTGCCGCCACCCTCACCAGCAGTGACGAACACCATGTCAGCACCGCGCAGCAGTTCCTCGATCTCGTCCTTGGCGTCCTCGGCGGCCTTCCGGCCCACCTCCGGGTCGGCGCCGGCTCCCAGTCCACGGGTGGAGTCACGGCCGACGTCGAGCTTGACGTCGGCATCGCTCATCAACAGCGCCTGTGCGTCGGTGTTGATCGCGATGAACTCCACGCCTTTGAGGCCCTGTTCGATCATCCGGTTGACGGCGTTGACGCCGCCTCCGCCGATCCCAACGACCTTGATGACGGCGAGGTAGTTATGCGGGGGGGTCATCGGAATCGTCTTCCTCCGGTGGTGGGAACTGCGCTAACAAGGGGGTCCGGCGCGTCTCCCCCGATAAACCCTCAACCTCAACCAGAGGCTTAGAGTTATGTCAGGTTGTGTCGCACCAGGAACGGTATGGCCGGCGCGCCGCTGATTGGGGAGGCGCGCCGTCGTGTCGCAAAAAATTCTCGCCCGGCGCCCGGCCGACGATTCCGGGCCGGGGCTATTTGACGGTCGGCAGATCCGGGCTGGAAACGTCGTACACCCGGCCCGGCTGGGTCAGCAGGGCGGACAGTTTCTCCGCCTTCTCGTCAGTGCGATCGGTGGTCCCCCATACCACGGTGCGACCGTCGTTGAGGGTCAACGTGATCGAGGCGACCGAGGGCGCCGCGATGCGGCTGACCTGGGCGACCACTTCCGGAGCCAGCGCGGTCATCACCTCCAGAGCCGCCTTCGTGGGTGGATCGGCGGGACCGGGGTTGTCGACCTCGATGTAGGGCAGACCGGGAGGCGGCGGGGCGGTGGCGAAGTCCACCCCGTCGCGGTCGAACAGGTGTGGGCCGTCGGGATAGTCCTTGACCACGATCGGAACCCGTTCGACGATCGTGATGCGCAGGGTCGAAGGATATTCGCGCTGTACCCGGGCGGAAGCCACCCGCCGGATGCCCGCCACCCGGTCGGCGACCGCGTCGGTGTCGATCTGAAGCAGTGGTGTACCGGGCTGCACCTGTGCCGCACCCACGACCTCATCGCGGGTCACCGCGCCGGTGCCGACCACCACCACCGACCGGGCCGACATCGCCGGGGTGAAATACAGGATCAGCCCCAGCACGACGCTGGCCACAGTCAGCACGATGAGCCACACCAGCAGCTTGAGCCCCTTGACGGTGCGCTCACCCAGCCGAGCTTGGGCCGTGGCCGCGTGATCGGTGACCCTGCGTTTGGCCTCCCGGCGGGCGTTCTCGATCGCCGTGGCCCGTTGCTGAGCGGCACGGCGCTCCTCGCGCTCCCTCCGGGCCCGCCGGCGCGGGCCCTCCAGGTCGTCGGCAGTCGCGGCGTTCGACTGCCCATCGGTTTGTTCATCACCGGAATCGCTGGCCGCGCCGCTCTGCTCCACCGGTTCGGCGTCCGCGCCCGCCTCGGCCACGGTTTCAGGCACGGTTTCGGCCACGGTTTCGGCCTCAGTTTCGGCATCAGTGCCGCTCTCCGGGACCTCCCCGCTCACAGCTGCCGCCACCGGGCTTCGGAACGGGTCTGCAACGCGGTGACGATCTCAGCACCCAGCATCGTCACGTCGCCGGCACCCATGGTCACCACCACGTCCCCCGGCCGCGTGGTCGCGGCGACCTGGTCGGCCACCGCGGAGAAGTCCGGGATGTACCGAACCGGTACGGTGACGTGCTCGGCGATGGTGGCGCCACTGACGCCGGGTAGCGGCTGCTCCCGGGCGGCGTAGACGTCGAGCACGAACACCTCGTCGGCGATGTCGAGCGCGGCGGCGAACTCGCGGGCGAAGGCGGCGGTACGCGAGTAGAGGTGCGGCTGGAAGACGACGATGCTCCGAGCCCCGGTCACTGTCGCGTGGCCGGTGTGATCCTGGCAGGCCACCGTGCGCAACGCGGTCAGCGCAGCGCGAACCTCGGTGGGGTGATGGGCGTAGTCGTCGAAAACCCTTACCCCGCCGACATTTCCGATCAGCTCGAAGCGGCGGCGGACACCTTCGAAACCGGCCAACCCGTCGAGGACGACCTGGACCGGCGCGCCGGCCTCCACCGCGGCGAGGAGGGCCGCGAGCGCGTTGAGAGCCATATGCCGACCGGGAACCGCCAACCGCATGGCCCGGGGGTGCGCCTCCCCCGCGAGCTGGATGTGCGCGACGGCACCGGTGCCCTGCTGCTCCCAACTCAGCAGCGCCCCGGCAAGCTCGCCCGCCGACCCCGGCGAGGGGGCACTGCCGTAGCGCAGTACCCGAATGCCGAGGGCGGCGCTACGGTCGGCCAGCGCGGCCGCGCCCGGATCGTCCGAGCAGGCCACCAACGCGCCGCCGGGCGTCAGGAGCTCGACGAAGTCGTCGAACACGGCGACGTAGGCCTCTCGGCTGCCGAAGAAATCCAGATGGTCGGCTTCGATGTTGGTCACCACCGCCACGTCGGGGATGTACTCCAGCAGCGAGCCGTCACTCTCGTCGGCTTCGGCGACGAAAACCGCGCCACTGCCGTGGTGGGCGTTGGTGCCGGCCTCACCGAGTTCGCCGCCCACCGCGAACGACGGGTCCACCCCACTGTGCTGCAGCGCGACGATCAGCATCGAGGTGGTGGTGGTCTTGCCGTGCGTACCGGTCACCA
>JAGQTS010000160.1 GCA_020438895.1 Mycobacterium sp.
TTGTCGCCGAGGATGACCTGCAGTCGCCGATGCCGGTGTGCTATCGCGGAGACGAAGTGGCGCTGCTGACGCGCCAGCGTGCCGGGGACGGTGCGGACACCTCCAGTCCACTGGAGACGGCCTACCTGGACTGCGCAGCACAGCTGCTGGCCATGGTGGGCGAGGGCACGTTCCCCAACGTCGCGGACCTCGCGATCTCCCGGTCGAGTCCGCGGGTGGGCGATGGATTCATTCGCCTCGACGTCGACGGTGTGGTCGGCTACGCCAGTCCCAACGCCCTGTCGGCCTATCACCGGATGGGCCTGACCTCCGAACTCGAGGGCCACAACCTGGTCTCCGTCACCCGTCCGCTGATATCGGATCCGTTCGAGGCCGGCGAACTCGCCGAGCATGTCGGCGCTTCGGTGGCCGGCACAGCGGGGATGCGGCTGGAGATCGATGCCGGTGGTGCGACGGTGCTGCTCCGCACGCTGCCGCTGGTGCTGGCGGGACAGTCCGTGGGGGCGGCGGTGCTGGTGCGTGATGTCACCGAAGTCAAGCGCCGGGACCGCGCACTGCTGTCGAAGGACGCCACGATCCGGGAAATCCACCACCGCGTGAAAAACAACCTGCAGACGGTTGCCGCCTTGCTGCGCCTGCAGGCCCGGCGCACCACCAACGCTGCGGCGCAGGAGGCGCTGATGGAGTCGGTGCGGCGGGTCGCCGCCATCTCCCAGGTACACGAGGCGCTGTCGATGTCGGTGGACGAGGAGGTCAACCTCGATGAGGTGATCGACCGGATTCTGCCGATCATGAACGACGTCGCCCGGGTGGACGCGCCGATCCGGATCAGGCGGGAGGGGACGATGGGCGTACTCGACGCCGCCCGTGCCACCGCGCTCGTGCTGGTCGTCACCGAATTGGTGCAGAACGCCGTCCAACACGGGTTCGAGCGAGCTGAACGCATGGGCAGCGTCCTGATCCGCAGCGAGCGTTCGGCCCGTTGGCTGGATGTCGAGGTGCACGACGACGGCAGGGGGCTGCCGCCGGAGTTCAACCTGGAAACCTCCGATCGGCTGGGACTGCAGATCGTGCGGACTCTGGTGTCGGCCGAACTCGACGGCTCACTGTCGATGCGACCCTGCACCGACGGCGGCACCGACGTGCTGCTTCGGGTGCCGATCGGGCGCCGCGGCCGGACGCACTAGACCACACGACGCACCAGGCCACGTGACGCACCAGACCGCATCCGGTCATGACCGATCGCGAAAAGAACCGCGGCCCCGATTCCTCGGGGCCGCGGCTGGTTGCTGAGAAGCTCAGACTCCGGAGCGGGCCCGCGTACGGGCGTTACGCCGCTTGAGGGCGCGACGCTCGTCCTCGCTCATGGCGCCCCAGACGCCGGCGTCCTGACCGGATTCGAGTGCCCAGCTGAGGCATTCGGTGGTCACCGGGCACCGGTTGCAGACGAGCTTCGCCTCTGCGATCTGGGCCAGCGCCGGGCCGCTGTTCCCCACGGGGAAGAACAGTTCCGGATCCTCGTCGCGACAGACCGCCTTGTGGCGCCAATCCATTTCCGCTACTCCTTACCTGGTGTGTGCGCGCGCAGGACTAAGGGGTACCTTTAGGCCCTAGGCTGTGAGAGCGCACACAAACTGTGTTGTGCTGTTGCATCGATGCTGTCACAGCCTCGTTATATGTCAACAGAACTTTCTCAAACCGTGGGCAACGTCACTCTTGGTGGCGTGCGGCGGGAGCCCGAGGTTCAGACCGGCGCCACCACGGCCAGCGCCCGGGGCACCGAGGTGAATGTCATCTCGTCGCGCAGGCCCAGAAAATCACCGTCCACCTGGCACGATACCGGCGGGCTGGCGGTGATCCGGACCCAGGGAAGGTCGTCCTCCCGCACGAGGTGACGAGCTTTGATGTTGGCTTTCCGGGACAGCATTCGGCGGACCAGCAGCAGGTTGGCGACGACATTCATGCTGGTCACCGCGAAAAGGCCGAGACCGGTTTCGAAGGTGGTGTCGGGATTGGTCCACACCGGCCGGGCGTTGGCGTAGGTCCATGGGCTGGCGTTGGAAACGAACGCGAAGTGCACTCCGGCGACAGCGCCGCGGTCGGGCAGATGCACGGTGAGCGCCGGTGGGGTGCGAACGTTGGCCAGCATCTCGCGCAGCCCGATGCGCATGTAGCGCGCGGCGGTGACCTTGCGGCCCTTGGCGCGCTGAGCCTCGACGGCCGCCACCACATCACCGTCGACGCCCATTCCGGCGGTGAACACCGCCCAGCGCTCACCGCAGTCCATCAGGCCGATACGCCGCCACGGATCGCCGGCGCGGTGCGCGCCGAGCAGGTCGATCAGTTGGTTGGTGGCCTCGATGGGGTCGGAACTTATGCCCAAAGCGCGGGCGAAGACGTTGGCGGAGCCTCCCGGGACCACTGCGACGGCAGGCAGCGCCGCCGGATCGGGCAGCACGCCGCTGGGCTTGCCCAATAGGCCGTTCACCACTTCGTTCACGGTGCCGTCGCCACCGTGCACGATGATCACGTCCATCCGGTCGGTCTTGGCCTGTTCGGCGATGTCGATGGCGTGTCCCCGGTGGTCGGTGTGGGTGACGGTCAAGGAGACACGGCTTTCCAGGGCGTGTGCCAGCAGATCGCGCCCGGCCGGGGTGGTTGAGGTGGCGTTGGGGTTCACGATCAGCACGGCGCGCACGGTGACGACCCTATCGAGGCGAGTCCTGTGATGTTGCTGGGAGTTCGGCGGGTGGCTGGCCCGCCTGTGGGCGCAGGCCGCACGATGGTGGTCAGTCTCCACCGTCACCGACCCCCCCCCTGGTGCAGTGCGAGGCGCCGGGACGGTCACCGCTTGCTGGAGTGGTGACCGTCCCCCGTATCGGTCCCTGCATGCGGGCTCGTGGGCGTCGGCGTTCTACTCTGAGTCCATGACATCGCCGCCCCCGCAGGCCGTCCGCCGGGCCGCGATCCTGGTGGGGATGCAGGGCGCGGCGGGGTTGGTCGCCGCCGTCGTTTTCGTTGCCCGCGGCGTCGCGGGGGCCGACCGGAGCATCGTCGACGGCTACGGCAACGCGATCTGGTTCGTCGTGGTCGGCGGGGCGGTGCTGGCCGCGGCCTGGGCGCTCTGGTCGGGCCGACGCTGGGGGCGTGGTCTGGCGGTGTTCGCCCAGATGCTGATCCTGCCGGCCACCTGGTACGCCGGAGTGGGTTCGCACCGCTGGGGCTATGCCGTTCCCATCGCGGCGGTATCGGTGGCGGTGCTGGTGCTGCTGTTCAGTCCGAGCACGTTGACATGGCTTGCCGGTCAGCCGAACTCGGCGGAATCCGATCCGGAATCCGATCCGGAATCCGATCCGGAATCCATGGACGGATCCACGAGAGAGGCCAGGGCGGACAGTTCGGGCCCGGACACCCGATAGCCGATCCACTCCGAGAGCTGCTTTCCGCCGACGCCGTCATAGAGGGCGATCGCGTCGGTGTTCCAGTCCAATACCGCCCAGCCGAGCCTGCTGTATCCGTTCTCGGTGCATTCGCGGGCCAGCGTGGCCAGCAGGGCGCGGGCGAGCCCGCGGCGGCGAAAGTCCGGGCGGACGAACAGGTCCTCCAGGTGGATTC
>JAGQTS010000161.1 GCA_020438895.1 Mycobacterium sp.
CCAGGAACGTCACCGCGACGGTGAACGCCGACGCGACGATCACCTTTCCGACAGAGTTCAGGGCGCTGCGCACCGCGGTATCGGCATCTTGCCCCAGGCGCAGGTAGTCGTGGTAACGACTGATCAGGAATACCGCGTAGTCGACGCCCGCGCCGAACATCATTGCGGTCATCAGCACGATCGTCTGATTGGAGATGCTCAGACCCGCCGTGCCGAGCCCGGCCACGACTCCCTGGGCGGTCACCAAGGCGACCCCGATCGTGATCAGCGGAAGCATCATTGTCAACGGGTTGCGGTACACCACCAGCAGGATCACCAACAGCACCACCAGGGTGACGACTTCGATCACGACGCGGTCGTGCTCGCCGATGTCGTTGATGTCGTCGAAGGTGCCGGCCGGTCCCGTGGTGAATGCCGTGACATCGGTTCCGGCCACCGTCTGCTGGACGGTCTGGATGGCGCGTTTGGTCGCCGCGATGGCCTTGGGGGTCGCGATCTCACCGACGATGTTCACCGGCAGGAGCCAGGCCTTGCGGTCCTTGCTGACGAGTATCTCCCGCAGTGGCGGCACCGAGATGAAGTCCTGCAGAGCGGCGACGTCGTCGGTTTGGGCCCTCAGTTTCGCCACCAGGTTGCGATAGACAACCTCGTCAGCCGGCGTCAGGCCCTTTTCGTTGGTCAGCACGACCAGCAGGATGTTGTCGGAACTGGCTTCCTGGAATGCCTCTGTCATGGTCTTCTGGCTGACCACTGAGGGGGCATCCGGTGGCAGAACCGCCGCCGGGGTCTTCTGGGCCAGCACCGCCAGCGACGGGAATGCCATTGTTAAACTGACAGCAGCTGCGATCCACAGAGCGATCACCAGCAACGGTGAGCGCACCACGGCACGACCGATCCAGCCGAAGACGCCATCGCCTTCGGCGGCGGTTTCCGTCGCCGGAGGGGTGCGCCGAGCCATCCGATCCATCGTACGTACCTGCTCCCCGGACTCCGGCATCCGTGCTAGGTGTGGTTCGGCTGTGGGCGGGGCTTGTAGGATCGACCCATCAGCGACGATCCGGCCATCACCGGGGAGCTTCCGGAAGAACGGTCCGGCGTACCTGTGAGGGTGGGTCGGGCTCAGTAGAACCGGGCGGGTGGCCCGTCACAGCCGACGATGAGCGACGCGCGTGAGTGGCGCGTAAGCGGGGTGGTACCGCGGCGGTCGTGCGAGGGCACGGCGTCGTCCCCGTGCCCGAAACGGCACAGGAGACGCCCGACATGGCCCCGGACACCTACCCCAAACTGCCCAGTGGTTCCCCGGATTTTCCCGCTCTCGAGCGAAGCGTCCTGGATTATTGGGCCGCCGATGACACCTTCCGGGCCAGCATCGCCCGTCGCGACGGTGCCGCGGAGTACGTCTTCTACGACGGGCCGCCGTTCGCCAATGGACTGCCGCACTACGGTCACCTCCTGACCGGCTACGTCAAGGACATCGTCCCGAGGTACCGCACCATGCGCGGATACAAGGTGGAGCGGCGGTTCGGATGGGACACCCACGGACTGCCCGCCGAACTCGAGGTCCAACGGCAACTGGGGATCACCGACAAGTCCCAGATCGAGGACATGGGTATCGGTGCGTTCAACGAAGCATGCCGCGACTCGGTGTTGCGGTACACCAACGAGTGGCGCGCCTACGTCACCCGTCAGGCCCGCTGGGTTGATTTCGATAACGACTACAAGACCCTCGATCTGCCGTTCATGGAATCCGTCATCTGGGCGTTCAAACAGCTGTGGGACAAGGGTTTGGCCTACGAGGGTGTCCGGGTGCTGCCGTACTGTTGGAACGACGAGACCCCGCTGTCCAGCCACGAGTTACGCATGGACGACGACGTCTATCAGAGCCGACAGGATCCGGCCATCACCGTCGGTTTCCGTCTCAGCGCCCCCGAGTCCGATCTGGACGGCGCGTATCTGCTGATCTGGACCACCACGCCGTGGACTCTGCCGTCCAACCAGGCGGTGGCCGTCAATCCCGAAGTGGATTACGTCGCCGTGCAAGGCAGAGGCCCTTTCGACGGCCGGCGGTTGGTGATTGCTCGCGCACGACTCGGCGCGTATGTGCGCGAACTGGGGGAGGATCCGGAGATCGTCGGCAGTCACACCGGCGAGCAGTTGATCGGGTTGCGCTATCTGCCGCCGTTTCCCTATTTCGCCGAATCCGACAACGCTTTTCAGGTGCTGCGGGGTGATTTCGTCACGACCGAGGACGGCACCGGCATCGTCCACATGGCTCCGGCCTACGGTGAGGACGACAAGGCCACCACCGACACTGTCGGCATCATTCCGGTCACCCCGGTCGACGCCAAGGGCCGATTCGACGCGACCGTGCCGGACTACCAGGGCCAGCAGGTCTTCGATGCCAACGTTCAGATCATTCGGGATCTGAAGAACGGGACCGGGCCCGCGGCGGTCAATGCACCGGTGTTGATCCGCCACGAGACCTACGAACACCCGTACCCGCACTGCTGGCGGTGCCGCAATCCGCTGATCTACCGGGCTGTATCGTCCTGGTTCGTCAAAGTCACCGAGTTCCGCGACCGGATGGTCGAACTCAACCAGCAGATCACCTGGTACCCCGAGCACGTCAAAGACGGCCAGTTCGGAAAGTGGCTGGCAGGTGCGCGGGATTGGTCGATCTCCCGAAACCGCTACTGGGGTACTCCGATCCCGGTATGGGTGTCCGACGATCCGGCGTATCCGCGCGTCGACGTCTACGGCAGCCTCGACGAGATCGAGCTCGACTTCGGGGTGCGCCCCGATAACCTGCACCGGCCCTATATCGACACACTCACCCGACCCAACCCTGACGATCCCACGGGCATGTCGACCATGCGGCGCATCGAGGATGTCTTCGACGTGTGGTTCGATTCCGGCTCGATGCCCTATGCCCAGGTGCATTACCCATTCGAAAACGGCGACTGGTTCCAGACCCACTTCCCCGGGGACTTCATCGTGGAGTACATCGGCCAGACCCGTGGCTGGTTCTACACGATGCACGTGCTCGCCACGGCGCTCTTCGACCGCCCCGCGTACTCCAACGTGATCAGCCACGGCATCGTGCTCGGCAACGACGGGCAGAAGATGTCGAAGTCGCTGCGCAACTACCCCGACCCGAACGAGATGTTCGACACGTACGGCGCCGATGCGATGCGGTGGCTGCTGCTGTCGTCGCCGATCCTCCGCGGCGCCGACTTCTCGGTCACCGAGGCCGGCATCCGCGACACGGTCCGCCACGTCGTGCTGCCGATCTGGAACGCCTACTCGTTCCTCGCGCTCTACGGCAACGCCGCCGGCCTGCACGGCTCGGTGCGCACCGACCAGTCCGACGTGCTCGACCGCTACCTGATGGGCGAGCTGCGGCTCCTGGTCGAGTCGGTCACCGACCGGATGGACGTCTACGACCTCTTCGGTGCCGCCGAGTCCGTGGCGTCGTTCCTCGACACGCTGACCAACTGGTACATCCGTCGCAGCCGCGATCGGTTCTGGGCGGGCGACCAGGATGCGATCGACGCCCTCCACACCGCGCTGGTCACGCTGTGCCAGGTGGCAGCCCCGCTGCTGCCGCTCGTCACCGAGCACGTCTACGCAGGTCTCGTCGGCGACGGTGACGCCGACGGAGGCGGTGCGCCGAGCGTCCACCTCACCGACTGGCCCGACGCGGCGACGTTCCCCCGCGACGCCGACCTGCACGCCGGGATGGCGCAGGTACGCGACGCGTGCTCGACGCTGCTCTCGCTCCGCAAGGCCGAGGGGCTCCGCGTCCGCCTGCCGCTGTCGAAGGCGGTCGTGGCACTCGCCGACGTCGACCTCGTCGCGCCCCACCTCGACATCCTGAAGGACGAGCTCAACGTCAAGGAGGTCGAGCTGACGTCGGAGGTCGATCGCTTCGGGTCGAAGGAGCTGATCCTGAACCCGAAGACGCTCGGGCCGCGGCTCGGCGGTCGCACGCAGGAGGTCATCAGGGCTCACAAGTCGGGCGACTGGCGGATCGAGGGAGACGTCGCGATCGTCGGCGGCGTCGAGTTGCACCCGGGCGAGTTCGACTTCCGGGTCGTGTCGGCGGGTGACGGGGCGGTGGCCACGCTCAAGGACGCCGACGGCCTGGTGGTCCTCGACACCAACGTCACGCCGGAGCTCGAGGTCGAAGGCCGCGCACGCGACCTGATCCGCACGATCCAGCAGGCCCGCCGCGATGCCGGCCTGGAGGTGTCGGACCGGATCCGGTTGAGCGTCACCGGTCCGGCCGACGTCGTCGAGGCGTTCGAGACCCACCGCGAGCTCGTCGCGGGCGAGACGCTCGCACTCGAGACGTCGTCGGCGGTTGCCGACGGTGACACCACGGTCGTGGTGGAGCGCGTCGCGAGCTGACCGTGGGCCGGCTCCACGTCCGCGTCCAGCCCGGGGCGCGCCGCACCGCGCTCGCCGGGTGGTTCGGTGACCACCCGAAGGTCGCGATCGCCGCGCCCCCGGTCGACGGTGCCGCCAACGAGGCGCTGGTCGCCTGGGTCGCCACGTTCTTCGGCACCCGGGGGCGCGACGTCCGCATCGTCGGCGGCGCCACCTCGCGCACGAAGCGGCTCGAGGTCGACGGGATCGACGACGCCGAGTTGCTGGCGCGGATCGAGGCCGCGAACCCGCGGCCACCCGGCTGATCTCGACGGGCACCGCACACAGCGCACGGTCACCGCCAACCGGCCCGCATCCCGATAGAGTCCGGCGTTCACATCCGCCAGGAGGTCGTTCCGAGATGGCTGCGAAGAGTTCCACGAAGAAGGCTGCTGCTCCCGCCAAGCAGGCCGCAGCGGCGAAGAACACAACGGCGAAGAGCGCCGCGGCGACGAAGAAGAACACGACGGCGACGAGCAAGCCGACGGCACCGAAGCCCGATCCCAAGCCGGCCTCCAAGGCAGCGTCCACGAAGGCGACCGCTGCGAAGCGGCCCGCCGGCACGGGCGACACCAAGTCGGCGAGCTCGGCCAACGCGAAGACGACGAAGACGACGAAGACGACCCCCACGGCGACATCCCCGACACCCGCGAAGGCGGCGGCCGCAGCCACCGGCAAGCCGGTCAAGCCGACCGCCGCGACGACCGAGAAGAAGGCGGCCCCGGCGAAGCCGGCGACCGCCGCGAGCAAGCCGAAGCCGGCTCCCACCCCCACGAACCCCCCC
>JAGQTS010000162.1 GCA_020438895.1 Mycobacterium sp.
TGGCGGCGTCGACGTCGACGTTGTCTAGACCCACCCCCGCACGAGCGACGATCTTCAGCTTCGGCGCGGCGGCGATCACGTCGGCATCGACGGTGGTGGCCGACCGCACAAGCAGGGCGTCGGCGTCAGCGACCGCTTCCAGCAACTTGGGGCGGTCCGGTCCGTCGACCCAACGGATCTCCACCTGGTCACCAAGAGCGGCGACGGTGGACTGGGCGAGTTTGTCGGCGATCAACACTACGGGCAAAGTCACCCGGACAGCCTAAAGGTGTATCCGCCGAGCCGATAATTCGACGGCGGCCAGGCAGGATGGGGCCATGCAGGATGGGGCGGACGTCACCGTCGTCGGTAGCGGACCCAACGGGCTGGCCGCCGCCGTGGTCTGCGCTCGCGCCGGGCTGAAGGTGCAGGTCCTCGAAGCCCAGACCACCCTCGGCGGCGGGTCGCGAACCCTGCCGGACCTGGAGTTCCCGGGTGTGGCCCACGACATCTGCTCGGCCATTCACCCCCTGGCGCTGGCGTCGCCGTTCTTCACCGAGTTCGATCTACCGGCCCGCGGTGTCGAACTGGCCGTTCCGGAGATCTCCTACGCCAACCCTCTGCCCGCCCGCCGGGCGTGCATCGCTTACCGGGACCTTGCGCGCACCTGCTCCGGCCTGGAACACGGCGATTCCTGGGCCCACCTGCTCAGCCCAATGGCCGCCCGCGCCGACGCGGTGGTGGGTTTCCTGCTGGGAGACAAGCGCTCACTGCCACCGGACCTCCGCGCCGCTGCCGCACTGGGCGTGCGAATGCTCGAGCAGGGCACTGGGTTGTGGAACAGGCTGCGCGGCGAGGACGCCCAATCATTGTTCACCGGTGTTGCAGCACACGCGATTTCAAGGCTCCCGTCGATGGTGGCAGCCGGCGCGGGAATGCTACTCGCCACGCTGGCCCACACCTCGGGATGGCCGGTGCCGGTAGGTGGCAGTCAGATAATCGCCGATGCTCTGATCGCCGACCTGCGCGCACACGGCGGGGAACTTGAGCCCGGGGTGACGGTCCGCACGCCCCCGTCCGGGGTGGTCCTCTACGACACCGCACCGACCGCACTGCTGGACATCTACGGTGACGCCCTGCCGAAGCGGTATGCCGACGCGCTTCGGGGTTACCGATTCGGACCCGGCGTCGCGAAGGTCGATTTCGTCCTTTCCCAGGACGTTCCGTGGCGTGACGGCGAACTCGCCGGGGCGGCGACACTGCACCTCGGCGGCTCTCACAAGCAGATGGCCCTGGCGGAACGGGACGTGGCCGCCGGGCGGCACGCTCAGTGGCCGATGGTGCTCGCGGCGCAGTCCTACGCCGCCGACCCCGGCCGGATCGACACCGCAGGGCGGCGACCGCTGTGGGCCTATGCCCACGTCCCGGCCGGATCGACGATCGACCAGAGCGAGGTCGTGACCAGGGTGCTGGAGCGCTTCGCGCCCGGCTTCTCCGACACCGTCCTCGCTGTCCGCAGCACTCCGGCCTCCCGACTGCGCGATCATGATGCCAATTACGTCGGCGGCGACATCGGCGTCGGCGGCAATTCGGTACTTCGTGCACTGCTCGGTCCAACCCCGCGGGTCGACCCGTGGACCACCCCGATCCCGCATGCCTACCTGTGCTCGTCGGCTACCCCACCCGGCGGCGGGGTACACGGGATGAGCGGTTACTACGCCGCGCGGACGATGCTGCGACGCGAGTTCGGCTTGGACGCGCCGTCACTGCGGCCGTGACCGGCCGCCGAGCCGCCCGTTCAGGCGGTCTCGGTGATCGGCCGGTCCACCCAGCTCATCAGGTCGCGCAGTTTCTTGCCGGTGACCTCGATCGGATGCTCGGCGTTCTTCTGGCGCAGACCCTCGAGTTCGGAGTTGCCGCCCTCGACATTGGCGACCAACCGTTTGACGAAGGTGCCGTCCTGGATCTCGGCCAGAATCTGGCGCATCCGCTCCTTGGTTCCGGCGTCGATCACGCGCGGGCCGGAAAGGTAGCCACCGAACTCCGCGGTGTCGGACACCG
>JAGQTS010000163.1 GCA_020438895.1 Mycobacterium sp.
ATTCCTGCGCCTGCTTCTTGGTGCCGACGAAGAGGACGGTGCCGCCGTGCGCGACGGTCTCCTTGACGAACTCGTAGGCGCGCTCGATGTAGGTCAGCGTCTGCTGCAGTTCGATGATGTAGATGCCGTTGCGGTCGGTGAAGATGAACCGCTTCATCTTGGGGTTCCAGCGACGGGTCTGATGCCCGAAGTGGGTGCCGCTGTCGAGCAGCTGCTTCATGGTTACAACAGCCATGAGGTCGTGGTTCCTTTGACGTCGGTTGTCGCCCGACAACGGTTGATGCCGGGCCCTGGCGTCTGCGCGCACTCCGACCCGTCGATTGACGGGACCAACCGAAGTGCACGGCTCACGCCGCTGTGGCGACGTGGCACTCAGACACGCGAAGTCAGCCGGACCAAGCCGGCTGCGTGGCCGAGTTTACACAGCGCGGTGTCGATGCCCAACATCCCTCGACCCCGCGGACGTGATCGTGGCCCGTGCGGTGGGGTGAACCGATGCGACTCGCTACACCCGCCGTGATCCTCACCGTGCCGATCACGGTCCTCGCGCTGGCCCGCCCGCCGGTCGGCCTCGCCGACGGGGCCCGTCTGCAATGGCCGCTGCGGCCCGCCATACCGGCAGTCACCCGCGCGTTCGATGCGCCATCACCGGACTGGCAGCGGGGGCACCGTGGCGTCGACCTCGCGGGCACGCCCCGCCAGCCGGTCTACGCCGCTGGTCCCGGCACCGTCGTGTTCGCGGGGTTGCTGGCCGGTCGACACGTGGTTTCGTTGGCGCATCCGGGCGGGCTCCGCACCAGTTATGAACCGGTCGAGCCGTCAGTGCGCGTGGGACAGTCGGTCCGGTCCGGGATTCCCCTGGGGCGGCTGCTCGCCGGACACCCCGGCTGCCCGGTGACGGCCTGTCTGCACTGGGGGGCCATGTGGGGGCCGGCCGCACGCGCCGACTACCTCGACCCGGTGGGACTGGTGGTGACGACAGCCATCCGGCTCAAGCCGCTGTCGCGCCCCCGGTAACTCAGGCGCGGGGATGGGCCTGATCGTGTACGGCACGCAACCGGGCGACCGTGACATGGGTGTAGAGCTGGGTGGTGGCCAGCGTGGAGTGGCCGAGAATTTCCTGAACCACACGAAGGTCCGCGCCACCTTCGAGAAGGTGCGTGGCCGCACTGTGCCGAAGTCCGTGTGGGCCCATGTCCGGGGCGTCAGGAACGGCCGCGATCGTCTGATGCACGATTGTCCGGGCCTGACGAGGATCGAGACGGCCGCCGCGCGTGCCCAGCAGCAGCGCCGGTCCGGATGCGGCGGTGACCAACGCCGGACGGCCGTCACGCAGCCATGCGCCCAGTGCAACCAGAGCGGGATTGCCAAACGGTACCGTTCGCTGTTTGTTGCCCTTACCGAGCACGCGCAGAACCCTACGTCCGGTGTCGACGTCGTCGATGTCCAGCCCGCACAGTTCGCTGACCCTGATACCGGTGGCGTAGAGCATCTCGACGACCAGCCGGTCCCGCAGCGCCAGCGGGTCACCTTGTTGGGCCCCAAGGTCTGCTGCCACCATCGCCGCCGCCGCCTGATCCTCTCGGAGCACCGCCGGCAACGAGCGGCGGGCCTTCGGAATGTGCAGGCGTACCGCCGGATCGGCGGGAATCAGGCCGCATCGGGTCGCCCAGGCGGTGAAGCTCTTGACCGCCGCTGTCCGGCGGGCCAACGTCGTGCGGGCCGCCCCCGCGGCGGCCTGCGCAGCCAGCCAGGACCGCAGCATCGGAAGACTCAACCCGTCAAGTCCAACTCCCGGCGCCCGCTGTTCAATGAAGCCGAACAGCAGGCGCAGATCTGTCAGGTACGCCCGCCGGGTGTGTTCGGACCGGCCGCGCTCCAGACAGAGGTGCTCAGCGTACTCGTCGAGCAGTCCGGCCTGCATGTCGGAGTCGTGCACTCTCCTACGGTTACAGATGCGACGGCCACCGGACGGCTTCTCTGCGGCGTGTCGATCAGTCCGCCGGCTTCACCATCGCCAGAGACTGTCGTCGTCGGGCGGATACTGTGCGCACACGTCTGTGGTTCGCGCTGCGACGCCCTTGTTGTTGAAGAACAACTTCGCCCAGTTCGGCCACTGGAAAGCCAGCTGCTCGAAGTAGATGTCGGTAGCGATGTTCTCCGAGTACTGCCGGCGGCCGGCATAGTCCATCGCGAAGAACCAATGGATCCGGTCTCGAACGGCCTGTTGGAGTTCCGGGGACTTGTTGTTGTAGTCGATCATGTACCGCTCGTAGTAGACCGGCCTCACATCCCGTGCCGCGGCCATGATCTGCTCAGCGGTGCAGGTGGTGCGCAGAATGCGGTTGGGGATCGGGTAGTCGTCGGTGGCATCCGCGGCGGCCACCGCAGGTGTCCCCACCAACACCGACGCAACGGTTACCGCGATCGCGAGGAGGCGGGGAGCGCGAGTCGGCAGCGACATGTGTCAGCCATCCCTCTTCCAGAACATCCAGCCACGCCGCCCGGATGCGGCCGCATCGCCCTCAGCGACGGAGTGCTTCCCGCCGCACCATTGAGTTGCCGGAACACTTCGCCTGACCATATCGACGTGCTTACCACATCCCGACCACGTTGTCTTTCCACAGACTCGGCAGTTGACCGGACGGCACATCCTCATGCTCCTCTCGCCGCGAACCTCAATATCCTGTATACCATACCCCCTATGGTATAGGTTAGAGGCGCATATCCGCCGCAGCAGACGCAACGGAAGGACACATCAGACATGCCTGGTTTACTCAAACGGTATTGGGTGGCCTTGGTTGTGATCGTCGCATTGATCGTCGCCGCCGCCGTCGTGAGTCGATTGCGAACCTTCTTCGATTCGGACAAACCCTATATCGGGGCGGCACTGCCCGCGGATTCCATCGAGCCGACCAACATCAAGCGGGTCACATACGAGATCGTCGGACCCCCGAACGCAGTGGGCCGGGTCAGCTATCTCGATCCGGACGGCAACACCCTGGAGGCCGGTTTCACGTCCCTGCCGTGGTCGGTGACAGTGAGCACCACCGATCCCGGCGTCTTGGCTAACGTTGTCGCCCAAGGTGACACCCCCGCACTGGGGTGTCGGATCCTGGTCAACGACACACTGGTCGCCGAGGACTTCGCCGAGGGTCGAGACGCCCAGGTGTTCTGTCTGGACAAAGCCGCGTGAGCGGGCACCGCACGGACACCCGGACGGGCGTCCCCCGCTTCGTCCGGACGTTCGCCCTGCCCATCATCCTGATCTGGGTGGCCTTCACCGCCGCGACGAACCTTCTGGTGCCACAGGTCGAGAAGGTCGGCATGGCCAACGCCGTCTCGATGTCCCCTCAGGACGCGCCGGCCGTGATCGCGGCCAAGCGGATGGGCGAGAAATTCCAGGAGTCGACCTCCGACAGCATCGCGATGGTGGTCCTGGTCGGGGACGAACCGCTCGGCGAATCCGCCCGCAGGTATTACAAATCTCTGGTCGCCGAGTTCGCGGCCGACAAGAAGCACGTGGAACACGTCCACGATTTCTGGGGCGACATGATCACCGCCGCGGGCGTGCAGAGCAGCGACGGCAAGGCCGCCTACGTCCAACTCAACCTCGCCGGCGACCAGGGCAGTACTCAGGGCAATGAATCGGTCGAAGCGGTCCGGGAGATCATTCATGAGACGCCGCCGCCCGCCGGCCTGCAGGCCTACGTCACCGGCCCGGCGCCGCTGACCACGGACTCACTGGAAGCCAGCGACAGCGGGATGATCAAGATGACGGTCGTCACGATGATCGTGATCACCATCATGCTGTCCCTGGTCTACCGCTCCCTTAGCACCGTTCTGCTGATTCTCGCGATCGTCGGCATCGAGATGGGCGCTTCTCGCGGAGTTGTGGCGGTGGTGGGACACCTCGGCCTCATGGACTTCTCGACGTTCTCGGTCCCGCTGATGACCGCTCTGGCCATCGCGGCCGGCACCGACTACGCGATCTTCCTGATCGGCCGCTACCACGAGGCCCGTCAGAACGGCGAGGACCCGGAGTCGGCCTACTACACCGCGTTCCACGGAGTCGGCCACGTCATCCTCGGCTCGGGGCTGACGATCGCCGGGGCCATGCTCACCCTGCGGCTGACCAGGTTGTCGTATTTCAATTCGCTGGCGTATCCCTCGGCGATGGCTCTGGTCATCGTCGTAGCTGCCGCGCTGACCGCCGCCCCCGCCGTTCTCGTCGTGGCCAGCCGTTTCGGCCTACTCGAACCCAAGCGGATGCTGAAGACCCGGGGGTGGCGAAGAGTCGGCACCGCGACTGTCCGCTGGCCCAAGCCGATCCTGGCGGTGACCACATCCATTGTGCTGCTGGGAATCCTGGCGATAATCGGCTACAAGACCAGCTACGACGACCGGTACTACATCCCCGCCGACGTGCCGTCCAACATCGGATACGCAGCGGCCGAAAAGCATTTCAGCACAGCCCGGCTCAACCCGGACATCATGACCATCGAGTCCGATCACGATATGCGCAACCCGACCGACATGATCGTCCTCGACCGGATTGCCAAGGCGCTGTTCCGGATCGAGGGCATCGCGATGGTGCAGAGCATCACCCGGCCACTGGGCTCCCCCATCGCACACAGTTCGATCCCGTATCAGATCAGCATGTCGTCGATACCGATCACGCAGAACCTGCAATTCCTCAAGGAACGGGTCGCCGACATCGGTGGGATGTCCGACAATCTGAGCGCGATGATCGCCTCGATGACCGAGATGCAGAGTCTGATGAACCGCATGTCGGGATCGATGAGCAGTACCGTCGATTCGGCCACCGGCATGGCACAGTCCGGCCAGCGCAGCGTCGAGGACATGAACGCCATGAAGGTCACGCTCGACGGGATGCGTGATCGGGTCGCCGACTTCGACGATGCGGTCCGGCCGTTGCGGAACTACTTCTACTGGGAGCCGCATTGCCTCAACATCACGGTCTGCGAGGGTATCCGAGCGGCGTTCGACGCCACCGACGGCATCTCGCAGTTCAGCGACGCGATGGCCATCTTGCAGACCGATATGACCGCGATGATCGGCGGAATGGACCAGATGGTCGGCGGAATGTCCGACATGAATGCGAATTTCCCGCAGATGGTGGCGCAGTTCCCGCCGCTGATCCAGACCGCGAACACGATGCGGCAGACGCTGCAGACCATCGACAGCACCTTCGGCGGACTCATCGAACAGATGCAGCAGATGACAGACACCGCCACGGCGATGGGCGAAGCGTTCGACGCCTCCAAGAGCGACGACTACTTCTACCTGCCGCCGGAGGTGTTCGAGAATCCCGACTTCCAGAAGGGCCTCAAACTGTTCCTCTCACCGGACGGGAAGGCGGCCCGCCTGATCATCACCCACGACGTGAATCCGGCCTCGGAAGAGGGAATCTCGGTCGTCGACGACCAACTCACAGCAGCGCACGAGGCGGTGAAGGGTACCTCGCTGGCCGGGGCCGACATCTACCTGACCGGCACCGCGGCCACTTACCGCGACATCCAGTCGGGCGCGACGTACGACACCATGATCGCGGCCTTCGCCGCACTGACGCTGATCTTTATCGTCATGCTGATCATCACCCGGGCGTTGGTGGCCTCCATGGTGATCGTCGGCACGGTGGTGATCTCCCTGGGGGCAGCGTTCGGTCTTTCGGTACTCATCTTCGAACGGATCGTGGGTGTGGAGTTGAACTGGATCGTGCTGGCATTCGCGGTGATCATCCTGATGGCCGTGGGCAGCGACTACAACCTGCTGCTGGTCTCGAGGTTCAAGGAGGAGATCGGCGCCGGGATCAACACCGGCATCATTCGCTCGATGGGCTCCACCGGCACGGTCGTAACCGCAGCCGGCCTGGTGTTCGCATTCACCATGGGCGCGATGATCTCCGGCGACCTGCTCAACGTCGGCCAGGGAGGGATGACCATCGGCATCGGGCTACTTCTGGACACGCTGATCGTCCGATCCCTGATGACACCGTCGGTCGCCGCGATCCTCGGACCGTGGTTCTGGTGGCCGCTGAAAGTCCGGCAGCGGCCTGCCTACAGCGAGCGCATGCGCTCGCTGGCGTCGAGTCGCACGAACTCCGCAACCACCGATGACGGCAGTGCGGCGGTAGCGCCCGGGTAACTGAAGCTAGCCCCCTGCCGACGCGCTCTCGGCGAGGGCCAACGCCTTCTTCCACTGACGGAAGGTCTCCTCCGTTCGGCCGCGGCACCAATAGCCGGAAATCGACGCCCATTTCGCCTCTACCCCGCGCTCTCCGCGAACGTAGGGTCGCAGGTTGTGCATGACGGCCTGAGCCTCGCCGTGGATGAATGCGTGTACCTGACCCGGCAACCACCGTGCACCGGTCACCGCGGCCACCAGGGGCGCGTTGTCCCCGGCTCGCGCGTCGCCGAGCAGATCGGCCCGCCGTCCCCGATGCACCCACGTGAGTTCGACCCCCTCCGGTTTTGTCAGGGAGATCTCGTCATCGGGCCCGTCCACCTCGATGAACGCCATCCCGACAGCGTCGGCCGGTAAGACCTCCAGCGCCCTGCTGATCGCGGGGAGACCGGCCTCGTCCCCAGCGAACAGGTGCCAGTCGGCCACTGGATCCGGTCGATAGGCGCCATTGGGACCCAGCAGACGCACGATGTCGCCAGGGCGGGCCGCACGGGCCCACGGACCGGCGACCCCCTGGGTTCCGTGGATCACGAAATCCACCGTGAGCTGCCGGGACTCAGGATCTGCCCGGCGCACCGTGAAGGTACGCAGGACGGGCTGATCTCGCTCGGGGAGGCCAGAAAAGCTCTGCATGGTCAGCGGCCGCGCCAGCGTCGTGACATCGACGTTGTCGGGAACAAAGACCAGTTTGATGTAGGAATCCGTGAACTCGGCCGGGGTGAAAGTATCGAATCCTCCGCCGCCGAGAACGACACGACGGATATGCGGCGAAAAGTGGGTGGTGCTGACGACCTCGAATGTGTGCAATGGTCGATCAGCCACGCGCCCTCCCGGTGGTCATGCCAGTTAACCTTCACGAATATACGGACCTGTTCGGCTCCGCTGCTCCACGGCTTCTCGGGCTTGCCTACCGCCCTGGCGGGGGACCGGATGCCCCCGTCTCGGCCCGGTCGCAGCTGGTACTTCCTGATGTCACCAGTGGGCTCTCGGCGCCAACCGCCACCTCCCCTCGTCCCGCTGCACCAGCCCGGCGATCTCCAGGGTGGCCAGCGGTCCCAATACCGTGGTGGCCGGAAGGCCGGCGGCGACGGCGATCTGGTCCGGGGTGCGGGCCCCCCGGCCTGGCAGGGCTTCGTACACCTGACGCTGAACCTCGCTGAGGCCGTCGAGCACATGTTCCGGCCGGGGTAGGTCCGGAGCGAGTTCACCGACGCGACCGACGATTTCGAGCACCTCAGCCGGTCGGGTGACCAATTCAGCACCTGAACGCAGGAGTTCATGGCAGCCTGCTGATGCTCCCGAGGTGACCGGACCGGGAACTGCCGCGACCACTCTGCCCAGTGCCCGCGCCCAGGCCGCGGTGCTCGCCGCACCGCTCCGCAACCCGGCCTCGACGACCACCGTGGCTGTAGAAAATGCCGCTACCAGTCGGTTCCGGGTCAGGAATCGATGCCGGGCAGGACGGACCGCCGGCGGATACTCGCTGACCAGCAGCCCGCTGCCGCAGATCCGGTGCAGCAACGCCGAATGTCCTGCCGGGTAGAGCACGTCCACTCCCCCGGCCAGGACGGCGATCGTCGCGCCGTCAGCGGCCATCGCTGCCCGGTGCGCGGCACCGTCGATACCGTAGGCGCCGCCAGAAACGACCGCCACGTCCCTTTCCACCAGCCCCGCTGCCAGCTCCGCAGCGACGTGCACTCCGTAGGCGGTGGCGGCCCGGGTTCCGACGATGGCGGCGGATCGTTCAACGACATCATCAAGGCGTAATGGCCCGATCGCCCACAGCACCAAAGGTTCACGGCCCTGCGGCCGGTCACGTAACGGCGTCCCTCCGAACCCGGCGAATGCCATAACGGGCCACTCGTCATCCATCGGCGTGATCAGGCGACCACCGCGGCTGGCCAACAGCTCAAGGTCCGCTGCTGCACAATCGTTTTCGCGACGCGCTTCAGTGCGCCTCGCGAGCTCCTCGCCTACCGCCCCCGTGCGTATGCGGTCGGCAGCTTCCTCCGGGCCGACGTGGCGGACCAGGGCGGCCACCTCGGCGCACGGCGATTCCGCAACCCTGGACAGGTACGCCCACGCGAGCGCCGTGCGGTTCCCGCTCACGCGATCAGCTCCGTCTGCCGGAAGCTCAGAGCGGTCAGAACGTCATCGGCATCGGGGACGGTACGCCCGGCAAGGTCGGCAAGCGTCCAGGCCATTCGCATGGCGCGGTGCACGCCTCGGACGCTGATCAGACCCCGATCCAACGCGGTCCTCAGCGGCGCCATCGCCGAGTCAGCGAGCCGAAACTGCTGGCGCATAACCGCTCCGGTCACCTCGGCGTTCGTGGTGAAACCGTGCGGTCGCCACCGCTCAGCGGCAGCGCAGCGAGCGGCCGCCACCCGGCGCCGCACCCGCGCAGTGCTCTCAGCAGGATCCGGTGCGAACGCGCCCGCACGCACGGTGTGCATCTGCACCCGCAGGTCGACCCGGTCGAGCAGGGGACCCGACAACTTGCCGAGGTAGCGGCGACGCTGTTGCGACGAGCACGTGCAGTCCCGGGCATCTGCGGGCGCACAGGGACAGGGATTGGCGGCCATGACCAGTTGGAAACGGGCCGGAAACCGGGCCACCCCGTCACGGCGGGCGATGCGGATTTCGCCGTCCTCCAGTGGAGTGCGCAGCGCCTCGAGCACGCTGACCCGGACCTCGGCGCACTCATCAAGAAACAACACCCCTCGATGCGCCTTGCTCACCGCACCCGGCCGGGCAAGTCCCGAACCACCCCCCACCATCGCGGCCACACTTGAGGAGTGGTGCGGGGCGATGAACGGCGGCCTGGTGACCAGCGGCGTCCGCGACGAGAGCAGACCCGCGACTGAGTGAATGGCCGTCACCTCCAGTGCCTCACTCTCGGCAAGGTCCGGGAGCAATCCCGGAAGCCGTTGCGCCAGCATCGTTTTCCCAACCCCGGGCGGGCCCGTGAGCATCAGATGATGTGCCCCTGCAGCGGCCACCTCGACAGCGAACCGGGCCTGTGTCTGACCCAGCACGTCGGCCAGATCGGCCGTAGGTTCCCGCCTCGGCACCGCCACACTCACCCGCGGCTCCAAACCGGTACCGGTGCCCAGCCACTGCTGTAGATCGCGAAGGCCGCTGACCCCGTGGACTGCGATGCCCTCCACCAGGCTCGCCTCCGCCAGATTTCCGACCGGAACCACCACCCTCGGCCAACCTTGCCGCTTGGCGGCCAACACCGCCGGCAGCACCCCGTGCACCGACCTGATCCGGCCATCGAGAGCGAGTTCCCCCAACAGGATCGTCTTCTCCAACCGTGGCCACGGCCGTTTACGACTCGCCGAGAGAACCGCTGCGGCCAGGGCGACGTCGTAGAGCGATCCCGTCTTGGGCAGGGTCGCCGGCGATAGCGCCAGCGTCAGGCGCGACATCGGCCAACTGTTGCCGCTATTCGTAATGGCCGCACGCACCCGGTCTCGGGACTCCTGCACGGCGGCGTCGGGCAACCCGACAAGGTGCACACCCGGCAGCCCCGAGGTGATATCAGCTTCAATCTCCACGATCTCACCGTCCAGGCCCCGCACCGCGACCGAGAACGCCCGTCCGAGAGCCATCAGCACACGCCGCGCAGGTGGGTCACCTCGGGGTCGCAATCGCGGCCCACACGCACCCCAACCACGTCGATGCGAACGTCCCGCCACCGCATGGGCTGGCCGGCCAGCCACAGTACGGCCAGCCGGCGAATGCGTCGCACTTTGGCCGGAGTCACCGCCTCGGGTAGACCACCGAAGCCGTCTCCGGTGCGGGTCTTCACCTCGACGAAGACCACGGCGTCGCCGTCCTCGGCGACGACGTCCAACTCGCCGTAGCGAGAGCGCCAGTTGCGCTGCAGGACGCTCATCCCGAGCGAGAGCAGATGCCCGACGGCAACCTGCTCTCCCAGAGCGCCAAGTTCAGTGCGGGTCAACCGCTCCGGTGTGGTCATCACCCCAGCGTGGTCGCCGAGGCCCTCGGCGTCAGACCAGGCAGCTGTGACGGGCCGGAGTTACCCACACACTGTCACCGGTGCACACACCTCACTCAGGCAGCCGCAACTCCGGCTTCTCGACCTCTTCGATGTTGACGTCTTTGAACGTGATCACCCGGACCTGCTTGACGAAACGAGCCGGTCGGTACATGTCCCACACCCACGCGTCGGCTAAACGGAGCTCGAAATACACTTCGCCGTCGGTGTTTCGGGGCACCAGTTCGACGCTGTTGGCCAGGTAGAACCTGCGTTCGGTTTCGACCACGTAGCTGAACTGGCCGACGATGTCCTTGTATTCGCGATACAGGGACAGCTCCATCTCGGTTTCATACTTCTCGAGATCTTCGGCACTCATCGACTCAGCTGTCCTTCTGTCCCGGTCGTATCGAACGACGTGTTCTCATCTTGTCCCACGGCGAACCCGCCCACCAAGTGGGTCCGGCCCCGGCGGGCCACCCGACGGACGTTGATGAACGACTGGCGGTGCTGGCTACAGGGGCCGTTGCGGGCCAGCGCCGAACCGTGCGCCGCCGTGCTGTATCCCTTGTGGTCAGCGAACCCGTAGCCCGGGTGCGCCTTGTCGAGTTCCACCATCAACCGGTCCCGGCTCACCTTGGCCAGGACGCTGGCCGCGGCGATGCAGGCCGCCGCGGCATCGCCGCCGACGACCGGCAAGGACGGAACCGCCAGGCCCGGAACCCGGAACCCGTCCGAGAGGACGTAGCCCGGACGCACCGACAGTCCCGCCACGGCACGCCGCATACCCTCGATATTCGCCGCATGCACCCCCCGGCGATCGACCTCCGGCACCGGGATGAACACCACGTGGTACGCCAGCGCGTACCGGCGGATCAGCGGGAACAATTCCTCACGGGCTTTGGCGGTGAGCCGCTTGGAGTCGTCCAGAGCAGCCAGGCTGTCCATCCTGTTGGGTCCGAGCACGCACGCCGCCACCACCAGCGGGCCGGCGCAGGCGCCGCGGCCCACCTCGTCGACTCCGGCGACCGGCCCCAGGCCACCGCGGTAGAGCGCCGATTCCAGGGTCCGCAACCCTGAGGAGCGCCTGATGACAGTCCGGGGAGGCCACGTCATCGCCGGCACGCTCACCCCTGCTGCGGGTCGACCGAAGACACCCCGCCCCAGCGCGAGGGCGGCCAGGCGATGAACCGGGCCTTACCGATCACGTTCTCCACCGGAACGGTGCCCGCCATCGGGTCTCCCGTGCAGAGGATTCCCTTCTGCGCTTCGGCCGGGGTACTCGTACACCGCGCACGGGAGTCCGCTGAGTGAGTGCGGTTGTCGCCCATCACCCACAGCCGTCCCTCAGGCACCGTCACCGGGCCGAACTCGTTACCGAGGCAGGGATACACCTTGGGGTCGGCCATCATCGTCGTCGGGTCGAGATACGGTTCGTTGAGCGCCTTGCCGTCCACCGTCAGGCCGGTGTCGGCTCGACACTCCACCGTCTGGCCGCCGACGGCAATGATCCGCTTCACCAGGTCGTTCTGGTCAGGCGGCACAAACCCGATGAATGACAACGCGTTCTGCAGCCAACGGATCGCGGTGTTGTCGGAGCGAATGGATTTGTAGCCGATGTTCCAGTTCGGCGGACCTTTGAAGACGACGACGTCACCCGGCTCCGGATCAACGAACCGGTAGGACAGTTTGTCGACCATGATCCGATCGCCAACACACCCCGGGCAGCCATGGAGGGTGGGCTCCATCGACTCCGAGGGGATCAGGTAGGGCCGCGCCACAAAAGTCAACATCACGTAGTAGAGAAGAACGGCGATCGCAACAAGCGTCACGCCCTCGCGGAGCGCCGACTTCTTGGTGCCGCCCTTCTTCGAGCGGTCGTCGACGTGCTCCTCCGCCGGCTCCTGCTGACCTGGCGTCGACTCGGACGGCTCCGGTTTGGCGATCACGGGATCAGCGTAGAGCCCGAACCGACCCAGCCCATGTCGAAGCTCAACGCTTCTCTTTGATCTTCGCCTTCTTGCCCCGCAACTCGCGCAGGTAGTACAGCTTGGCACGTCGCACCGCGCCGCGAGTCACCAGTTCGATGTGGTCAATGTTCGGGGAATGCACCGGAAAGGTCCGCTCGACACCGACGCCGTAGCTTTCCTTGCGGACCGTGAAGGTCTCCCGGACACCACCGCCTGAGCGCCGCAGCACCACACCCTTGAAAACCTGGACGCGCTGCTTGTTGCCCTCAATAACCTTCACGTGCACGTTGACGGTGTCCCCGGGACCGAAAGCCGGGATGTCGTCGCGCAGCGACGCTTGGTCGACGAAGTCCAGCGTGTTCATCCGATGACTCTTCCTTGCGGTTGGCGCTGCGGTGGACTCAGGCGCGGAGGTCCTGACGTCGCCGAGCGATGTGGTCAGCTGTGTCGCAGCAGGCGGAAACGACCAGCCCGCGCGGGCAGCGTCCCCAATTGTGCCAGACCCTCCGCGAGCCGCGAAATCGCGTCCCGTCAGGCGCCGTTAGAGCGCAAATGCGCAGCAATTGCGTGTGGAGGTATGCGCTACGGATAGCCTTGGTGGAACACCATCTGTTGCATACCGCACCATCAGCTGAGGCAAGCCCGGGAGGGAACGTGCGACGCCCTACATCGGTGCTTGTCGTCGGTAGCGTAGCCGCGCTGACGGTGGCGTTGCTGGCGGCCTCCTCGACCCAACACCATGCCGGTACGAAGGCATCGCCCAGCGGGCAGGTGTCGCTGCTGGCAGCGCGACCGGCGGCGCCTCCGCAGGCGCCGCCCATCCCGTCCGGACCGGAAAGTTTGGACTCCAGAGCGGAACGCGGCATGCTGAAAGCCCGGGAAAGCGGTGCCGACATCAGTATCGCGGTGCTGGATCGCCAGACCGGGCAACTGGTCACCCGGGGCGACGGCGCACCCTTCCCCACCGCGTCGGTGTCGAAGTTGTTCATCGCCGATGACCTGCTGATGGGCCTCGCTCAGGCAAGGCTGCCGCTCAGCGTCGAGGACAGTAGCCGGTTGGACGCCATGCTCCGTGCTTCCGACGATTTCGCCGCCGGCGAATTCTGGCAGCGTGGCGGAGGAAACGCGATCATCACCCGGATCACCGAACGCTACGGACTCCGGGAGACCACCCCGCCCTACGACGGCAATTGGTGGAGCACCATGAGCACAACCGCCGACCTCGTTCGGTATTACGACAAGCTGATCAACGGCTCCGGCGGGCTGCCGGCACAGCAGGCCGACATCATCCTCGCCGACCTGGCGGCATCGGCCCCGGTCGGTGTCGACGGTTATCCGCAACGGTTCGGGATCCCCGACGGTCTGTTCGACGAGCCGGTGGCGGTGAAACAGGGGTGGATGTGCTGCTGGAACGGACCGAATCAGGTGCATCTGTCCACCGGCGTCGCCGGCACGGACCGGCGGTTCGCCATCGCCATCGCCGCGATGCAACCGGTGGACGAAGCCACCGCCAGGGACACCATCACCGACGTCCTCCGGACCATGTTCCCGGGCGGCCGGATCTGACCGATCAGTCCCCCGGCATGAGGTCGGGGCGGCGTTCGCGGGTACGACGCACCGCCTGTTCACGCCGCCACGACGCGACCCGACCGTGGTTCCCGGACAGCAGGACCTCGGGGACGGCGAGACCGCGCCAGACCGGTGGACGGGTGTAACTGGGCCCCTCCAGAAGTCGGCCGTTCTCCAGTGAATGGGAATCGTCGATGTGGGACAGCGGATTGCCCATCACCCCGGGCAGGAGGCGCACCACCGCCTCGATCATGACCAGGGCAGCCACCTCACCCCCGGCGAGTACGTAGTCACCGATTGACACCTCCGCCACCCGCATCCGCGTGGCCGCGTCATCGACAACCCGTTGGTCAATCCCCTCGTAGCGTCCGCAGGCAAACACCAGATGTCCCTCGGCGGCCCATGCCCGAGCCACGTCCTGGGAGAACAGCCGGCCTGCCGGGGTGGGAACCACCAGCAGCGTCTCCGCGGTCGTCACCTCGTCGAGGGCCTCTCCCCACACCGGGGCCTTCATCACCATTCCGGGTCCGCCCCCGTATGGCGCATCGTCGACGGAGTGATGTACGTCTGTGGTCCATCGGCGCAGGTCGTGAACACCGACGGTGATCATCCCGGTGTCGATTGCCTTCCCGGGCAACGACTGCCGCAGCGGGTCGAGGTAGCCGGGGAAGATGGTGATGACGTCGATGCGCATCAGCTGTCCAGATCCAGCAGACCTTCCGGCGGGTCGATCACGACGACCCCGTCCGCCAGCGACACCGAAGTCACGATGGCGCTGACGAACGGCACCAGAATCTCCCCGCCAGACTCGGCCCGCACAGCCAGCAGCTCGCCGGCGGGGGTGTGTAACACCTCGCCGACCACCCCCACAATGCGGCCCTCCACGGTCCGCACCCGGAGTCCCTCCAGTTGGAGGTCGTAAAACTCGTCGGGGTCGGAAATCGGCGGCAGGTCTGCGGAATCCACCAAGAACAGCCAACCCCGCAGAGACTCCGCGGCGTCGCGGTCGGTCACACCTTCGAGTCTGACCAGGAGTCGGCCACCGTGCGGTCGCACTGAATCCAGCACGACGTCGCGCCCGGAACCCCGGCGGGAGTCCTTGAGCCGCATACGACGGCCGGTCACGAACCGTGCCTCGGGGTCGTCGGTGCGGATGTCGACGACCAGCTCACCGGAGACTCCGTGCGCCTTGGCGATACGTCCGATCACCAGCTCCATCGAAACCCCCGAGTCGCCGCGCTACTGAAGGCCGGCAACCTACTGGTCGGTGTCCACCACGTCGACTCGCATGCCCCGCCCGCCGATGCCGGCGACCAGAGTTCGCAGGGCCGTTGCCGTGCGGCCACCTCGACCGATCACCTTGCCCAGGTCATCGGGGTTGACGTGCACCTCGACCGTCCGGCCACGTCTGTTGGTCACCATGTCCACGCGAACGTCATCGGGGTTGTCCACGATCCCCCGAACGAGATGTTCGACGGCGTCGACGACGACCGAGCTCATTCTTCGCCGGAGTCGGCGGATGCCGTTGCGGCCTCCGCGGTGTCGGCGGCCGGCGCCCCGTCTTCCGTGGCGGGCTCGGCGGCCTTCTTGGCCGCGGGCGCCTTCTTCTTCTTCGGTTGCGCGGCCTCACCGGAGGGTGCTCCATCAGCGGCGGCCAGTGCAGCGTTGAAGAGATCGAGCTTACTGGGCTTAGGCTCCTTGACCTTCAGCGTTCCCTCGGCACCAGGCAGGCCCTTGAACTTCTGCCAGTCGCCGGTGATCTTGAGAAGCTTGAGCACGGGCTCGGTGGGCTGCGCTCCGACGGAAAGCCAGTACTGAGCGCGTTCCGAATCCACCTCGATCAGGCTGGGGTCTTCCTTGGGGTGATAACGGCCGATGACCTCGATGGAACGACCGTCGCGACGGGTACGGGCGTCGGCGACCGCGATTCGGTACTGCGGATTGCGGATCTTGCCCAGACGGGTCAGCTTAATTTTTACAGCCACAACACATTCTCCTCGATCTCACGCTGCAATTCAGCAATCGCCGGCGGGATGCCGGAATCCGGTTTTGCCTCGCGTGGGCGGCCACGATTCTGCCAGAGCCCCACCGGCGAACGGTAATCGCCGGCGGCCTCACACCAGTTTGTCCAGGCATTTGGTCTCGGTGCGACGGGTGATCCGCCACCCGTCGGGGGTGCGAAGGAACTCGTCGTCGTACCAGAGTGCACAGAACAGGACCCGGCCCTCGGCGTCGAGTTGCATCGGGTTCAGACACATCGTGCGCCCACCGGCGTTGTCCCCGTTCAGCCGGATGTCGAAATTGCCCATGAGATGAAGAAATGCCGGAAAACGGGGCAGCACCTGCGCCAACCAATCCTTGACCTGTGGGAACGCTCCGTCGATTCCACCCATGGCCCGGTAGTCGATATAGGCGTCGGGGGTGAAGATGAAGTCCAGGTCGTCGAACCGGCGCTGGTCGATGGCGGTGGCGTAGTCGACCAGCAGTTGCTGAATCGCCATCCGATCTGAGATCTCCGTCAGGTCCATCCTTGAGATTCAACGCCCCGGCGGTCGGCCGCGAGGGCCGACCCCGGGTATGCCGTTAGGGTGGTCAGCCATGGGCAGGCTGCTAGCCGCTATTGCGGCGACCATCATGCTGGTCGTGGGAACCGCGGCGATCTCCGTGCCGGCGGTCGCCGATCCGAACGTCCAACCGTCCGGATCGACGGCCATTCCCGACGGTCCGGCACCGTCCTGGATCGTCGCCGACATGGACACCGGTCAGGTGCTGGCGGGGCGCGAGATGTACGCCGCGCACCCGCCGGCGAGCACGATCAAGACCTTGCTGGCGCTCACCGCGCTCGACGAGCTCAGCCTGGACAGCACAGTCACGGCCGCACCGGCCGATACCCGCGTCGAGTGCAACTGTGCCGGCGTCAAGGCCGGCAGCAGTTACACCGTGCGGCAACTGCTTGAGGCAACACTGCTGGTCTCCGGCAACGATGCGGCCAATACCCTGGCCAGCGCACTGGGCGGCTTCGACGTCGCGGTGGACAAGATGAACGTCAAGGCCGCCTCGGTCGGTGCCACCAACACTCATGCCACTTCCCCCTCAGGTCTGGACGGACCGGGGGGCTCGGGCTGGACCACGCCACGCGATCTGGCCGTGATCTTCCGGGCGGCCATGGCCAACCCGGTCTTCGCTCACATCACTGCGCAGCCAGCGGCGATGTTCCCCGCCGCTTCCGGGGAACGACGGCTCGTCAACCAGGACGAGTTGTTGGTGCGATACCCGGGCGCGATCGGGGGCAAGACCGGGTTCACCGATGCCGCGCGCAAGACCTTCGTCGGTGCGGCCGAGCGCAACGGGCGACGACTGGTCATCGCGATGATGTACGGACTGGTCCGCGAGGGTGGACCGACCTATTGGGATCAGGCTGCCACGCTGCTGGACTGGGGCTTCGCCCAGAATCCCTCGATGGCGGTCGCGACGCTCTAGCTCTCCGGTACGCGGGCACCCGGGCCGGGATGCCGCCGCGATACCATCTCTCCCGACACCGCCGAATCACACTCGAACGACGGGGGATAAGACATGGATTCCGGCGCCGATGTAACGGCCCAGTCATCCATCGACGATCTGCTCCAACACATGTCCGCGATGCAGGCCCAACTCAGCGACTTGGCCGAGATCGCCGAACGCGTTCGAGCGGTGGAATCCATGCTTCGCGGTTTCCTGCCTCGCCCGGACAACCGTTTCGAGTACCTGGCGCA
Organism: Mycobacterium sp.; assembly: GCA_020438895.1. Classification (GTDB taxonomy): domain Bacteria; phylum Actinomycetota; class Actinomycetes; order Mycobacteriales; family Mycobacteriaceae; genus Mycobacterium. The sequence goes on from JAGQTS010000163.1 coordinate 17,505, forward strand.
ATGCAATGTCTCCGATCTGCTGGCCTGGCGCGCGGCGTTCTCCTCCGCCGTGTTCGTCGAGCAGATGATGCACACCGCGACCGTGGTGCGCAGCCGCCAGGAGAACATCGTGCTCGCCGCCCGCAACTGCCCTGGCGAGGGCATGATCCTCGAATTCGGTGTCGGTGAGGGCACGTCGCTGGGGTGGTTGCAGGAAGAACTGCCCGGGCGACGGGTGGTCGGCTTCGACTCTTTCGAGGGCCTTCCCGAAGACTGGCGCAGCGGTTTCCCACAGGGTTTCTTCGGCCATGTCAACCCGGAGGACTTCGATGGTCGCGAGCTATGCGTGGGCTGGTTCGAGGACACGATTCCCGCTTTCTTCAACACCAACGACCACCCGATCGCCCTGCTCCACGTGGATTGTGACCTGTATTCCTCGACGGTGACCGTGCTCGACGCCTGTATGCCGCGGATGGTCGATGGTGGAGTGGTCGTCTTCGACGAATTCTTCAATTACCCGGCCTGGGAGCAGCACGAGGCAAAGGCGTGGCAGGAGTACCTCGCTGCCCATCCGGAGTACCGCATCGAATACGTCGCCTACGTTCCTTCCGGCGAGCAGATCGCTGTGCGGGTCAGCCGACCGACGAACTGAATTTTCGCAACCGTTTAGAGATGCCGCCGCAACCGGCGGGCGGCTGAGCACGACTAGCGTCGGCCCTCATGTCGGTACGGCGTGCCCTCGGTTCGGCGATGTTCGCCGTGGGCCTGCTGGTCCTGCCCACGGCCGTTCCGGTGGTGGCGGCCGAACCCAGCCCCCAAGCAGCTCTTCCCGCCGGGCCCGCGCCGGTCTGGTTGGTCGCGGACTTGATCAGCGGCCGCATCCTCGGCGGACATGACCCCTATGGTTCCCATGCCCCCGCCAGCACGATCAAGGCCCTGCTGGCCATGGTGGTGCTCGATCAGGTCGCGCCGAATGCCACCGCCCGCGCGACCGCGGCGAACGCCGACGTGGAATGTTCCTGCGTCGGGTTGGTGCCGGGTCAGGCCTACACCGCCAGAAATCTGCTCGACGCACTGCTGATGGTGTCCGGAAACGACGCGGCCAACATGCTCGGCGACATGGTCGGCGGATACTCGACGGCGGTAGCGAAGATGAACGCAAAGGCGGCACAGATAGGAGCGCGGAGCACGCGGGCGGGGTCGCCGTCGGGTTTGGACGGACCTGGTTGGGAGTCAGTCACTTCCGCCCACGATTTGGCGGTGATCTACCGGGCCGCGTTGAGCTACCCGCTGATCCCGTACATCATGCAGCAGCGCACGGCAGCCTTCCCCGACGGCACCGGAGGCACCAAGACGATCGCCAATCAGGACCGCCTCCTGAGCAGCTACCCCGGATACATCGGCGGCAAGACCGGCTTCACCAATCTGGCTCAGGAAACCTACGTGGCGATGGCGCAGCGCGACGGCCGGCGACTGGTAGCGGTGATGATGTACGGCGACGACGACTTGTGGAGTCAGGGCCGCGCCCTGCTGGATTGGGGATTCGC
>JAGQTS010000164.1 GCA_020438895.1 Mycobacterium sp.
TGCCGTGCCGCGCGGGGATGGGGTATATGCCGATGAACGACGCGAAGGCCGGGTCCAGCAGGGCGCCTTCCACGATCTCGCCGCCGATCGGATTGGGCCGGTCGAGGACGACGAACGGGATGCCCTTCCTCGCCGCGGCCTGCATTGACAGCGCCATGGTCGATACATACGTCCAGGTGCGTCCGCCGACCTCCTGAAGGTCATAGACCAGGACGTCCACGTCCTTCAGCATCTCGGGAGTCGGGCTGTGCCCTTGTGCGGCATAGAGGGAGAAGACCGGCACGCCGGTCTTCGCGTCGACACCATCAGCGACCGTGACACCCGCCTCGGCGGTGCCGCGGATACCGTGTTCCGGCGCCAGCAGGGCCACCAGTGTGAGGTCGTCGTTCTGAGCGATCAGATCGATGTCCGACCTGCCTGACCGGTCGATGCCGGTGTTGTTGGTGATGAGGCCGACCCGTTTGCCACGCAAGGTGGCCGGCACGTCATCCAGGAACACCTCGATGCCCGGACGCACACCTGCCGTTGCCGGAGAGGCCGACACCGGTGTCGGCGCGCCGCAAAACAGCATGATGATCGCCAGGAAAGCGCTCAACGTACGCCGGTGGCCGGACCGTGCGACGGGCATCCGCGCACTATAGAGTCTGCCCGGTTGGGGTCGGCGAGCCAGGGCGCCGGTGCTACTGGCCACGACATCCACAGACAGCCAGCGGCGTGCGAGATCTTGGATTAAGGCCACCAGTTGCCCAGCAAGGAGTCGTCGCCTACCTCACTCTGAAGGGAACAGCCAAAATGCCTTGGGACCAAATCGGGACCACTGGTTCTGCGCGTTCCTGAACGGCCTGCGCGTCGACGCCCGATCGGGCCGACGGCGAAATCGTGCACACCGAGCGTGAGCAGCCATAACGTGAGAGCCCCATTTCCTGGGGTCCAGTGGTCGCAGGTTCAAATCCTGTCAGCCAGACGCAGGTAAGAGGCGGTTTCCAGAGGCCGCCTTATTCTTGCCCGTAGCGCAACGGGTAGCGAAGCGCGCATCTCCAGCTCGTCTGACGTGGCGCGTTGTATTCGATGCATGGGGCTGGGGCGCAGAAGCACTTGCTTGCGAGGGTTGCTACGGCGACCGCGGCCTTCCGCATCGGAACAGCCAAAGGGCAGTCTCAAGGCCGGATCCGACCGGACCTGAGGCCGCCAATGTCTGCACAAGTGGCCGGCCGATCGCCACGAGCCTCGAGGTCGTGAAAGGCGGCCTTCCCGGTCAGGGCAAGAAGCGATAGCGGCTCACAAGCCGAGCGCACCTGGCCAACCGTCGACAGCAGCCCGGGCCGCGTCGTCGGACGTGTGGCCGAGAGTCGGCGTGTGGACCGTGCTCGGCCGATCGGTCCATGCTGCGTCGTCGACCTACCGACTTGCCTGACGGGCCTGGATACCAACCCGCTCTCGGCGAAGGAGCCCCCGTGGGAAGGCGTTGGTAGTTGGCCGCGAAGTCTTCCGACATTCATGTCCGGGGTCGTTCGGTCGAAACCGCCTCCGCCGCCGGAAGTTCGACCGATCGGCTGCCTGCCCGTGACCCATGGTTCAGCATGGAGGAATGGCTGTAGCTGAGGAATCGGAGAAGGGGACGACCGTTCGCGATGTTGTGCGTGACCCGCACTGGTGGTTCCGTGACGTCGTGATGGCCTTGATCATCGGCGGTCTGCTGGTTGGGGGGACCGTGATTGGGCAGAAGCTGGTCGATGACCGCCGCTCGGATCGGGAGGTGCAGGCAGCTATGTCCGCCAACCGCCATGATCTTCAATTGGAGAATCTGAGATTCGTCCGGGACAGGGCCTTCGGTCAACCGGAGGGTGCCCGGCGGTTCGCCGAATTCGACCTCGCCGGGCAGAATATGGTCGGACTTCCGCTGGCCGGATCGGACTTCGCCGTCGCCGATCTCGCCGGGGCGAATCTGTCCGAAAGTAATTTGAGCCAAGCGAATTTCGCGCGTGCCGACCTGCACGGCGCCGATCTCGCGAGGGCGATCCTGCGCGGCGCTTACTTCGGGCCGGAACGCATTCTTGACGCGGCCAACAGTAGTGGGGCTGATCTGACCGACGCCGATCTGACCG
>JAGQTS010000165.1 GCA_020438895.1 Mycobacterium sp.
CGGGAACTATCCGCCCCCGGGTGGCTATCCACCGCCGGGTGGCTATCCGCCACCGGGCGGTTTCCCCCCGCCCCCGGGGCAGGGCTACCCGCAGCCTCCCGGGCAGGGTTATCCCCCGCCCCCGGGGCAGGGATACCCGCCGCCTCCGGGGCAGGGCTACCCGCCACCCCCACCGGGCTGGGGCTACCCACCCCCGGGCCAGGGCTATCCGCCGCCCCCGCCGCCCGACGGCGGTTACTTCCCACCGCCGCCCGGCGCCGGACGTCCGGACCTCAGCGTGGGTGACGGATTGAACTGGGCATGGAACAAGTTCAGCAAGAATCCGCTGCCGTTGGTGGTTGCCACCCTGGTCTTCGGTGTGGTGCTGCTCCTCGTCAGCGGTGTGATCACCCCCCTGATGCAGGCGGTCTCACCGGAGAGCTTCACCAGTTACGACAGTCCCGACGGCATGATCGACACCACGACCTACTCGTTCACCGTAGGTGGAATCGCGGTGCTGATCCTGGCGACGGTGGTGCAACTGGTGATCGCCGGCGCGATCGGGGCGGCATACTTCGCCGGCCTGCTCGACATCGCTGATGGCGCGCAGGTGACGATCGGCTCCTTCTTCCGGCCGCGCAACATCGTCGCGGTGGTGATCGCGTCGCTGCTCATCAGCATCCTCACCACGGTCGGGTTGCTGCTGTGCATCGTCCCGGGTCTGATCGTGGCCATCTTCGCCTGGTTCACCACGGTCGGCATCGTCGATCGCAACCTCTCACCGATCGACGGTATCCGCGCCAGCTTCAGCGTTGTGAAGAGCAACTTCGGACAGGTGCTGTTGTTCTGGCTGACGTCCACGGCGATCACCATCGTCGGTGCCCTGCTGTGTGGGGTGGGTCTGCTGGTCGCCGCCCCGGTGGCTTATCTGCTGCAGGTGTACGCCTACCGCAAACTCTCGGGTGGGACGCTCTCCGCGGCCACCGTCTAGCGGTAGCTTGCCGACGGCCGTTTAGGCTCGGGGCGATGAGCGAAACGCACCGTCGGCTCGGATTCGCGACCCGGGCTATCCACGCGGGTTACCGTCCGGACCCGGCGACCGGGGCCGTCAACGCCCCGATCTATGCCAGCAGCACCTTCGCCCAGGACGGCGTCGGGGGATTGCGCGGCGGCTACGAGTACGCACGCACCGGAAATCCCACCCGGTCCGTCCTGGAATCGGTGCTGGCATCACTGGAGTGTGGCCGTTTCGGCCGCGCGTTCAGTTCGGGGATGGCGGCCAGCGACTGTGCGCTGCGGGCGGTGCTTCGGCCTGGTGACCACATCGTCATTCCCGACGATGCCTACGGAGGTACCTTCCGGCTCATCGACAAGGTGTTCCGGGAGTGGGGAGTGCGACATACGCCGGTGGCCCTGTCCGATCTGGACGCGGTACGGGCGGCGGTGACCCCAGACACGGCGATGATCTGGATCGAGACGCCGACCAATCCGTTGTTGTCCATCGCCGATATCTCGGCGATCGCCGATATCGGGCATGCCGCGGCGGCGAAAGTGCTGGTGGACAATACGTTTGCATCGCCTGCGCTGCAGCAGCCACTGCTGCTCGGTGCGGATATCGTGCTGCACTCGACCACCAAGTACATCGGAGGTCACTCCGATGTGGTGGGCGGGGCCCTGGTCACCGACAGCGCGGAACTCGATGCCGACTTCGGATTCCTGCAGAACGGCGCCGGTGCGGTGCCGGGGCCGTTCGAGGCGTACTTGACGATGCGCGGATGCAAGACCCTCGAACTGCGGATGCGCCGGCACAGTGAGAACGCCGCGGCGGTGGCCGACTTCCTCGCCGGACATCCGGCGGTCAGCACGGTCTTGTACCCGGGATTGCCGGACCATCCCGGTCACGGTGTCGCGGCGCGTCAGATGACCGGATTCGGCGGAATGGTGTCGGTGCGGATGCGGGGTGGGCTGCGCGTGGCGCGCGAATTCTGCTCGCGCACCGAGATTTTCATCCTCGCAGAGTCTTTGGGTGGGGTGGAGTCGCTGATCGAGCACCCCGGCGCGATGACGCACGCATCGACGGCGGGTTCGCAGTTGGAGGTTCCCGACGACCTGGTGCGACTCTCGGTCGGGATCGAGGACACTGCCGACCTGCTGGCAGACCTCGAACAGGCACTCGGCGGCTGAAAGCGCGGGCGGTCGCCCCGATTCAGCTTCGGGCGGTCGCCCCGATTCAGCCACGGGCGGCCGCCCCATTCAGCCCAGCGCCGGAAGCACGGCGGCCGCGGTCATCGTGAGATTGACCTCCGCGGTGTTCGCCGGATCGGCGCCGCCGCCGAAGGTGATCCCGCCGGCCCGTTGGGCAGCCTGATCGGCGCGTTCGCCGTCGAGTCGTAGTGCTCGAGCAAGGGTCCCGGTGGTGTTGAGCAGGGTGATGACCGCTGCTGTCGCCGGATCCGGTCGGTGTCCCGCGAACAGGGCTGCCAGTATCGCCGCCCGGACCGCGTCGATCCGGGCCCGATCATGCAGCGGCCAGGCGTAGGCATTGCGGCGTAGCCACCGCTGTTTCGACAGCGCGACCTGGTGGATCTGTCCGGTTCGCAGCAACTGATCGAGGACGTCGTCCTCCGCGCGTTTCCGTAACCTGCCGATGGCTGCGGCCGGGGAGAGCGGCCCCTGCTCGAGGATCGCCAGCGCGGGCCGCACCGCCGGGTCCATCGGCACCGGACCGGCCAGCGCCACCAAGGTTCCGGACGGCACCGGTTCACCGGGGAGATTGGGCCGAACCCGACACCCCAGAGCGAGGTCGAGGATCAGTGCCGCCGCCAGCACCCGCCCGAGTGGCGAACGTTGCAGTGGCGGCTGGGCCGACTCGTTGTCCAGCAGTGTCAGCAGCAGGTCCTCAGCGATGCGCGCCATCGACGTGCCCGAAGCCTGTTGTCGGGCTCAGGAGTGGTAGGGCTCTGCGCTGATCAGCGTCACCGTCGCGGTCGAGCCGTTGGGCAGGGTGTAGGTGCGGGTCTCGCCCTCCTTGGCGTTCAGCAACGCGGCGCCCAGCGGGGAATTGGGCGAGTACACCTCCAACTTGCCATCGCCGAACACCTCTTGGCGGGTGGCGATCAGGAATGTCTCGGTGTCGGACTCGTCGTCGTCGTAGTACACCTTGACCACCGATCCGGGCAGTGCGACACCGGACTGTTTGGGGGCCTCGCCCACCTTGGCGGTGTTCAGCAACTCCTGCAGCTGGCGGATTCGGGCCTCCTCCTGGCCCTGCTGTTCCCGGGCGGCGTGATACCCCCCGTTCTCGCGCAGGTCACCCTCCTCGCGCCGGTCGTTGATTTCGGCGGCGATCACGGGGCGGTGCGCGATCAGCTGATCGAGTTCCGTCTTGAGCTTGTCGTAGGACTCCTGCGTCAGCCAGACCACTTGCGTATCGGGCATCTCGTCGCGCTCCTCAGTGGTGTTCTCCCGCGACCCGCGCGGATCAGTCTGGTGTTCGCTGCTGGGAATGTGGGGCTCCGCCCCGGCCGGTACTGTCGTCCACACGCCGCAACGAGCGTCCATGACGCAATACACGGCTCCCAGCAGGAACCGTGCAATCCGAAGAGTGTAGCACCGCGGCTTCTTCCGGTACCCCGGTATTCCGGTTTTCGGTACCGCGTTTGCTGGGATGGAGGGCAGGTGAGCATCAACCGCGCGTCAGGTAGCCGGGGACATCCGTCCCGCATCCGTAGACGTCGCCGACGTAGGGCGTCCGGAACGACGCGACGGTCGTGGTCACCTGGATCGTCTTGGCCTGGGCCGGACCCACGACGACCTCGCGTCGGCCGGTTTCAGCACCATCCTGCGATCGTGCCCGGACGATGCAGACCACCGTCTGCTCGGGGTCCTTCCTGGTGACGCTGATGGTGACGGACACTGTCCGGTCATCGAGCACGCTGAAGGCGGCCGCCTCGCCTTCGACGTCGGTGGCCTCGTAGCGCTGGTAGGCCACCGCGGCCGCACCGAGTCCGGCCAGCACGACCAGCGCGGCCAGGACAGTCACGATGCGACGGCGGGCCGCGGTGGACAGGGTCGGACTGCCATAGCGCGAAGCGGGTTTGTCCAACGGGTCCTCCAGAAGGTTCTCCGTCCGTCATCCCGGTTGGCGGAGCCCTGGATTTCGAGTACCCGCGCCGGGAATGGGACTATCAGGTGAGGAACTATAGGCCCGGCAGCCGAACACCTTGGGGACGATGTGACCGAACTGCGCCTGATGGCGGTGCACGCCCACCCCGACGACGAGTC
>JAGQTS010000166.1 GCA_020438895.1 Mycobacterium sp.
CCGTTTGCCCACCAAGACGTGCTGCCACAGCGGTACCGGGCGGTGCTCATCGACCACCACCGTGGTGTCACCGCGAACGGTCGTGATCCAGCCGCCGAACTCCTCGGCATTGCTGACAGTCGCTGACAGGCTGACCAGGCGAACATCCTCGGGCAGGTGCAGAATCACCTCTTCCCAGACAGCGCCGCGCATCCGGTCGGCCAGGAAGTGCACCTCGTCCATGACGACGTAGGCCAACGCACGCAACGTTTCAGACCCGGCGTAGAGCATGTTGCGCAGCACCTCGGTGGTCATCACCACAACCGGGGCATCGCCGTTGATCGACTGGTCCCCGGTCAACAGGCCGATGTGCTGCGCACCGTACCGCCGAACCAGGTCGCTGTGCTTCTGGTTGCTCAGCGCCTTGATCGGCGTGGTGTAGAAACACTTCTGTCCGGCTGCCAGGGCCAGGTGCACCGCGAACTCGCCGACGACCGTCTTACCGGCTCCGGTGGGTGCGCACACCAGTACCCCGTGTCCCCGCTCGAGCGCCTGGCAGGCCTGCACCTGAAAGGGATCCAGGCGGAAGGACAGCTGCCCGGCGAAGGCGGCGAGTTGCGAACCCGGTTGCGGCTCAGGTGATGGCTCAGGTGATGTCGTCATGCTCGGCTAGCCCGGAATAGGACGGGTTGGCTGGAGCCGCTACCGGAGCCGGCGGATCAAGGGGAGCGGCCAGGTCGTCGGGCAGTTCACTGGCGGCCGCGCGGGCCTCCCGCCTGGCTTTGCGCTTGTCGTGCAACCGGGCGATCTGGATGGCGAACTCGAGCAACAGCGTCAGGGCCAGCCCGAGGGCCAGCATCGAGAACGGGTCCGAGCCCGGGGTGGCGACGGCGGCGAAGGCGAACACCGCGAAGATCAGCCCCCGCCGCCAGGCCTTGAGTTTCTCGTAGCTGAGCACGCCGATGACGTTGAGCATGACGATCAGCAGTGGGAACTCGAACCCGACCCCGAAGACCAGCAGAAGGTTGATCAGGAATCCGAAGTACTGGTCACCGGACAGCGCGGTCACCTGCACCTCGCTGCCGACCGTGAGCAGGAAGTGCAGCGCCTTGGACAGCACGACATAGGCCAGTACCGCGCCCCCCACGAACAGTGTGGCCGCGGAGACGACGAACACCGCCGCGAACCGACGCTCGTTGCGGTACAGACCGGGCGTGATGAACGCCCACAACTGGTGGAACCAGACCGGGCAGGCCAGCACGATTCCGGCCATGAGCGCAACCTTGAGCCGGAGCATGAACTGGTCGAACGGTGCTGTCGCCAGCAGTCGGCAGCCACCGTCGGGACTGATATCCGCTCGCGCGGAGTCCGGCAGCGAGCAATAGGGCCGACGAATCCACTCCCCGAGACTCTCCAACCCGAGCAGCCCGTGGCTGTACCAGAAGAACCCGACCGTGGTGGTGATCACGATCGCGGCCAGCGAGATCAGCAGGCGGGTGCGGAGTTCGCGGACGTGCTCGACCAACGACATGGTGCCGTCGGGGTTGGTGCGGCTGCGCCGCCTACGCGGGTCGAGCCGCAGCAGAAATTTGGGGGTACGCACGCCGCCTGCCTACCGCCGCCGAACGCGGCGCGATACCGGTCCGCTCAGGCCGGCGGGTTGGCTGCCGGAGGGGCGGGCGGGGCAGGGGTTACAGGTGCATCCAGCCGGTCGGAGTGCACCTGCTGGATCGGAGGCTGAGCCGGGGTGACGGCTGCGTTCCCCTTCTGCTCGGACTGCAGTTCTTTGACCTCGGACTTGAAGATGCGCATCGACTTTCCCAGCGAGCGCGCGGCGTCCGGCAAGCGTTTGGACCCGAACAGAATCACGACCACCAGAAGCAGGATGACCCAGTGCCACGGTTGCAATGCACCCATTCAATTACCTCCGGCCCTCGACGTCGGTTTCGATGTTACCCGCCGCCAACTCCCGGTACGCCGCCAACGCTTCGGTCGCGGAGTTGCGCACCCGCTCGGCCAGCGATGCCGGTCCGAGCACGGTCACATCGGCGCCGAACCCGAGGATCAGGCGGGCCATCCACTCCTCCGCCGCATAGGTCATCTCGGCCACGCAGGAGCCGTCGGGCACATCGCTGCCGAAACCCGATGCCGGCAACACCCGCATCGGGAAGTACTCCAGCACCCAGGCCGCCCGCGGCGCGATTCGCAACGTGGCCGATGGAAGGGAAGGGTCAGCGTCGAACAACGCGGTGTTGGGCGGGGCCGTTGCGGCGGGATGCGGCGCTGCCGCCGGCTCGTCGAGAATGTGGGCGTCGACGATGCGGTCGAAACGGAACAGCCGCACACCCTCTGCCTGGCGGCACCACGCCTCCAGATAACTGTGGTCGCCGACCAGCACCACCCGGATCGGGTCGACGACACGAGTCGACAGCGCGTCCCGAGACGCCGAGTAGTACTCGATGGACACCGCGCGCCGATCGCGGACCGCCTCGCGGACGGCGGCGGCCTGCACCCCGATCGCTGTGGGATCACCCGCTGGGGTCCTCCCCCCAGTCGCTTCGCTCCTGCCCGCCGGGGTCCTCCCCCCAGTCGCTTCGTTCCTGCCCGCCGGGGCCCCGGCGGCGGCTTCGATCTTGGCGATCGCGCTGCGCGCGGCGGCGGGGTCGACCACTCCCGGGATGTCGGCCAATGCACGGAGCGCGATCAGCAGCCCGGTGGCCTCCGTCGAGGTCAGCCGCAGCGGCCGGTCCATCCCGGCGGAGAATGTGACCTTGATGGTGCCGTCGGACAGTTCGAAGTCGATCAAGTCACCCGGGGAGTAACCCGGCAGGCCGCACATCCACAGCTGCTTGATGTCGGTGTCCAACTGCTTCCGGCTGACTCCCAGGTCGGCGGCCGCTTTGGCGTAGCTGACCCGCGGATTGGCTTGGAAGTACGGCACCATGTTCAGCAGCCGGACCAGCCGATTGGCGACTGGGCTCATGCGCGATCCGCCTTCGGCTCCCCGCTGACGCTCATGCGCGATCCGCCTTCGGCTCCCCGCTGGCGCTCATGCGCTAGCCTGCGCGGTGAGCCGGGCGATGACGTCGTCCCGCAGGGCTACCGGTTCGAGCACCACAGCATCGGCTCCGTATCCGGCCACCTCCCGGGCCAACCAGTCGACAGTCCCCAACTCCACATCGATCACATCCCCGTCCCGCTCCCCCAGC
>JAGQTS010000167.1 GCA_020438895.1 Mycobacterium sp.
CACTGCAGCCGGGTGTCGATCCAGTACTGGTGCCACTCGCGGGCGCTGTCCGGTTCGACGAAGAACTCCATCTCCATCTGCTCGAACGCGCGGGTGCGGAAGATGAAGTTGCCCGGGGTGATCTCGTTGCGGAAACTCTTGCCGATCTGGCCGATGCCGAACGGCGGCTTCTTTCGCGACGTCGTTACCACGTTGGCGAAGTTGACGAAGATGCCTTGCGCGGTCTCCGGGCGCAAATAGTGCAGCCCTTCCTCGCTCTCGATCGGACCGAGGTAGGTCTTGAGCATCATGTTGAACTCGCGTGGCTCGGTCCACTGGCCCTTGGTTCCGCAGTCCGGGCAGACGATGTCCTCCATCGACACCGAATCGGGATCGACCGGAACCTTCTCCCTGGCGGACTTCTTCTCGGCGTGAGCCTCCTGCATGTGGTCTTGGCGATGCCGTTTGTGGCACTGCAAACACTCGACGAGTGGGTCGTGGAACACCTCCACGTGCCCGGAGGCCACCCAGACGTCACGCGGCAGGATGATCGAGGAATCCAGGCCGACGACATCGTCGCGGCCCGTCACGACCGACTGCCACCACTGCCGTTTGATGTTCTCTTTGAGTTCGACACCCAACGGTCCGTAGTCCCAGGCTGACCGGGTGCCGCCATAGATCTCGCCGCACGGATACACCAGACCGCGGCGCTTGGCCAGGTTGACGACGGAATCAATGACGGACGCCACGACGTTGACACTCCTATGTGGACGGGAACCAGCCTCACAGCCTAGCGATGCCGGGCCATAGCCTTTGCCATGTACCGTCTTCGGTGAAACAGTGAGGACTTAATGGAAATCATTTCCAGTACTTCCCAGCCCGTCCGCTCCACCCGGCAGCGTGCCGCAATCGTCGCGCTGCTCGAGGAGGTCGCCAACTTCCGCTCAGCCCAGGAGCTGCACGACGAACTTCGGCGGCGCGGCCAGAGCATCGGACTGACCACGGTGTACCGGACGCTGCAGACGCTGGCTGCGACCGACCTCATCGACACGGTGCGCACGGATACCGGCGAGTCGATGTACCGGCGTTGCGCCGCCTCGCATCATCACCATCACCTGGTCTGCCGAAAATGTGGATCAGCGGTGGAGGTCAGCGGCCGCAACATCGAGACCTGGGCGGCCGAGGTGGCAAGCCGACACGGATTCTCCGACGTCAGTCACACGATCGAACTGTTCGGCACCTGCGCCGACTGCAGCTGAGGGCCGACGCACTCTCAGCCGACGAGGGCCGCGCGGACCTGCGCGCCGGTATCGAGCACCATCAGCACCAGCGTCTGCAGCGCGGAATCGCTCAGACCCCCACCCGGGAAGTTGTAGCGCAGCATCACGTCAGCCCGCCGGCCAGGCTGCTCGGACAACGTCACGGTCCCCAGGAGCGTTGAATTGGCCTGGGCAGCAACACGTTTACGTAGATCGGCGTTGACCGGAACATCCCATGCGAGCACCTGGGTGATCGACACCATCTGCAGACCCTCGGCGATGGTCACAGTGCGTAGTGATGCCACGGTGCCGTCATGGCGGATCGTCAATGCGCCGTCGTCCTCGGCCTGCACCGGCAGCACGACGGACAATGTCTCGCGGAGTTGCATAGTTACCGACACGCTAGGCCCGGCCGAAGCGGCGATTGCGGTGGACATATTCCTCGCAGGCGGCCCACAGGTCGCGCCGGTCGTAGTCCGGCCAGAGTTTGTCCTGGAACACGTACTCCGCGTAAGCGGCCTGCCACAGCATGAAATTGCTGGAGCGCTGCTCCCCGGAGGTACGGATGAACAGGTCGACGTCGGGGATGTCGGGCCGATGCAAATGCTGTTCGAGAGTGGCTTCACTGACCCGTTCCGGGGCGATCCGCCCGGCGGCCGCATCCCTGGCGATGGCCCGGGCCGCCTCGACGATCTCTGCGCGCCCGCCGTAGTTCACGCAGTAGTTGACGGTGATGACGGTGTTGTCGACGGTCATCCGCTCAGCGATCTCGAACTCCTTGATGACGCTGCGCCACATTCGCGCCCGCGACCCTACCCAGCGCATCCGGACGCCCATGATGTCGAGGTTCTCCCGCCGACGCCGGACGACTTCGCGATTGAAACCCATCAGGAACCGGACTTCGTCAGCACTGCGTCGCCAGTTCTCGGTGGAGAAGGCGTAGACGGTCAGATGCTTGATGCCGATCTCGATGGCACCGCAGGTGATATCGATCAGCACCGCCTCGCCCATCTTGTGCCCCTCGGTGCGGCTCATCCCGCGCTGGGTGGCCCACCGGCCGTTGCCGTCCATCACCACCGCCACATGCTGCGGGAGCTGGTCGGCCGGAATCGTCGGCGCCGACGCTTTGGAAGGGTGCTGGGGCGGGCGGCGAGGACCGCCGTCGGGCGCCGGCGGCAGTTCGGGGAATACCACCGGCCAGGTCGAGGTATCGGGGAACACCGGGTAGTCCCCGGGCGCCGGGGGCAGCTGCGGGAAGCGCTCGCGGCGCCTGCGATCAGCCCCCCGCAAGGAACTGGCCACCCGGTCCATCGCCATGGCGCACATCCTGCCTGAAGTGATCTGATCGCTGTTCTCTGGGCTGCGCCTTCACCCCGGGCGGCCCGGCGCCCCGCTCCACCAGGGGCAGCGTCCGCAACTGGCGCTCCAGATGCCACTGCAGGTGTGCAGCCACCAGGCCGCTGGCGTGGCTGCGGTGCGAATCAGACGAGCCCTCGGCTGCAGCCCAGTCGCCCTCGTAGAGGGCGGACATGAGGTCGACCACCGCCTGAGGCGGGGTGACCGATCCGGACGGCCGGCAATGCAGGCAGACGCTGCCGCCAGCGCCGATGTGGAAGGCCCGGTGCGGCCCCGGGGCGGCGCAACGAGCGCACTCAGTGAGCGCGGGCGCCCACCCGGCGATACCCATCGCACGCAACAGAAAGGCGTCGAGCACCAACTCCCGCGGCCGAGCGCCGTCGGCGACAGCACGCAACGCGCCGACGGTGAGCCGGTGCAGTGCCGGGACCGGGGCACGCTCCTCACCGGCGAGCCGTTCGGCGGTCTCCAAGACGGCGCACGCACAGGTATACCGGCCATAGTCACTGACGATGTCGGTGGCGAAGGCATCGATGGACACCACCTGGGTGACGATGTCGAGGTTGCGTCCCGGGTGCAATTGGACGTCGATGTGGGCGAATGGCTCGAGCCGGGAGCCGAACTTACTACGGGTGCGCCGTACCCCCTTGGCGACCGCGCGAACCAGGCCGTGCTCGCGAGTCAGTAGGGTGACGATGCGGTCGGCTTCTCCGAGCTTGTGCTGGCGCAGCACGACCGCCCGATCCCGGTACAACCGCATCGGATCAGTCTGTCACCGCGCGAGGACAACTCCTAGGACCCCGGCGGACCGAGTCTGACCTAGAAGCCCAGCCGACCCAGCTGTTTGGGGTCCTGCTGCCAGTTCTTGGCCACCTTGACCCGCAGGTCAAGGTAGATCTTCGTACCGAGCAGCTTCTCGATCTGCCGGCGGGCGGCGCTGCCGACCTCCTTGAGCCGCGCTCCGCCGCGGCCGATCACGATGCCTTTCTGGCTGTCCCGTTCGACATAGAGGATCGCATGCACGTCGATCAGTTCGCCTTGCTCCTCTGAACGCCCCGGCCGGGGATTCACCTCGTCGATCACGACAGCCAACGAATGCGGCAACTCGTCGCGCACCCCCTCCAAGGCGGCCTCCCGGATCAGTTCGGCCATGAGGACCTCTTCGGGCTCGTCGGTGAGCTCCCCGTCGGGATAGAAGGCCGGCCCCGGCGGCAGCCGGTCGACCAGCACCCGGATCAGAACATCGACCTGCTCGCCGGTGACGGCTGCAACCGGCACGATGGCCGCAGCATCGGGGGCCAGCTCCCCGGCGGCCACAAGCTGAGCCGCGATCCGGTCTTTGGACACCGTGTCGATCTTGGTGACGATGACCACCAATGTGGCCCGCGGCGCCACCGCGCGAATCTGCTCGTGAATCCATCGGTCCCCCGGACCGATTCCCTCGTCGGCGGGGATGCACAAACCGATCACATCGACTTCTGCGTAGGTGTCGCGCACCAGATCGTTGAGCCGCTTGCCCAGCAAGGTGCGTGGACGGTGCAGACCGGGAGTGTCCACGAGCACGATCTGGAAGTCCGGGCGGTGCACGATGCCTCTGATGGTGTGCCTGGTCGTCTGCGGGCGATTGGACGTGATCGCGACTTTCTCTCCCACCAGGGCGTTCGTCAGAGTCGACTTCCCCGTGTTGGGGCGTCCGACCAGGCAGACGAACCCAGACCGGAATTCCGCTGTCATGTCTCGGGTTCCGCTCCGACGGGCTGTTCGCGGCGGACCAGGACGGTACCGATCCGCAACCGACCGCGCGGGTCGGGGCCGCCCTCGGCACGTAGCCGCAATCCGTAAGCACAGATCTCCGCCCCGGGAAGGGGCACCCGGCCCAGTTTGAGCGCCAGCAGACCGCCCACAGTATCGACATCGAGGTCATCGTCGAACTCGACACCGAACAATTCGCCGACGTCCTCGATGGGGAGTCGGGCTGAGACGCGAAAGACGTTGTCGCCCAGATCTTCCACTGGCGCGACCTCATCGGTGTCGTACTCGTCGGCGATCTCTCCGACGATCTCCTCCAGGACGTCCTCGATGGTCACCAGACCCGCCGTGGCACCGTACTCGTCGACCAACAACGCCATGTGGATGCGGTCTCGTTGCATCTCTCGCAGCAAGTCGTCGAGGCGTTTGGAGTCGGGGATGAACACCGCCGGACGCATCACCTCGGCCACCAGCGTGTCCCGGCCCCCGTTGACCGAGTAGTAGGTACGGCGGACCAGATCTTTGAGGTAGACGACACCGATGATGTCGTCGACGTTGTCCCCGACGACCGGGATTCGGGAGTGGCCGCTACGTACCGCCAGTGATGTAGCCTGGCCGGCCGTTTTATCGGATTCAATCCAGACCATCTCGGTGCGTGGGACCATCACCTCGCGGGCGGGTGTGTCGCCGAGTTCGAAGACGGACTGGATCATTCGCCGTTCCTCGTCGTCCACCACACCACGCTGCCCTGCCAGGTCCACGACCTCACGAAGCTCGACTTCGGAGGCGAAGGGGCCGTTGCTGAATCCGCGTCCCGGTGTGAGGGCATTGCCCAACAGGATCAACAACCGGCTGATCGGCGCCAGGAGCACCGAAATCGCCTGCAATGGAAGCGCCGAGGCCAGCGCGATCGAATACGCGTTCTGCCGGCCCAGGGTACGCGGGCCAACACCCACGAACACGAAGTTGATGATCGTCATGACGGCCGCCGCCGCCACCAGAACCGTGGTGAAGTTCAGCCGGCTGTACAACTGGCCGACCAGTAGGACGGTGGCGGCGGTCTCGCAAGCGATCCGAAGCAGCACAACAAGATTGATGTACCTCGGCCGCTCGGAAATGACCTGGGCCAACCGCACCGCCCCGGGCCGCTCGTCGCGTACCAGTTCGGCCACCCGTGCGGTTGAGACGGCACCGATGGCCGCATCGACGGCCGCGAACAACCCACCCAACATGATCAGTGCTATCGCGCCGGTCAGCGCCACCAGGTCGGTCACGGCTGATCGAAGAACTTGGACTTGTCGATCAACCGACGGTCCTTCTCGGCCTGGCGCTCGGAGTGATACGCCCGGACCTGTTCGGCGACCCATTCCTCGAGCAGTTGACGCTGCAGGGCGAACATCTCCTTCTCTTCTTCAGGCTCGGCGTGGTCGTATCCCAGCAGATGCAGGACGCCGTGCACGGTCAGCAGAGCAAGTTCGTGGCCGAGGCTGTGACCTGCGGCCGCGGCCTGCTCGGCGGCAAACTGCGGGCACAGCACGATGTCGCCGAGCATCGAGGGTCCGGGCTCGGGAGCGTCCGGTCGGCCGCCCGGCTCAAGCTCGTCCATCGGAAAGCTCATCACGTCGGTCGGTCCGGGCAGGTCCATCCAGCGCATGTGCAGGTCAGCCATCGCAGGCAGGTCCAACAGCACCATTGACAGCTCGGCGGCAGGGTTGACGTCCATCTTGCGGATCACGAACCGGGCGACGCTGATCAACTCCTCCTCGGACACGTCGAGACCGGACTCGTTGGAAACTTCGATGCTCACCGAAAGACCGCCGTCCTAACGCCGGGGCGAGCGGCGTTGGGCCCGACTCAATCCGGACTGCTGTTCGGAACGGGCGTAGGCGTCGACGATCTCGGAGACCAACTGGTGCCGAACCACGTCGGCGCTGGTGAGTTCGGCGAAATGGATATCGTCGATCCCGTCGAGGATCGTCATCACCGCGCGTAATCCCGATTGCGATCCACCAGGCAGGTCGACCTGTGTGATGTCTCCCGTCACAACGATCTTCGAACCGAAGCCCAGCCGCGTGAGGAACATCTTCATCTGTTCAGCCGTGGTGTTCTGCGCCTCATCGAGGATGATGAAGGAGTCGTTGATCGTTCGGCCCCGCATGTAGGCCAACGGAGCGACCTCGATAACCCCCGCAGCCATCAGTTTCGGGATCGACTCGGGGTCCATCATGTCGTGCAGGGCGTCGTACAACGGCCGCAGGTACGGGTCGATCTTCTCGCTCAGTGTGCCGGGCAGGAAACCAAGCCGCTCACCGGCTTCCACCGCGGGGCGGGTGAGGATGATCCGGTTGACCTGTTTGGTCTGCAGTGCCTGGACGGCCTTGGCCATGGCGAGGTAGGTCTTGCCGGTGCCGGCCGGTCCGACGCCGAAGACGATGGTGTTGGCGTCGATAGCGTCGACATAGCGTTTCTGGTTCAGCGTTTTGGGCCGGATGGTCCGCCCGCGCCGGGACAGGATGTCGAGGGTGAGAACCTCTGCGGGAGAGGCGTCGTCAGCGCCGGTCAGCATCGCGATGCTACGGCGAACGGCATCCGGTGACAGCGTCTGCCCCCCGCTGAGGATCGCCACGAGTTCGGAGATCACCGTCTCGGCCAGGGCCACGTCGCCGGCCTCGCCGGACAGATTGACGGCGTTCCCCCGGACGTGGATCTCAGCGGCCAAGCCGGCCTCCAGCGCTCGCAGATTTTGGTCGGCCGAACCCAGCAGACCCACGACGAGGTCGGGCGGAACAGTCATGGTGCTGCGTACCGGCACGGCAGCGGTCGGTTCGCGGGGCGTCACGTGCCTGCTTTCTCCGGGATTCCCGGTCCGTACGAATGGGTGGATTCTACCGCCAGCGCGAGGTGAGCACGCCGATCGCTCCGAGGGCCACCGTGGCGGCGGTGGAGGTCCGCAATACCGTCGGCCCCAGGCGCACCGGCATGGCCCCGACCGCGGTCAGAGCCTCGAGTTCACTATCGCTGATACCCCCCTCCGGACCGACCACGATGACGACCGCGTCCGGTTGAGCGGACAATCCTGCTGCCATCGATTCGGTCGCCGACTCGTGCAGCACCAGGACACAGGCTCCGGCGGCGCACCGGTCGCTGACCTGTGCAAGCAGATCCGGGGTCGTCACCGGACCGGTGATCGGGGGGATCCATGGACGGCGGGACTGCCGGGCGGCCGACCGCGCGATGGCCCGCCAGCGCCGCAGACCCTTTTCCGCGCGGTCGCCGTCCCACCGGGCGACGCACCGTTCCGCCTGCCACGCCAGGAAGCTGTCGGCACCCGCCTCGGTCGCCAGTTCCACGGCCAACTCCGACCGATCGGACTTCGGAATCGCCTGGACCACCGTCACGGTCGGATGAGGTGGTGGAACGGTGTACCGATGGACAACCCGTGCGGTGAGCGAACGCTTCCCGACACCGTCTACGACGCAGTCACCCACGACTCCGGCCCCATCGGAGAGCGCCAGGGCCTCGCGGGGGCGTATCCGGCGCACCGTCGCGGCGTGGAAGCCCTCGTCCCCGTCGACGGCGACGATGTCGCCCTCAGCCGGAACGGAATCGACGTAGAACAGCGTCGCAACCACCAGTCGGGTTCAGCGCCCGCTGAAGGTCTCGCGCAACCGGCTGAACAGTCCACCCGCGCCCGACGACGAGTCCGTGACCCCAGTGGCTTTGACCGATGCCTGTTCACCGACGCGACTCTTGATCTCGCCGAGCAGTTCCCGCGTTCGTGCGTCAAGTTTGGCTGGTACCACCACCTCGATGTGGGCATGCAGGTCACCTCGGGATTCCGAGCGCAGGCGTGGCATCCCCAGTCCGCGCAGCGTGATCACCGATCCGGGCTGGGTTCCGGGAGCGATGGCGACCTCCGATTCGCCACCGACGATGCCCGGCACGGTAACCGCGGCACCCAACGCCGCGTCGACCATCGGCACCGTGACGGTGCAATGCAGGTCGTCGCCATCGCGGACGAACACGTCGTGCTGCTTTTCGTGCACTTCGACATAGAGATCGCCGGCCGGGCCGCCGCCGGGCCCGACCTCGCCTTGCGCGGCCAGACGGACTCGCATCCCATCGCCGACCCCCGCCGGGATCTTGACGCTGAGCTCGCGGCGCGCGCGGACCCGCCCGTCACCGCCGCAGCGGTGGCACGGGTCGTGAATCACCTCCCCCACCCCCGCGCATGCCGGGCATGGCCGCGACGTCATGACCTGGCCCAGCAGCGAGCGCTGCACACTCTGCACCTCGCCGCTGCCACGGCAGATATCGCAGGTCGAGGGACGTGATTCACCGTGTGTGCCCCGGCCCTGGCATAGATCGCACAAGACGGCGGTGTCGACGGTGACCTGTTTGGTGATACCGGTGGCGCAGTCCTCCAGGCTCAACCGCATCCGGAGCAGCGAGTCCGATCCGGGACGAACCCGGCCCGTTGGGCCGCGCGACCCCGGCCCACCGCCGAAGAACGCCTCGAAAACGTCACCGAGGCCGCCGAAGCCAGAGAAGCCTCCGGCCTGCCCGGCCGTGGCCAACGGATCGCCGCCGAGGTCAACGATGCGCCGCTTCTCCGGGTCGGACAGCACCTCGTAAGCCGCGCTGATCTCCTTGAAGCGCTCTTCCTCGCCGGGGTTGACGTCGGGATGCAGCTCCCGGGCCAACCTGCGGTAGGCGCGCTTGATGTCCGCATCGCTGGCGCCCCTGCTGACGCCGAGCAAACCGTAGTAGTCGCGTGCCACGCTTGCACCTTCTCCTGCCCAGAGCTGGCGTCAGCCAGCGCGATTGCCCAGAACTTCACCGATGTACATCGCAACGGCCGCGACATTGGCGATGGTTCCGGGATAGTCCATTCGGGTCGGGCCGACGACACCCATACCGCCGAACACCGTTCCTGAACTGCCGTAGCCGGTGGTGACCACCGACGTGCCGGCCATCTCCTCCGCCTGGGTCTCGTGGCCGATCCGGACCGTCACCTTACCGGCCTCCTGCTGGGCGGCCAGCAGCCGAAGCACCACCACCTGCTCCTCCAGTGCCTCAAGAACTGATCGCAGTGACCCGCCGAAGTCCGCGGTATTGCGGGTGAGGTTGGCGGTGCCGCCCATCAGCAGCCGTTCCTCGGTGTGTTCGACCAGGGATTCCAGCAGCACGGTCGCTGAACGTCCGACCGCGTTGCCGAGGGTGTTGCGGCTTGCACCGCCATGTTCGGGGCTGAGCCGACTGGCCAGATCGGCCACCGCCACCGAGGCAGCCGAGAGCCGCTTCCCGACGAGGGCCTGGCCGAGCAACTCCCGCAGCTGAGCCAGCTGATGCTCGTCGATGGTGTCGCCCAGTTCGACGATGCGCTGGTCCACTCGGCCCGAGTCGGTGATGACGACCATCAACAGCCGGGCCGGGGTCAATGCGACGACTTCCAGGTGCCGCACGGTGGAGGCTGACAGCGTTGGGTACTGCACCACGGCCACCTGTCGGGTGAGCTGCGCAAGCAGCCGCACTGCCCGACGCAGCACGTCGTCGAGGTCGACGCCGGATTCCAAGAAGGACAGGATCGCCCTGCGCTCCGGCATCGACAACGGCTTGACGCTGTTGAGGCGGTTGACGAACTCGCGGTAACCCTTTTCTGTGGGTACCCGGCCGGAACTGGTGTGGGGCTGGGCGATATAGCCCTCGGCCTCCAGAACAGCCATGTCGTTGCGGATTGTGGCACTGGACACACCGAGGTTGTGGCGCTCGACCAGAGACTTCGACCCGATCGGCTCCTTGGTCGAGACGAAGTCGGCCACGATCGCCTGGAGCACCTCGAAACGACGGTCTTCCGCGCTTCCCATCCGATTCACCTCCTGACGCGCCCAGTTTACGTCGCGTCAGCAGCGGGAATAGCAACCTGACCCGGCGAGTGCCAGCGACCGTCCCGATAGCCCTTCACCTAGTCCGACTAACGTTCGCGATGTGATCTTCAAGGGCGTCCGTGACGGCAAGCCCTATCCGGACCATGGCTTGACCCATCGGGACTGGGCGCGCATTCCGCCGCGTCAGATCAGGTTGGACGAGTTGGTGACTACCACGACGGTGCTGGCGCTGGATCGCTTGTTGAGTGAGGATTCGACCTTCTACGGCGATTTGTTTCCCCATGCCGTGAAGTGGCGTGGGGTGGTCTATCTGGAGGACGGGCTGCACCGTGCGGTGCGTACGGCGCTGCGCGGCCGCACGGTGCTGCATGCCCGGATTTTCGATTCCGACGCCGGTTCAGCCCAGCGCTAGAATTGGCGGCAGGTGTCCGCGTCCGTAGCCCGGCAGCCACGCGTTGCTGTTGAGAGAGCCGTTCGCGGTTCGAGGTATGGGTTTGGCGTGCAGGGCGTTGTGACCCTGTTTTCCGCATACCTTGGCAGTTCCGTTGTCCAGGCACCTGATCTCGTTGGAGTTCGCCGACGCGGCCGGCGCGAGTGCGACAGCTGCAGCGAGGAACGGAGCGGCGGCGCTGAGGGCAACCGCCAGGGGGGCAAGGGGTTTCCGTGTTTTCCTCATGTCTCCACGGTAGATTCAAGTGAATCTTAAATCACGAAGTTCATGTCATGTACAAATGTTGTTTGTCGAGGCGGCGGCAGCTACGGCTTACCGCTGCGCGACTGGTGACTGGTCGGCGCCTGGGGAAGCAGGACGGTGAACACGGTTCGGCCAGGGCGGGATTCCACGGTGACCTTTCCGCCGTGCGCCTCGATCACCGACGCGACGATGGCCAGTCCAAGACCGCTGCTGCCCATTTCCCGGGACCGGGCCTTGTCCGCTCGCACGAAGCGACCGAACAAGGTGGGCATGATCGACTCGGGGATACCGGGACCGTCATCGGCGACTTCCAACGCCACCGCCGGCCGTCCCCCCATCAACCGGTTCGCCAGCGACGTCGTGACGGTGGTGCCGGGTGGGGTGTGTATTCGCACGTTGGCCAGCAGATTCACGACAACCTGCTGCAGTCGGGCCCGATCCCCGTGCACGCAGATCGGCTGATCAGGCAGCAGGGCCTCGAACTGATGCTCGGGGGCCGCCACGATCGCGTCGTTGACAGCGTCGGCTACCAGTTCGCACATGTCGAAATCCTCGATCTGCAGGTCTTGACCCTCGTCGAGCCGCGAAAGCAGCAGCAGGTCGGAGACCAGGGCCGACATCCGCCGCGACTCGGCTTCGATGCGGTCGAGCGCGTACTCCGTCATCGGCGGGAGAATGTCGCTTTCCTGCCGGGTCAGTTCGGCGTAACCGAGGATCGACGCCAAGGGCGTGCGCAGCTCATGACTGGCGTCGGTGATGAATTGGCGCATGCGTCGATCGGACCGGGCTCGCTGAGTCAACGCCGTATCGACGTTGTCGAGCATGTGATTCAGCGTCAACCCGAGGATGCCCACTTCGTTTTGCGGGTCGGTATCCCGGTCACTGACGCGGGCGGAGATCCGATAGTCGTCTGCCTCCAACGGAAGCGTGGCCACCTGACCCGCGATCGCGGCGACCCGCCGCAGCGGACGCAAGGAGTTGCGAACCAGGATCACCGTCGCCACCGCCGCGAGTACGAGCGTCAAACCCCCGAGGATCGCGACCATCCAGGCGTATTTCGAGAGCGTGCTCTCGCCGACCTTCAGGGACACCGCCGACAGCAGTCGTTCTCCGCCCCCCAGATCTCTGCTCCCCACCTGATGGGGTCCCAGGTGGCCGAGTTGGATGCTGCGCGGGGTCCCGCTGACCCAATCCAGGGCCTCAAGACTTGCGACGACATCCGGTGGCGCGGGTTCCGGTTCGCCGTCGGTGAACATCGCCGCAAACACCACCCGCCCGTCGCGGCTCAGCGCAATCACCGTTCCCGGGGCCTGACCGGTCATGCCACCGATTTCCATCGCGGCGACCTCGCGGGCCTCGCTCGTGGACAGGGCGAGGCGCGCCTTCGCATAGGAATAGTTGAAGGCGGACAACGAACTTGCCACCTGGCTGTTGGTGAGGCTGACCATCTCGTTGCGCAGGCCGAGTTCGGCGACCACGCCGATGGCAACGATGGCGACACTGATGATGGTGCAGACGCCGAGGACGAGTTGTCGTCGTAGTGAGCGTGGGCGCCACCAGTGGTGGGTGGTCACTGGGTTGGTCGTAGCATGTATCCGATTCCGCGGACGGTGTGGATCATGGGGTCGTGGTTGGTGTCGATTTTTCGGCGTAGGTAGGAGATGTAGAGGTCGACGACGCTGGAGCGGCCGCCGAAGCCGTAGTTCCAGACGCGGTCGAGGATTTCTGCGCGTGGTATGGCGCGTTTGGGGTTGCGCATGAGGTAGCGCAGTAGTTCGAATTCGGTGACGGTCAGTGAGATGGGTTCGCCGGCGCGGGTGACTTCGCGGCTGGAGCCGTCGAGGGTGAGGTCGCCGACTCGGAGTATTTCGTCGTCGGGTGATGTCATGGCGTGTGAGCGGCGTAGTAGTCCTCGGAGGCGGGCGACGAGTTCTTCGAGGCTGAAGGGTTTGGTGAGGTAGTCGTCGGCGCCGGCGGTCAGTCCGGTGACGCGGTCCATGACTGAATCGCGGGCGGTGAGCATCAGGGTGGGGGTGTAGCCCTCTGATTCGCGGATGGTTTTGAGGATTTGCAGGCCGTCGATGTCGGGCAGCATGAGGTCTAGTACGAGGAGGTCGGGTTTGAACTCTTCGAACTTGGTGATCGCTTCGCGGCCGTCGCGGGCGATCTCGATGTGCCATCCCTCGTAGTGCAGGGCCATTTTGAGCAGGTTGGTCAAGGCTGGTTCGTCGTCGACGAGCAGGACGCGGATCGGTGATCCGTCGGCGTGGGTGATCGGTGGGAGCTGGCCGAGCACAGGGTTGCGCTGGCGCGGGGATCGCGGCGTCACCGTCATAGTCATAGTTCAATTCTGTCGGCGCAGCCTCGGTAAGTCATGAATAGCATATGAAGTTCATATATTTTCTCGATTAGCTTCACCTGTGAATGCTCGGCATCCGGTTCACGACGTGCTGGCCTCGGCTTTGTTCTTGCTGGTGGCCCGGCTGGGAATGTTCTGAGGTATCGGAATTCCGGGGTGATGGCTTCGTGTACCGGGTGTGATCCCTTGCGCGTCATCGGCTTGCGGGAAGGTGACGGCTTTCTTTCGTCTTTGTGATGCGTTGATGACGTTCTGGCTGTTGGTCTTTCGTGTGTTTGTGGTTTGGTCGGCGCTGTGGATATGGATTCGGTATGGGTCCTGGCTTGGTGGTTGGCTCGGCCAAAGGTGCTGCCTACCATCGGTTTCAGAGGACGCGGTGCTGAGCGCAGCCGCGACAATTCATCGAGATCGTGAGGAGTCCGTTGGTGTTGCTGACCCCGGATCGAGCCAGGCTGGGCGCCGACCATCCCGGTGTGCCCGCACGCGAGTTTTTCGACCGGGATCGCTGGCGGCCTGTTCTGCGCTACGACCTGCCCGCGTCTTTGGTGGTGTTTTTGGTCGCATTGCCGCTGTCGCTGGGGATTGCGGTGGCCTCTGATGCGCCCGCGCTGGCCGGCCTCATCGCGGCGATTGTCGGCGGGATCCTGGCCGGTGCGCTGGGTGGTTCACCGCTTCAGGTCAGCGGCCCCGCGGCGGGGCTGACGGTGATCGTGGCCGGGCTGATCGGGGAGTTCGGCTGGAAGGTGACCTGTGCGATCACCGTCTGTGCGGGCCTGCTGCAGGTCGTCTTCGGATTGACCAAACTCGGTCGCGCCGCCCTGGCGATCTCCCCGATGGTGGTCCACGCGATGCTGGCCGGAATCGGTATCACCATCGCCTTGCAGCAGATCCATGTCCTGCTCGGCGGGGAGTCACACAGCTCCGCCTTCCACAACCTGACTCACCTGCCCAGCCATCTCGGGCAGGTCAACGCGGCCAGCACGGCCCTGGGCGTGCTGGTGATCGTGATCCTGGTGGCCTGGCGGTGGGCTCCGGCCACGCTGCGGGTGGTTCCCGCTCCGCTGGTCGCCATCGTCGCGGCCACTGTGGTCTCGCTGATCATGGCCACCAACGTCCCACGTATCGAGCTCAATGGCTCCCTGCTCGAGGCCATGCAGCTTCCCGCGCTGCCCGACGGGACCTGGGGCGCATTCGCCGCGGGAGTCCTCACGGTGGCACTGATCGCCAGCGTCGAAAGCCTGTTGACCGCAGTCGCGGTGGACCGCATGCAGACCCGCACCCGAAGCAACCTCGATCGTGAGCTCGTCGGACAGGGCGCGGCGAATATGGTCTCCGGCGCGATTGGCGGGCTGCCGATCACCGGGGTGATCGTGCGCAGCTCGGCCAACGTGGCAGCCGGCGCCCGGACCCGGGCCTCCAGCATCTTGCACGGGATCTGGGTGCTGGTCTTCGCCTTGCCGTTCGCCGGCCTGATCGAGAAGATCCCCACCGCAGCCCTGGCAGGACTGCTCGTCGTGATCGGGGTGCAACTGGTCAAGATCACCCACATCGCGACCGCCAGGCGCAACGGCGACATCGCGGTCTACCTGGTGACCGCTACCGGGGTCGTGTTCCTCAACCTGCTCGAGGGGGTGCTGCTGGGGCTGCTGCTGTCGATACTGATGACCCTCTGGCGGATCGCTCACCCCAAGATCCACGCCGAAGAGTTCGCCGCCGGACAATGGCGGATCGTCATCGCCGGTCCGTGCACCTTCCTGTCGCTGCCCCGACTGCATCAGACACTGACCGCCGTGCCGGCCGGCGCGGATGCAACCCTGGCGACCTCCGGCGACTACATCGACCACGCCGCACGGGAGTTCATCGAGTCCTGGCAACACCAGCACCAAGCCACCGGCGCCCGAGTCGTCATAGCCGATATCCGCTCACACAGCCAGCCCGCACCACTGGCCGGCTCGCCCGGCCGCCGCGTGAACGCCGGGGCATCGGTACAGATCTGCGGCCGTTGCGGACACACGGCAAGCAACCAATGCACGAACTGCAGATCGTGATTCCTATGTCTTCCCTATGAGGACCGTGACCGGGCGGCCAGCGCGAAATACCATTGGGGTATAGCCGAGAGAACAACGAATACCACTCCACTCCCGGTGTTTTCGCCCCATCATCGCGAAGCAGGAAAGGATTGACCACCATGATCGCCAAGGCCTTCGGAACCATCCTCCTGGCCGGCGCAGCCGCAACCGCCGTGGCCTTTGCCCCCACCGCCGCGGCCACGGTCACCACCGAGTGCCAGGCATTCGGCCTGACCCCGACCTGCAGCTCGACCGGACAGGCGGACACCACAACCGGCATGGATTCCCACACCACCGGCGCCGGCTACTGGCCCTTCAACGGCGGGCCCAACCCACCGGCATGGGTGCTGCAGTAACCACACCAACGATTGCCGGCATCAACCCCAAGGCCGCGAGGGAGACCACCCTCGCGGCCTTGGGCCGTTTGAGGACCACAGCGGCGACCCGACCCACACATACGTCGCTGCGATACACGAATCGAACGTCTTGTTTCTATGTCTTTCCTATGAGGCCCGTGACTCCCGATAACCCCACTCATACAGTGGAGTCATAACCAAATGACAGACGAAATCATCACCGCCGGTGAGGATTCCAGCGCACAGGCAACAACAGGGAAAGGACCTTCACTCACATGAACGCCAAGATCTTCGCCCCGATCATCATGGCCGGCGCGGCCGCGGCCGCTGTCGCCTTCGCCCCGCTCGCCGCCGCGGGCAACGAGTCCCAGTGCAGCGACACCGGAGTGGCATCAAAGTGCACCAAGAACGGCCACGCCGCGATCGTCGCCACACCCGGCACCACCGCCGGGGGCTCGGGATACTCACCCTTCGGCTCCGGCCCCCAG
Organism: Mycobacterium sp.; assembly: GCA_020438895.1. Classification (GTDB taxonomy): domain Bacteria; phylum Actinomycetota; class Actinomycetes; order Mycobacteriales; family Mycobacteriaceae; genus Mycobacterium. Next base: position 16,198 of record JAGQTS010000167.1, read on the forward strand.
CCCCCAGTATGGGCCATGGACTAACCACCACAACCCCCCCAACCAAGGCCGCGAGGGCGAAAGCCCTCGCGGCCTTGACAGTTCACCCATCATCAAGCACACCACGCACCACCGCATCAGCCAACAACCGACCACGACCAGTCAGCACCACCCCGCCG
>JAGQTS010000168.1 GCA_020438895.1 Mycobacterium sp.
CGGAGGACGGCTCCGCCGATGTGTTCGTCCACTACACGGAGATCCAGGGATCGGGCTTCCGCACCTTGGAGGAGAACCAGAGGGTTGAGTTCGAGGTGGGCCAAAGCCCCAAGGGTCCGCAAGCCACCGGCGTCCGCGCCGTCTGACATATCACTAGCGGCACCCCCGCGTCCCGGTTCACCGGGTTCGCGGGGGTGTTGCTATTTCGCCACTGTCCGCGCCGTTCGGCTGTGGATAGGACGCCTGCCCTACTGTCAGAGCCGTGAGCCAGCTGTCCTTCTTCTCCGCTGAGTCGGTGCCGCCCGAGGTCACCGACCTCACGGGGGTGCTCGCGGCGGCCGGTCAGGTGGTTACCGTCGCGGGCGGGGCTCGGTTGTCAGTCGTCGTCGATGCGGCCTGGCGCGCCGAGGCCCTTGCCGACATGATCACGGCGGCCGGCCTGACACCGGAGATCATCCGAACCGAGGAGGACTCTCCTCTCGTGCGCACCGGAGTGGACTCGCGGCTGCTGAGCATGGCGACGGGGTGGACCCGCGGCGCGGTGAAGACCGTACCCCCGCAGTGGCTGCCCGGGCCGAGGGAGTTGCGAGCCTGGACGCTGGCGGCCGGTCTGCCCGAAGCCGATCGGTATCTGCTCGGATTGGATCCGCACGCTCCCGATACCCATTCGCCGCTGGCATCGGCGTTGATGCGGGTCGGAATCGCCCCGACGCTGATCGGTACCCGTGGTTCGCGCCCGGCGCTGCGGATCAGCGGCCGTCGGCGCCTGTTGCGGCTGGTGGAGAACGTCGGCGACGCACCGGCTGGATCCGCGGCCGCAGCCGCGTGGCCGCGGGCATGAAGCACCCGTGGCGGGGGCCGGTTTGCGTCCGTCGGTACGGTGGTGCCACATTGTCAGGTGTCATGCTGGGTGGGGTGACACGTACCCGCGGTGTGCGGGCAGCACATTCGCGCAGGAAGAGCGGAGCGTAACCGCAGTTGGCAGGCAATCGTACCGGTAACCCGGGCAGCGTCCGGCGGCTCGTCATTGTCGAGTCGCCCACCAAGGCGCGCAAGATCGCCGGCTATCTGGGGCCCGACTACATCGTGGAATCGTCCCGCGGCCACATCCGGGACCTCCCGAAGGGTGCGGCCGACGTGCCGGCCAAATACAAGTCGGAGAAGTGGGCCCGACTCGGGGTCAACGTCGACGCGGAGTTCGAGCCGCTCTACGTCGTCAGCCCGGACAAGAAAGCCACCGTCACGGAGCTGAAGAACCTCCTCAAGGGTGTTGACGAACTGTATCTGGCCACCGACGGCGATCGTGAAGGGGAAGCGATCGCCTGGCACTTGCTGGAGACGCTGAAGCCCCGGATTCCGGTTCGCCGGATGGTGTTCCACGAGATCACCGAGCCGGCCATCCGGGCGGCCGCGGAGAATCCCCGCGACCTCGACACCGACCTGGTCGACGCTCAGGAGACCCGGCGCATTCTCGACCGGCTCTACGGCTACGAGGTCAGCCCGGTGCTGTGGAAGAAGGTCGCGCCTCGGCTTTCGGCTGGGCGGGTGCAGTCGGTCGCCACCCGAATCATCGTGCAGCGCGAGCGGGAGCGGATGGCCTTCCGCAGTGCCGGGTACTGGGACGTGCTGGCCGAACTTGACGCCTCCGTTTCGGACCCACATGCCAGCCCACCGAGGTTCAGCGCCCGGTTGGTCTCTGTCGCCGGCAAGCGGGTGGCCACCGGCCGTGACTTCGATTCCCTGGGGGCGGTGCGTAAGCCGGCCGAGGTCGTGGTGCTCGACGAGGCGGCAGCAGTCGCCCTGGCCACCGGGCTCGAGGGTGCCGCGCTGACCGTGGCGTCGGCAGAGGAGAAGCCCTACACCCGCCGACCCTATCCGCCGTTCATGACGTCGACACTGCAGCAGGAGGCAGGTCGCAAGCTGCGCTTCTCCTCGGAACGCACGATGGGGGTCGCCCAACGGCTCTATGAGAACGGCTACATCACCTACATGCGAACCGACTCGACGACCCTGTCGCAGTCGGCGATCAATGCGGCCCGCAATCAGGCTCGCCAGTTATACGGCGAGGAGTATCTGCATCCCTCTCCGCGGCAGTACACCCGCAAGGTCAAGAACGCCCAGGAGGCCCACGAGGCCATTCGCCCGGCGGGTGACACCTTCGCTACGCCGGGGGCTCTGCATGCCGAACTCGATACCGACGGCTACCGGCTCTACGAGTTGATCTGGCAGCGCACCGTGGCCTCCCAGATGGCCGACGCGCGCGGCACGACACTGAGCCTGCGTATTGCCGGAGCCGCCCAGCCGGATAGCCGGGAGGTGATCTTCAGCGCCAGCGGACGCACGATCACTTTCCCGGGGTTCTTGAAGGCCTACGTCGAGACCGTCGACGAACTGGCCGGTGGTGAGGCCGACGACGCCGAGCGTCGACTGCCGCACCTGCGCCAGGGACAGCGGGTTGACGCGGTATCACTGAATCCTGACGGCCACGCCACCAACCCGCCGGCCCGCTACACCGAGGCGTCCTTGATCAAGGCACTCGAAGACCTCGGAATCGGTCGCCCCTCAACGTATTCCTCGATCATCAAGACCATTCAGGACCGCGGTTACGTCCACAAGAAGGGCAGTGCGCTGGTTCCCTCGTGGGTGGCCTTTGCCGTTACCGGACTGCTTGAACAGCATTTCAGCCGGTTGGTTGATTACGACTTCACCGCAGCAATGGAAGACGAACTCGACGAGATCGCCGCCGGAAGCGAACGAAGGTCCAACTGGCTCAACAACTTCTATTTCGGCGGTGATCACGGCGTCGAGGGCTCGATCGCGCGCGCGGGCGGGCTCAAGAAGCTCGTCGGCGGCAACCTCGAAGAGATCGACGCCCGGCTGGTCAACTCCATCAAGCTCTTTGACGACGACCAAGGCCGCGCAATCAACGTCCGGGTCGGCCGCAACGGGCCCTATCTGGAGCGGATGGTCGCCGCGGACCCGCAGAACCCGGAGGAGCTCACCCCGCAGCGTGCGAATCTCAGCGATGACCTGACGCCGGACCAACTGACGCTCGAACTCGCCGAAAAAGCCTTCGCAACACCGCAAGAGGGTCGGACGCTGGGCGTCGATCCACAGACGGGCCATGAGATCGTCGCCAAGGACGGCCGCTACGGACCGTACGTCACCGAGGTGCTGCCCGCCCCGCCGGAAGGTGATGACGGTGCGGCGGGAACACCTGCCAAGAAGGGCAAGAAGCCGACCGGGCCCAAGCCGCGCACCGGCTCGCTGCTGCGCACCATGGATCTGGAAACGGTGACGCTTGAGGATGCGCTCAAGTTGCTGTCGTTGCCACGGGTGGTGGGCGTGGACCCCGCCACCAACGAGGAGATCACCGCGCAGAACGGGCGCTATGGCCCATATCTCAAGCGCGGCACCGATTCTCGCTCCCTGGCGACCGAAGATCAGATGTTCACCATCACGCTGGATGAGGCGCTGAAGATCTACGCCGAGCCGAAGCGTCGCGGTAGGCAGGGCGCGGCAACCCCGCCGCTGCGCGAATTGGGTACCGACGAGGCCAGCGGCAAGCCGATGGTCATCAAGGACGGGCGGTTCGGGCCGTACGTGACCGACGGTGAGACCAACGCCAGCCTCCGAAAGGGTGACGACGTCCTCTCGATCACCGACAGCCGGGCGTCCGAGCTGCTGGCTGACCGCCGGGCCCGTGGCCCGGTCAAGAAGGCGGCGAAACGAACGGCCAAGAAGGCCGTAGCGAAGAAGGC
>JAGQTS010000169.1 GCA_020438895.1 Mycobacterium sp.
ACTTCGTTGAGATGTTCGTCGGTGTCGGTGCCTCCCGGGTCCGGGATCTGTTCGAGCAGGCCAAGCAGAACAGTCCATGCATCATCTTCGTCGACGAGATCGACGCTGTCGGTCGCCAGCGCGGCGCCGGTCTGGGTGGCGGGCACGACGAACGTGAACAGACGCTCAACCAGTTGCTGGTCGAGATGGACGGCTTCGGTGACCGTCAGGGTGTCATCCTGATCGCCGCCACCAACCGGCCGGACATCCTGGACCCGGCGTTACTGCGGCCGGGCCGGTTCGACCGCCAGATTCCGGTGTCCAGCCCCGACCTGGCAGGTCGGAAAGCGGTACTGCGGGTGCACTCCCAGGGCAAGCCGCTGGCCGCCGATGCCGACCTCGACGGGCTTGCCAAGCGCACAGTTGGAATGTCCGGCGCCGACCTGGCCAACGTGATCAACGAGGCGGCACTGCTCACCGCCAGGGAGAACGGCACCATCATCACCGGCGCCGCCCTGGAGGAGGCGGTCGACCGGGTGATCGGCGGGCCCCGTCGCAAGGGTCGAGTGATCAGCGAGCTCGAGAAGAAGATCACCGCCTACCACGAAGGTGGACACACACTGGCAGCGTGGGCCATGCCCGACATCGAGCCGATCTACAAGGTCACGATCCTGGCCCGTGGTCGCACCGGCGGGCATGCGGTTTCCGTGCCGGAGGACGACAAAGGCCTGATGACTCGTTCGGAGATGATTGCCCGGCTGGTCTTTGCCATGGGAGGACGTGCCGCGGAGGAACTGGTGTTCCGCGAGCCGACCACCGGGGCGGTGTCGGACATCGAGCAGGCCACCAAGATCGCCAGGGCGATGGTGACCGAGTATGGCATGAGTGCAAAACTCGGTGCGGTCCGTTATGGCACCGAACACGGTGATCCCTTCCTGGGCCGCACCATGGGAACCCAGGCTGACTACAGCCATGAGGTCGCCCGCGATATCGACGACGAGGTGCGCAAGCTGATCGAGGCTGCGCACACCGAAGCGTGGGCCATCCTCACCGAATACCGCGACGTTCTCGACGTGCTGGCCGGTGAGCTGTTGGAAAAGGAAACCCTGCACCGCGCGGAGTTGCAGGCGATTTTCGCCAACGTACAGAAGCGGCCGCGGCTGACGGTGTTCGACGACTTCGGTGGTCGAATCCCGTCGGACAAGCCGCCGATCAAAACCCCGGGTGAGCTGGCGATCGAACGAGGCGAACCGTGGCCCAAGCCGATGCCCGAACCCGCGTTCAAGAAGGCAATCGCCCAGGCGACCGCCGCTGCTGCGGCGCAGCAAGCCCAGCACCACGGTCAGCAGTCGGGGGCCGGCAACGGTAACGGCGCGCACGCCGCGCAGCAGCCTCCCAACGGTCCCACGCAACCCGATTACGGCGCACCGGCCGGATGGCGCGCGCCCGGCTGGCCGCCACCGCCGCAGCAGCCGGGCTACTGGTACCCGCCGCCACCCGGGTGGGCTGCCCCCCAACCGGGCCAGCAGCAGCCGGGCCAGTACCAACCAGGCCAGCATTACCCGCCCGCACAACAGGGCCATGCTCCGGGCGGGAGCTCGTCACCGGCCGGGGATGACCCGGTCGAGGAGGCTGGCCGGCACCACGCCGGGCAGTAACGTCTCGTCTACGTCCACCCACCCTGACGGAGCCCTCATGCCCGAGTCTGATTCGGTCACGTTCGACATCCCGGAGTTCGACCAGGCGCGGGCCGAGGCGGCGGTTCGTGAACTCCTCCTGGCGGTCGGTGAGGACCCTGATCGGGACGGGTTGAAGGCCACTCCCGCGCGGGTCGCCCGTGCATTCCGGGAAATGTTTGCCGGGCTCTACACCGACCCCGATACGGTGCTCGACACCACTTTCGACGAGGGGCACAGCGAACTCGTTCTGGTCAAGCAGATTCCGATGTACTCCACCTGTGAGCACCACCTCGTGGCTTTTCACGGGATGGCACATGTCGGTTACATTCCCGGGGAGGACGGTCGGGTAACCGGACTGTCCAAACTGGCTCGGGTCGTCGATCTGTATGCGAAGCGTCCACAGGTGCAGGAACGCCTGACCGCCCAGGTGGCCGATGCGGTGATGCGCAAGTTGAAACCCCGTGGCGTCATCGTCGTGGTCGAGGCTGAGCACCTGTGCATGGCGATGCGCGGGGTTCGTAAGCCAGGCGCGGTGACCACCACCTCCGCGGTTCGCGGACTGTTCAAGACGAACAGCACGTCCAGGGCCGAGGCCTTGGAACTCATCCTGCGGAAGTGAGCGAGATTGATCCCCGGGTCGCTGCGCTCCTGCCCGCTGAAACCGATTCCCGAGTCGCTGCGCTCCCGCCCGCTGAAACCGATTCCCGAGTCGCTGCGCTCCTGCCCGCTGAAACCGATTCCCGGGTTGCTGCGCTCCTGCCCGCCGTGCACGTAATGGGAGTGGTCAACGTCACCGAGGACTCGTTCTCCGATGGTGGGCGCTATCTGGACCCGTCACACGCGGTTCAGCGCGGGCTGGAACTGGCCGCGGAGGGGGCGTCCATCATCGACGTAGGCGGCGAGTCCACACGACCGGGGGCAGCTCGTATCGATCCGGATGTTGAGTTGGCCCGAGTCATACCGGTGATCAAAGACCTTGCTGCACACGGCGTAACGGTCAGTATCGACACGATGCATGCAGCGGTGGCGGGTGCGGCACTGGAGCACGGCGCATCGGTGATCAACGACGTCAGCGGTGGTCGGGCGGACCCCGCCATGGTGTCTCTGGTCGCTGAGGCCGGCGTGCGCTGGGTGCTGATGCATTGGCGGTCAGTGCAGGCAGCCCAGCCGCATGATGCACCGGACTATCCTGACGTTGTCGCCGATGTTCGTGACGAGTTGCTGGCCGGGGTGGACGCCGCGGTGTCGGCGGGGGTCGACCCGGAGAACCTGATCATCGATCCCGGACTGGGTTTCGCTAAGACAGCTCAACACAATTGGGCGTTGCTGCATGCCCTCCCCACGTTCATCGACACCGGAATCCCGGTTCTGGTCGGCGCCTCCCGGAAGCGCTTCCTCGGGGCCCTGCTGGCCGCCGCCGACGGGACTCCCCGACCGCCGGACGGGAGAGAGATCGCCACCGCGGTGATTTCCGCTCTGGCCGCACTGCACGGCGCCTGGGGAGTGCGGGTCCACGATGTTCGCGCCAGTGTCGACGCACTGAAGGTGATCGGGGCTTGGCAGGCCGGGAGGGACGGACATGGCTGACCGAATCGAGTTGCGGGGACTCACAGTTCGCGGGTACCACGGAGTCTTCGATCACGAACGGCGCGATGGACAGGATTTCGTGATCGATGTGACTGTCTGGATCGACCTCGCCGCCGCCGCCACCAGCGATGATCTCACCGACACCCTCGACTATGGGGTGCTGGCCCAACGTGCGGCTGACATCGTCGCCGGTCCGGCCCGTAACCTCATCGAGACGGTGGCTGCGGAGATTGCCGAGGATGTGATGACCGACACCAGGGTGCACGCCGTGGAGGTCGTCGTCCACAAACCCCAGGCGCCCATCCCGCTGAGTTTCAGCGACGTCGCCGTGGTGGCCCGGCGGTCCAGACGTGGCGGACGCGGGCACGTCGTCCCGGCTCGGGGCCTGCTATGAGGCGGGCAGCCGGAGGAATTCGGTGACCACGGTCGTCCTTTCGTTAGGCTCCAACCTCGGCGACCGGCTGGCGCGCCTGCAGTCAGCCATCGACGGATTGGGTGGCTCCGTACGCGCGGTGTCACCGGTGTTCGAGAGCGATCCCTGGGGCGGAGTCGATCAGGACGCATTCCTCAATGCCGTTGTGGTCGCGGAGGACGACGGGGTGGAACCGCGCACCTGGCTGGCCCGGGCACAGGCGTTGGAGAGTGCGAACGACCGCGTGCGGGGCATCCGGTGGGGGCCTCGCACCCTCGACGTGGACCTCATCACCTGCGCCGATGAGGGCCGTGAGATTCGCAGCCTCGAGCCGACACTCGTGCTTCCCCACCCGCAGGCTCACCGACGCGCTTTTGTGTTGGTTCCCTGGCTGGCTGTCGACCCTGCGGCCGTACTGACCGTCGACGGCCAGCGGCGGCCGGTCGTCGAGCTGCTCGAGCAGCTTGACGGGACTGAACGGCGTTCCGTCCGGGCGACGGATCTCCAGCTGCGTTGGAGCCGCCCACGATGATGGGCATCACCCGGTCCCGGGACCTCGCTGCGGCAGCGCTGACTGCCGCGGTAGTGACCTATCTGTTCGCCCGGCTGTCGTACCGGTACTTTCCGCCCATCACGCTGTGGACCGGTCTGTCGCTGCTCGCGGTCGCAGCCGTCGAGGCCGGATGGGCGATGTCGGTGCGGCGCCGTATCCGAGACGCTCAGATCGGGGTCGGCGGGGGCAGGTTGCACCCCCTGACAGTCGCGCGCAGTGTCGCGGTCGCCAAAGCCTCGGCGTGGGTTGGGGCGCTGGCCTTGGGATGGTGGGTGGGCGTGCTGGCCTACGTGCTGCCCCTCAGATCGGAATTGCGAGTAGCCGCCGCTGACACGCCGGGAGCCGTGATAGCAGCCGGATGCGCTCTGACACTCGTCGTGGCGGCGCAATGGTTGCAGCTGTGTTGCCGGTCCCCTGATGACCCCGCAGGTGACAGCGCAGCAGCGGCGGAATAGCCTCGCCGCCGCCGTCTTTCGGACGAATTGACCCAGCTTGTCGGTCCCGGCGAACCGTCGGGCGCACGGTACAGTCAGGCCCATGACCGTTCTGCCCCGCGGCGCCAAAAATCGGCGCGGCGGCGGCAGGCCGGGCTGGGTCCTGCTCACCGCGTTGCTGGTACTGGCCATTTTGGCCAGCACCACCCTGGTCTTCACCAACCGGGTGGAACTGCTGCGCCTGGCGGTCATCCTGTCACTGTGGGCGGCCGTTCTGGCAGCGTTCGTGTCGGTCATCTACCGACGTCAGAGTCAACTGGACGCCGCGAAGGCGCGAGACATGAAGTTCGTCTACGACCTGCAGCTCGACCGCGAGATCTCCGCCCGCCGTGAGTACGAACTGTCGGTCGAAGCTCATCTTCGCCGGCAACTGGCGGTCGAGTTGAGGGCACAGGCCGCCGACGAGATGGGGGCGCTACGGGCCGAGCTGGCGACATTGCGGGCCAACCTGCAGGCTCTGCTGGGCACCGACTTCGGTGACCGTCCCGCGCTGGGGTCGGAGCGAGTCATGGATGCGCCGATTGCCATGCCGCCTACCCCGGGGCGGGTGCACAGTAGTCGGGTCACCCCGGTGGCGGAGGAGTTCGGCGCCCACGCGGGAGCGTTGCAGGTTGGGGTAACGGCCGAGGTCGCCGCGGATGCGGACAGCTCGATCATCGATGTTCCCGAGGAGCCGCTGGCGCCCGCCTCGCCGCCTCCCGCCACGCCGCCGCCTCCCGCCACGCCGCCGCCGGTAAGCGGACCGCCCACCGTGCCGGGCAGGCGGCAGCGGCCCGGGCTTGCCGACCATCGCCAGGCGTCGCCGCCGGAGCGAGACCGCGGCTCACATCGGCGTGCGGAGGCGTACGGATCGGGTCCCCGACCCACCCCGGTACCACCCGCCCAGCGGCCCCGGCCCAGTGCTCCGCCGCCACCCAGGCCGACGGATGCCGTACCGCCCCGGCCGCCGGTCGCGCGACCAGCTGCACCTCCGCCCATCCCGTCCACCCCGTGGCGCCCGCCGGAAACCAGAACCCGTCCCGGTCGGCATCGCGGCTTCGAGGAGCAGATCGTCCAGAACCGTTCGCCGCAGACACCGGATTCCGCCGTCCGGTCCGGCTCGGTTCCCCCAGCCCCGCCCGGCCACATCCATGCCCAGCCCGACCTGGAAGCTCAGCATCGTTCGCCCGGCGGGCGGCACGCGAACGCAGCGTCCGGTGACAATGACGTCGAGACCGCGGGAAGGCACCGCAATGCCGAGACGCCTGCGCCACCAGAGCAGGCCGCTGCCGAGGATTCTCAGGGCCAGCATGCCGGGGGCGCCCCGGTGGCCGACCTCGTCGCCCGGCTTCGTGGCGGTGGCCCGACGAGCACCCACTCCGGTGGCGGTGGACGCCGTCGCCGGGGGGACTGAGGGGGAGCTAGAATCGGCCGCGTCGTCCGGTACCCGCGGCGCGGGACTGGAACTACCCGATAAGTCAGCGAGGTCGTCGAGGTGGGGACCCCCAACGGCTTGCGTCCGGCGCGATTGAAAGTCGGCATCGTCTCCGGCGGCCGAGTGGGCACCGCTCTGGGTGCGGCACTGGAACGCGCTGAGCACGTCGTTGTCGCCTGTAGTGCCATTTCGGCCGCGTCGCGGCGGCTCGTCGAACGTCGGTTACCGGACACCCGGGTGCTGCCGGTGCCTGACGTCGCGGACTCCGCTGAGCTGCTGTTGCTCACTGTTCCCGATTCCGAACTTGCCGGGCTGGTCGCCGGACTTGCCGCCACCGGCGCGGTACGGCCGGGAACGATCGTCGCGCACACCTCGGGTGCCAACGGTGTCGGCATCCTTGCCCCTCTCGCGGCGCAGGACTGTATTCCTGTGGCTGTTCATCCTGCGATGACCTTCACCGGTGGTGACGAGGATCTGGCCCGCTTGACCGAAGCCTGTTTCGCGGTGACGGCGGCAGACGACACCGGCTATGCGATCGCCCAATCTCTGGTGCTGGAGATGGGGGGTGAACCCTTTCGCGTCCGCGAGGAGTCCCGAACTCTCTACCACGCCGCCCTCGCTCACGGCAGTAACCACGTCGTTACCCTGATTGCCGACTCCGTCTCAGCGCTTCGGCGTGCGCTGGCCGGCGATGAGCTTCTCGGTCAGGAGATTGTCGGTGATACGCCGGGCGGCCTGGCCGAACGGGTCATCGCCCCCCTGGCCAGGGCCGCGTTGGAAAACACCTTGAATCGAGGTCAGGCGGCGCTGACCGGCCCGGTGGCCCGTGGCGACGCTGCTGCCGTCGCCGCTCACTTGGAGGCCCTCGACACGCTGGACTCACGTTTGGCGCAGGCGTACTGTGCCGACTCGCTGCGGACCGCGCAGCGCGCCCGGGCACCTCGGGGCGTGTTCGACGTATTGACCGACTGGTCGAGGTCGGGAGGTTCGCACGAATGACAGCCAGGACGCCACAATTCCGTGCCGCCGAGTTGAACGTCTATACCGCCCCACGGTTGGTTGCCGACGTCAGCAGGGCCTTGCGTCACACCGGCCGTCGGGTGATGTTGGTACCGACCATGGGTGCCCTGCATGACGGTCATCTGGCCCTGGTGCGTGCCGCGAAGCGGGTCCCGGGCGCAGTGGTGGTCGTATCTATCTTCGTCAACCCGCTTCAGTTCGGCGCGGGTGAGGATCTCGCCTCCTACCCCCGAACTCTTGAGGCGGATCTGGGAATGCTCGCGGACGAAGGGGTTGAGGTGGTCTTCACCCCACCCCCGGACACCATGTACCCGGCCGGTCCGCGGACAACAGTGCAACCCGGACCCCTTGGGGCCGAACTGGAAGGGGCTATCCGTCCCACCCACTTCGCGGGCATGCTCACCGTGGTGCTCAAACTGCTTCACATCGTTCATCCCGATCGCGCATTTTTCGGGGAGAAGGACTATCAGCAATTGACGCTGATCCGGCAGATGGTCGCCGATCTCGACCTCGACGTGCGTGTCGTCGGTGTGCCAACCGTGCGCGAATCCGACGGGTTGGCGCTCTCGTCACGCAACCGATACCTGAGCCCCGAGCAACGCGAACAGGCCGGCGCCCTGTCCGCTGCCCTGCTCGCGGGTGTCTACGCGGCCCCGTCCGGGCCGGCGGCCGTTCTGGATGCCGCCCGCGCGGTACTCGAGGAGGTTCCCGCCATATCGGTCGACTACCTGGAATTGCGCGGACCGGGACTTGAACCCACGCCGAACTCCGGCCCGGCACGGTTGCTGGTTGCGGGACGACTTGGTCGGACTCGCCTCTTGGACAACATCGCCATCGAACTACCCGGTGGGGAGGCGGATCCCGATGTGGGTGAGCATGAAATGAACTGGAGGAATTGATGTTCCGAACCATGCTGAAGTCCAAGATTCACCGGGCGACTGTGACACAGGCTGACCTGCACTACGTCGGCTCGGTGACAATCGACGCTGACCTGATGGAGGCCGCCGACCTCATCGAGGGTGAGCAGGTCACGATCGTGGACATCGACAACGGCGCCCGGCTCGTGACTTACGCGATCACCGGCGAGCGTGGTAGCGGTGTGATCGGAATCAACGGCGCTGCAGCGCATCTCGTGCATCCGGGCGATCTGGTGATCGTGATGGCTTACGCGTCGATGGATGATTCCGAGGCCCGCCGTTATCGTCCTCGGGTGGTATTCGTCGACTCGGCCAACAACCAGGTCCATGTCGGTGGCGATCCCGCACACGTTCCCGACACCGCCGCCGGTTTGAGCGCGCCGAAAGTGCTGCGCTAGCCGTGCTGCTGGCTATTGACGTCCGCAACACCCATACCGTTGTGGGGTTGGTCTCGGGGTCCGGCGATCACGCCGTGGTGGAACAGCACTGGCGAATCCGGACCGAACCCGAGGTGACGGCAGATGAACTGGCTCTCACCATCGAAGGTCTGATCGGCGACGACTCCGAACGCCTCACCGGGGTCACCGGCCTGTCAACCGTACCGTCGGTGCTCTACGAGGTTCGGATCATGCTCGACCAGTACTGGGCGGACGTCCCCCATGTGCTCATCGAGCCCGGGGTTCGCACCGGCATCCCGCTACTGGTCGACAATCCCAAGGAGGTCGGTGCCGACCGCATTGTGAACTGTCTCGCTGCACATGCGAAGTTCAAGAGCGCAGCCATTGTGGTGGACTTCGGCTCCTCGATCTGCGTCGATGTGGTCTCCGCCAAGGGCGAATTCCTTGGTGGCGCAATTGCTCCCGGTGTTCAGGTGTCCTCGGATGCGGCAGCCGCCCGCTCGGCCGCTCTGCGTCGGGTAGAACTCGCCCGACCGCGTTCGGTAGTGGGCAAGAACACCGTGGAGTGCATGCAGTCCGGGGCGGTGTTCGGATTCGCGGGACTGGTCGATGGTCTGGTCAGCAGGATCCGTCAGGATGTTGACGGATTCGCCGGTCCCGGTGTTGCGGTGGTGGCGACCGGTCACAGCGCGCCGCTCATGCTCCCCGATTTACACACCGTCGACCACTACGATCGGCACCTCACGCTGGACGGTCTGCGGATGGTCTATGAACGCAACCAGGACGGCCAGCGTGGACGTCTCAGGACCAGCCGGTGATGGCCGCCCTTTATGCTGGCTCGCCGTGAGTGATGCGGACGCACGGCAGGTCACGGTCCCGACCGGCGACCCTGCCGGCGATGACGTTCCCGAGCAGTTCCGGATTCGCCGGGCCAAGCGCCAGCGGATGCTCGACTCGGGGGTAGAGGTGTACCCGGTCGCGGTGCCGAGGACGCACTCTCTGGCCGAGATTCGCGCCGCCTATCCCGACCTGCCCCCGGACACGGCAACCGGTGCCGAGGTCGGCCTCGCCGGCCGGGTGGTGTTCTCCCGCAACTCGGGCAAGCTCTGTTTCGCCACCTTGCAGGAAGGCGACGGCACTCAGTTGCAGGCCATGATCAGCGTGGCCGGGGTCGGTGCCGAGGAGCTCGACAGGTGGAAGTCCGATGTCGACCTTGGCGACATCGTGTTCGTCCACGGAGAGGTCATCAGTTCCCGGCGGGGGGAGCTCTCCCTGCTGGCGGACTCCTGGCAGATGGCCGCCAAGTCGTTGCGCCCGCTGCCGGTGGCGCACAAGGAGATGAGCGAGGAGTCCCGAGTCCGCCAGCGCTACGTCGACCTGATCGTGCGCCCGCAGGCGCGCGAGGTGGCGCGCCAGCGGATCGCCGTCGTTCGCGCCGTCCGCAACGGGCTGGAGCGCCGCGGCTTCCTGGAGGTCGAGACGCCGATGTTGCAGACGTTGGCGGGGGGTGCGGCGGCTAGGCCGTTCGTCACCCATTCCAATGCCTTGGATACCGACCTCTACCTGCGTATCGCTCCGGAACTGTTTCTGAAGCGATGTGTGGTCGGCGGCTTGGAGAAGGTATTCGAACTCAACCGGAACTTCCGTAACGAGGGGGCCGATTCCACCCATTCGCCGGAGTTCGCGATGCTCGAGACTTACCAGGCTTGGGGCACCTACGACGATTCGGCGGTCGTCACCAGGGAACTGATCCAGGAGGTCGCCGACGAAGCGATTGGCACCCGTCAGATCGCGTTGCCCGACGGTTCGGATTACGACCTCGACGGCGAGTGGCCGTGTATCGAGATGTACCCCTCGCTGTCGCAGGCTTTGGGGGAGGACATCACCCCGGAAACTCCCGTGGGAACCTTATTCGGAATTGCTGAGCGACTAGGCGTGGAGATTCCGGACGGCCGCGGATACGGGCACGGCAAACTTGTCGAGGAACTCTGGGAGCACACGGTCGGCAACACATTGTGGTCGCCGGTATTCGTCAAGAATTTTCCCGTCGAGACCACTCCGTTGACCCGTCAGCATCGGAGCATTCCCGGGGTGACCGAAAAATGGGATCTCTATGTGCGCGGTATCGAGTTGGCAACCGGGTACTCCGAACTGATCGATCCGGTTGTCCAACGCGAGCGTTTCGAGGCACAGGCCCGGCTTGCGGCTGCTGGTGATGACGAGGCGATGGCCCTTGACGAGGACTTTCTGGCCGCGATGGAGTATGCGATGCCGCCGACGACGGGCACCGGAATGGGCATTGACCGCCTCCTCATGGCGCTAACCGGGCTGTCGATTCGGGAGACCGTGTTGTTCCCGATCGTTCGGCGGTATGGCAGCTGAACGTTTTTAGGCGGTAATTGTTGTAAGTCGGCTTGTGGTTATGGCACATTGACGGAAACAAATACTAAATCTGCCGGAGTTCCGGCAGAGAAAGGCCCAGTGCTGGCATGGCCAAGAAAGTGACCGTGACGCTCGTCGACGACTTTGACGGCGCGGGACCGGCGGATGAGACGGTCGAATTCTCGATTGACGGGGTGAGCTACGAGATCGACCTCTCCGCATCTAATGCCCAAAAGTTGCGCGACGAATTCAAACCCTGGATTGACGCGGGCCGCAGGGTGGGCGGCCGTCGCCGCGGCCGCCCAACCGGCGCCGCGACAAACGGGCGGGGACGCGCGGTGATCGACCGCGAGCAGAGTGCGGCGATCAGGGAGTGGGCCCGGAACAACGGTCACAAGGTGTCCACCCGCGGCCGGATTCCCGCCGACATCATCGAGGCCTTCCACGCCGCCACCTGACCTGGGCGTCATCCGCGCCGTTTCGCTGCGCGCGAAGCACCCGGCGTCTGAATCTGGTAACAAACGGCATCCGAGTGGCGTTGACATGCTGTGTTCGCCGGTTGGTGGGTTGTGGGACCCCGGATCGGTGGACGGCTATGTCCGGCGGGCGAACGCCTCGGGTGAACCGCCCCACTAGCCCGGATTTTTCGTGCC
>JAGQTS010000170.1 GCA_020438895.1 Mycobacterium sp.
CTCCTTCCACGGCATGCCGGCGTCGGCACGCAGATCGCCGGGAAGCCCCAGCACCCGTTCACCGAGGATGTTGCGCATGACCTCCGAGGTTCCACCCTCGATGGTGTTGGCCCGGCTGCGCAGGTAACGCTGCTGGAGTGGGCCGCGCCAGTCCTGGCTCTCGTCGGCGCCGTGCATCGCGTAACTGTGGTACAGAATCCCCTCCGGCCCAAGGAGATCCATGCAGAACTGGTAGATCGCCTGGTTGAGTTCGGCGCCCACCAGCTTGCCGATCGATGCTTCCGGGCCCGGACCTCCGGCAGCGGCACCCGTCATCGCCGCCGCCCGTGACCGTTCGGAGGTGAGGCGCTGGGCCTCCGAGCGCAGCCACAACTGGGTCAGCCGGTCGCGGAGCACCGGGGTGTGCAGATCGGGCCGGGACGCCCACAACGCCACGGCTTCGCCGATGGTGCCCGACCCGCGGCGGTTGGCGCTGCCGCCCAGAGCGCTGCGCTCGTTCATCAGGGTCGTCATCGCCACCCGCCACCCATCGCCCACCGCTCCGAGTCGGTGGGTGTCGGGAATCCGCGCGTCGGTGATATAGACCTCGTTGAACTCGGCCTGACCCGTCATCTGTCGCAGCGGCCGGCATTCCACCCCGGGATCATGCATGTCCAGGACGAAGTAGGTGAGCCCCCGGTGTTTGGGGGCGTCCGGGTCGGTGCGGGCCAACAGCAGCCCCCAGCGCGCCTTGTGCGCCAGGCTGGTCCACACCTTCTGTCCGTTGACAATCCATTCAGCGCCGTCCGGGGTTGCCGACGTGGCCAGCCCGGCCAGATCCGATCCGGCTCCGGGCTCGGAGAACAACTGGCACCAGATGTCCTCGGTGGTGGCCAGTGGCCGCAGAAAGAACCTCTTGAGATCGTCGCTGCGGGCGTGCTCCCGGATCGTCGGTGCGGCCATCCCGTACCCCATCGGATTGAGGCCCAGCGGCACCGGCCCGCCGGCACCCTGCAGGAGCCGATCGGCGACGGCCTGCAAGCCACGGGAGGCCCCGAGCCCGCCGAGGCCCTCGGGAAAGTGGACCCAGGACAGTCCGGCGTCGTAGCACGCGCCGAGGAACTCGGTGACGGGCACCTGAGTGGGATCGTGCTCAGCGACGACCTGCCGGGCCAATTCGGTCACGCGATCGGCATCGACGATGGTCATGAAATCACGATAGCCTGCAGCGATAGCCGGACTTATGGGCAATCACGCGGGAGGCGCAGTGGGCAAGGGCCGGTCGCTGGCGGTGGTCGCGGCGGCCTACGTGCTCGCCGTCGCAGCGGCGGCATGCTGGCTCTGGGCCGGACCCCGCAGCGGCCGGCTGTGGCTGGACACCCTGATCGCCGACCTGGTTGCCACCGGCGTGGTGTTCGCCTTCAGCCGCGCGTTCGGTAATTCCAGCTTCTACGACGCCTACTGGAGTGTGATTCCGCCGCTGCTGTTCGGGTACTGGTGGTGGCAGGGCCCGATCGGTCTCAGCGGGCCCGGCGCGGTGCGTTGCTGGCTGATCGCCGTCGTCATCGGGTACTGGTCGGTGCGGCTGACCGGGAACTGGGTCTACGGCTTCGCCGGCCTGCATCATGAAGACTGGCGGTACCCGTTGCTGCGTGACGGGGCCGGGCGATGGGCTATTGCGGTGGACCTCCTGGCCATCCACGTGTTCCCCACCCTGCAGGTGTTCGCCGGCATGATTCCGGTCTACCTGGCTGCCACCCGGCCGGGGGACGGCGTGATCGCGTTGATGTGGGCGGCTTTCGCAGTAGGTCTCGGCGCGGTCACCCTCGAACTGGCCGCCGACGTCCAGATGCATCGTTTCGTCGCCGCCCGGCGGGCGGGTACGGAGCCGGGCTCGGTAATGGATCGTGGCCTGTGGGCCTGGTCACGGCACCCGAATTACCTTGGCGAGATCGGGTTTTGGCTGTCGCTGGCGATGTTCGGCATCGCCGCGGCGCCGGGGCAGTGGTGGTGGCTGTTCGCCGGAGTGGCGGTGATGGTCGCGATGTTCCTCGGCGCCAGCATCCCGATGATGGAGAAGCGCAGCCTGGAACGTCGGCCGCAGTACGCCGACGTCATCGATCGGGTACCCATGTTGTTGCCCCGTCCTCCCCGCACGGCCAACGCGTGATCGGCGATCGTGCTCGTCCGCGAGTCGTGGTGGCCGGTCTCGGTGACACCGGACTGCTCACGGCGATCCGGTTGGCCGGGTTCGCCGACGTGGTGGGTGTCTCCGCCAAACCCGCCCTGGTCAGCGGTCAGGAACTGGGCGCGCGGCTGACCCGGCCGGTGGAATGGGCCCGGGACTACCTGGTGCCGTTCGATCGCTATCGCCGACTGGACCGGGTACGGACCGTGCAGGCCCGACTGACGGGTCTGGACCTCGCGGCCCGCACGGTGTACGGCCAGCGGCCGGACGGCGCACAGCTAATGGAAACCTTCGACGCGCTGGTCATCTCCACCGGAGTGCGCAACGGATTCTGGCGGCGCCCGGATCTACAGACGGCCGCCGAGATCGCCGCGGAACTGACTGCGCACCACCGGCGGTTGGCGGCGGCGCAATCGGTCGCGGTGATCGGCGGCGGCGCGGCGGCAGTCAGCGCCGCGGCCAACATCGCCGCGCAGTGGCCGGGCACGCGCGTCGACCTGTACTACCCGCGGGAGCGGGCGCTCCTGGAACACCACCCCCGCACCTGGGAACACGTGAGACGCAGACTGAACCGACTCGGGGTGGGCTTACACCCAGGACACCGCGCGGTGCTGTCCGCCGGCTTCGGTACCGACGCGATCACCACCGGAACGGTGTCGTTCGGTCCGGGACAGCCGGTTGCCGAGGCCGACGCGGTGTTGTGGGCGATCGGCCGGGTGCACCCCAACACCGAGTGGCTGCCGCCCTCGTTGCTCGATGCAGACGGCTACGTCACCGTGACAGCCGAACTGCGGGTGCCCGGTTACCGCGGGGTGTTCGCGATCGGTGATGTCGCGGCAACCGATCCGCTGCGCTCGTCGGCCCGTAACCGCGCCGACGGTCTGCTGGCGCACAACATCCGGGCGGAACTGGCGGACCGGCGGCTACGGAGTTACCGGCCGGCGCGACACCGCTGGGGATCGGTGATCGGCGTCCAAACCGATGGGTTGGAGGTGTTCACCCCCAACGGGCGGCCGTACCGGATCCCGCGCAGGGCGGTCGATGCCGTACTGATGCCGCTGATCGTCCGGCGGGGAATCTATCGTGGTCTGCGGCCGAACCGGCCGTTGGGATAGCCAACCCCGCTCCGCCACCGCCGTGTGCCGCGGGAGCGCTGGGATCAGTCGGCCCGGGCATCCGAGGACGGCCCCGACGGGTCGGTCGAGATGTCCGGAGAGAAGTCGTCGGGACGAAGAGGTGCTCCCGACGACCCGGCGCCCTCGGTATCGGATCCCGATTCGGCGTCCGGCGGGGTTCTCGTGCGCTCCGAGCGCCAGTCCCGCAGCAACAGCACGATGCCGGCCAGCGCCAGGGCGATCACCGCGAAACCCGCCCAGGCGCTGCCGGTGGTCAGCGCGAGGATCAGCGCCACCAATGCCGTCAGCGTCAGGATCAACACCACCCGCATCGCCCTAGTCTGCTCCTCGGACATCACGCTGCGGTCATCGGCCGTCCGACCGGCATGTGCACGACGGTGACCTGCGGCACCGGAACGGTCTCGGCCCGGGAGAGCAGTTCGACACTCTCGGGCAGTTCGCGGGGGTTGACCAGCCCATCGGCGATTCGGCGCAGCACGGCGCGCGCTTCGGCCAGGTGATGTCGCTTTCGGTACTGGCCGCCGGGCAACTTGATGCCGGCCCAGACGCCGTACTCCTCGCCGGCCTCGACGGCTTGGCGGGCGCATTCTCGTTGACCGGCCAGCGGGCAGCGGCGCAGGCAGATCGTTCGGGCGCGGGCGGCGGACTGCTCGTACACCCGGGCTTTGGTGGCGCCGTCGCTGGCGTCGTCGTCGGCGTAGCCGAACCAGAGTTCGGGCTCCGTCGTGCATGGGCGGTGCTGCATGCGATCCTCCTGAAGATCATCAATTCCGTCGACAAAACCGTATATACAACAAAGATCAGTCGCAAGTTAAACAGCGATAGAAACCTATATTGACTGAGCGAATGTGTACGATCGCCCTATGCCCGGGACTGGACGGTGAGCCGTGCGGCGGCCGGCGCGGCCATCCGGGCGCTCCGGGAATCCCGGGACTGGTCCCTGGCGGACCTCGCCGCAGCCACCGGGGTGAGCATCATGGGCCTGAGCTACCTGGAACGCGGTGCCCGAAAGCCGCACAAGGGCA
Organism: Mycobacterium sp.; assembly: GCA_020438895.1. GTDB lineage: Bacteria > Actinomycetota > Actinomycetes > Mycobacteriales > Mycobacteriaceae > Mycobacterium. The sequence goes on from JAGQTS010000170.1 coordinate 4,329, forward strand.
CAGTGCAGAAGGTAGAAAATGGTCTCGGCCTGCCGCCCGGCACCTACCAGAGGCTGCTGCAGGCCGACGACCCCGGTGCCGAACTCGCCGGACTGCTCAACCCGCCCCCGACTCAGGCGGCGGTCGGCACCGAACGGGAGTTCCCTCGTGTGAACCGGCACAGTGACGCCGATGTCCTCGAGGCGCACGCTGAAGCCCACCTGGAATCACTCACCTCGTTGATCGCCCGACTGCCACCGAAAGCATCAAACGAATATGAGACATATATTCGTTCGGTGATCACACAATGTGTGAAGGCCGAGCTGCTCGCCGCCAACTCCTGGCGGGTTGCGGTCAATGCCCATGCCGAATCCGCCGGACGGTTACGGGAGCACCTCCGCGCGCTGGAGGAGATTCGGACCGGGCTGCTCGACCGGTTGCACGGGAGCCTCGGCAGCCGCTTCGACCGGGCGTGTGCCCGATCGGGACTGCCCGAACCGGTGGTGGCGGCAATGCTCGGCCTCAGCGTCGAGGAAATCTGGGACATCCGCAACCGAGGGGTCATCCCGCCGGGCACAGTTCCCCGGGTCCTCGCTTTCGTCGAGGGTGACGATTGATGATCGGTGAGATCGAACTGCTGGCCCGCGCACATGCGCTGTTCACCGGTGGTCCCGGTGCGCCGTTGTTCGTGGAAGGGCGTGGGGGCGCTGAGGTGGGCGCACCTGGGCGGCAGGGCGCGATGTCGGCGGCGTACCACCGGGCGGCCGCGCAGCAGTGGGCGCAATGGGTGGCATCGGCACGTACCGATGACGACCTGGTCCGGATCCTGACGGCGGCGAGTCGAGAGCACGGCCTGGCAAAGGCGGCCACCGCCGCGGTGCTCACAGCCGCCCGCGCGGATCCGGGCTGGGCGAACAACCCGATCGCTGCCCGGGAAGTGCTGCGTCGCAGGGCCGCTCGGCTTCGGGCTCAGCGCCGGCACGTGGCCGAGGCGCGCCGGCGGGCTCGGCGCCACCGCGCGGCATTGCTGGCGCTGGGTTACGGCCGACGGGCGGGTCGCGGTGGCTCCCCGGACCGGCGGGTCACGGCCGCGGTGCGGGCAGCACTGAGCAGGCTGGGTTGCCCGTATGTCTGGGGTGCCGCCGGACCCCACCAGTTCGACTGTTCCGGGCTGGTCAGATGGGCCTACGCCCAGGCCGGCGTTGATCTGCACCGGACCACCTACGAGCAGATCAATGACGGGGTGCCGGTTCCCCGGTCTGCGGTACGTGCCGGCGACTTGGTCTTTCCGCATGCCGGGCACGTACAACTGGCGATCGGGCCGAACCTGGTGGTCGAAGCCCCGCACGCCGGTGCGTCGGTGCGCATCAGCCCACTAGGAGCCGACGTGGCGATCCGGCGAGTGCTGTAGCGGTACCGTCGCAGCCATGTCGGAAGAGGCTCAGATTCCGTTGATGGAGGCCCGGGCCGCGCTGGCTGCCACCGACGTCAGGCTCGCCGCGGCGGATCGTCGGCTTCTCGACGTCCTTCGTGCCGCCCACCGCGTTGCGACCGACGCCAGCCGGCGGCTTGCCGACATCGGCGAGCACATCGATGCCGCCGCCGCGAGCCGATCGAGGGCAACCCCGGCGGCCGGACGTGACTTCGGCCGTCTCCTCGTGGCCAGAAATCGGGAGATCGCCGACATCGTCGCCGCGGCACGGGCCGAATCGGAGGCCAAAGCCGTTGTGCTGCAGGAACTCGTCGATGAGTACCGGGTGAATTGTCCGGACTCCTAGGGGCCGATACCGTCGTGGCCGTGTCGATGCCAGCCTCCGACGGACCCGGCTCCGAAGGGGCTGCCGCTGAGGCGATTCGCGCCGCCGAAGCCGCCCTCGCCCAGCAGAACTCGGTGACGGCCCAGGTCGATCTCGCGGTTGTCACCGCGGTCCTCAATGCCCACACCGCCCACAGCGACCGGGCCGGCGCGCTGGACTCGCTGCAGCGTGAGATCGAATCGGCGGTAGCCACGCGGACCGCCCTGGACACCGCGGCCGGCGCCCGGGAGTTCCAGCGCTACCTCATCGACAAACTCGGGGACATCCGAACGGTGGTGGAGGAGGCCGACCTCGACGACACCTCCAAGGCTTCGCTCGCCGCCGCCCTGGCCTCGCTGTACGCCTCTGCGGGGTCGGGCGGAAGCGCGGCCGAAACATCGGGGAACCCGCCGCCGTCCCCGTCGTCCCCGATGTTCCCGTCACCCTCGCCGGGCCGTGTCACCGCGCCCCCGCCGGACCCGAGTTCCCCGGCGGTCATCGACAGTGGACTGGATCCCGGCCTGTCCGACTTCGGCCCATTGCCGTCGTCGTTGCCGCCGTCGTTGCCGTCGCCGTTGCCGTTTCCGGATCCGGAACCGGCGTTCGCACCGCTCAGCGACGCGACGGGAACACCGCCATCACCCGCCGCCCCGCTGGCCGGGCAACCCGCCCCCGTCGCGCCCACACTGCCGTCGGTACCCGCCCTGCCGTCTCTGGGTGGAGGACCGTCGGGGATCTCGCCGTGGGACGGTCTCGGTTCGTTGCCCGCCCTGGCCGGGCTCGCCGATCCGACCGACGAACCTCCCGGCGACGCCGCGGACGTCGCAGACGAGGAGGTTCCTGAGCCGGGCGACAGCGAGGAACAGCGTGCCAGGTCGCTCGCCGATGAGCCATTGCCGCCGTTCGCCGGGGTGATCGCTTCGGCGGTGGCGGGTACCCCGATTGCCGAGGCGTTCAACCACCAGGGCATCACCATCCCCGGGCCCGGCACGCCGGTCAGCGCACCGCTGGCTCCGGAAGATGTGGTCCCCGGGGACGTCGCATTGTTCGACGACCGGCATGCACTGGCATTGGGCAACGGGAAGGTGCTGCTGGACGATCAGATCCAGCCGATCGACACCGTGGCCCGTCCCGGATTCATAGGGTGGCAGCATCCGCCGCAGCCGGACCGCATCGCCGACTCTGAACGATAGGAGAGTGCTCATGGGTGATCGACTCACTGTGGTTCCCGCCGAACTGCACCGCGCGGCCGATGAACACCGGGCCGCCGCCGAGCGGCTCAGGGCGATCGGTACGGGCAACGCCCAGATCATGGCCACCCTCAATTCCCTCGGCCCGGTCTTTGCCGACCTGCGGGACGCCGGCCAGGCCCTGCTCGATGAACGTCGGGCAAGCTACGAACAGCAGGCCACGGCGCATGGCGAACTGGCGCGACGGCTCACCGAGGCCGCAGCGGCCTGGGAGGAACAGGACGCCGATGCGGCCCAACGACTGCGAGACATCGGCGGGGGCGCCCGATGAGTGAGCCGCAGGCAGGGTTCGACGCCTACCACCCCAGTGGTCATCTGCTGTTCCGCTCGTGCCACGGCGGCTATCTGCACAGCGTGATTCTGGGCGAGGAGGCACTGGCGGCCGATGTCCGCGTCCTGGCTGCCGGTGTGTTGCTCGCCGCGGAGGTATCGCACTTGCGTGCGGTGATGGAGATCCGACGCGAGCTCATCGACGCGGGCTTCAGCCCGTCCGAGGACATCCCGACGCCGGAGGAACTCGATCGGGCCGAGGCCACGCTCGCCGAGCATCGGCTCACCTAGTCTGAGGCGTCGCCGCCGGAGTTCGGTGTGATCGTCTCGGGTGGCGCAATGGGGTTGGGCCCGAACAACTCCCGGGCTCGTGCCAGAAGCGTCCGCACCTCATCGAGCTGTTGCTGCAGGAGCGAGTCAGCCATGCTTCCACGCTATCGCCGTGCGATCCGGTCCACAATTCACGCCGTTCACCTCCGGGGGATCCCGTCGGTGATGGTGTCCATGAGAACGCGGAATCGCCCGGCCTCGGGATGACGTCCGGGCTTGCCGCTGCTGATCAGGCCCGCTGCCAGGCCGCGCTGCGGATCGGCCCACACCGCGATGTTGGTCAACCCGGTGTGCCCGAAGGCAGCGGGCGCGTGCCGGCCGAACGGGCCGAAGCGGTTGGAGCCCAACATGAATCCGGTGCCCCACCGCATGGGAGCGAGACCGGTGGCCACGTCCGGGCGTAGCCGTCGGCACTGCGCCGTCGCCGCGCGCAGGGTGTCCTCCCGCAGCACCCGAACACCGTCGAGTTCACCTCCGCGGCGCCAGATTTCGGCAAACCGAGACAGTTCTTCGGCAGTGGACACGGTGCTCGAGGAGGGCACCACGCTGGTGAGGAACAGAGGTGTGTTCGCGAAGCGGATGATCTGGCTCATGGATCCGCCCAGGGCGGTGCGCAATGCCGCGGCCACCGGTGCGGGCAGCGGTGCGCCGGTCACATGACTGGGCGCAACCGCGGGGAGGTCTTCCTCGGCGACCCCGTAGTTGGTCCACCGGAAGTTCAACGGGGCGAGAATCTCGGTGTCCAGGATCTCCCTGATATCGCGATCGGTGGCCGCCGAGACGATCTCACGGATGAGCGGGCCCCAGGTCAGGCCGTGGTAGATGTGCATCAGGCCCGGTCGATGGATCGGTCGGAGTTCGGCGAGCCTGTCGCGGGCGTACCGGCTGTCGTTCATCCGCTTGAGGTCGGGGCGTGGACCGGTGGCGAACGGCACCCCGGCGCTGTGCGTCATGACGTGCCGGATGGTGGTGCGGTGCTTGCCGTGGCTGGTGTACCCCGGAAGGTAGTCGCACACCCGATCATCGAGAGCGAACTGTCCGCGTTCGACCAGCATGTGCACGACGGTCGTGGTGATCGCCTTCGCGGCGGAGAACACGCAGAACGGGGTCTCTGGAGTGACCGGTACCCGTTCGGCGCTGGGCGGGTCATCGGGACCGTTGCCCCAAGCGTGCCCGATCGCACGGTTGAGCACGACGACCCCGTTGTGACGCAGACACAGTTGGATCGCCGGGTGCATCCCCGCGCGATACCAGTGTTGCGCTGCGGCCCAGATTCGATCGAGCGCGGCACGATTCACCGTGCCGGGTTGTTCGTCGCCGACGACGGTGACCGAATCCAGGTCGACGGGGACGCGGATTCTGCCGTCGTCGGTCATGGCCCGGGTCAGTCCTTCTTGCCCACCGTGATGAGGTCGAACACGGGTCGACTCCACGCCGGGCGGTGTGTCCGGTGCTGATCGACGACGTGGAAACCGGCTTCGGTGAACAACGTCAGCACTTCGGCCGGGGTCGGAGTGTGCGCGGTTCCATTCGGGCCGAGGCGCAACAGTCGCAGTACCGGGAGGTCCGGCGGGCTGATGGTTCCGACGGCGACCAACCCGCCCGGTGCGAGAACCCGGTGGAACTCCCGCATCGCCACCGGTTGGTCGAAGAAGTGGAATGCGGTCGTGGACACCACGGCGTCCAGTGCGCCGTCGTCGAAGGGCAGACGTTCGGCAGGAGCCTTCAGCCAGCGAACACGTCCACAACGTGCCCGGGCTTGCGCCAGCATGCCGTCGGACATGTCGACTCCGTATACCTCGTCGGTGTCCAACTCGTTGTGGATGCGCGTCGCGAGTATCCCGGTGCCGCAGGCGATATCGGCAACCCGGCGGGACTGATGTGCTCTGAGTTGGGCCACCACCTCATCCTGGACCGGTCGGTAGAACCAGCGCTGCAGCGCCGGGAGGTCGTAGACCGGGGCGGCGACGCTCCAGAATCGGGTGACGACGTCGTTGAACCGCCGACCGGGTGCCGTCATGGCGGGGAGTATAGGCGGGCCCCTCAGCGGTGTGTGCTCAGCTGCGGGGTCCGATGAGGTCCGCGTGCCAGGGTAGCGGCGGCCGAGACGATGTTGGAGGCCACGGGCAGACTGTGTCCGGGTTCGCAGACTGTCAGCAGGCGGGTCACCTCGGGCCCGACGACCAGTACCCAGTCCGCCGCGGCTCGCGCGCAGAACAGATCGAGACGGCGCAGCATGGAGAGCCCGGCGGTGCCAAAGAGGCTCACCCGTGACACGTCGAGCACCAGTTGCGAGTAGCCGGTCATCAGATGAACGATCCGATCGAAGATGGTCGGCGCGTCCGCGGCGTCGATGTCGTCGAGGACCGTCAGCAGTACGGTGGCGGGTCCAAGTTCGCGAACGCGCACCAGTTCCTGTTCCGGGGCCCTATCCGGATTGGGCTGGGGAATTCTGGCCACGAACATGACGTCTCCGTCGATTTGTCGATTCCCGAGGATGAACCCCCGGGAGGCTGTTCGCTGAACCTTACGCAGACAAACTACTACGGATTTCGTTGTTGGACTAGGGGGCCTGAAAAATCCCCATAAGGCCAGGCCAGAAGCACATTGCCCAACTTGGCAGAAGGGGCAAGGTTGCGAAATTGATCAGAAGGGACTTATATGACGATGGATTTCGTCGTTCATCCGGGGCCGGCCACCCGCCCTGGGCCGCGAGTGGGTCCCAGACCTCCTGAATCGCGGGAGCGAACTTAGTGGCGCGTATCGTCAGGGCCGTTATGAGCTATCCCTACCCGCCGCCGCAATATCCCGCACCCCCTGCGTGTTATCGGCATCCCGACCGGCCCGCCTTCGTCGGCTGCAGCAGATGCGGGCGCCCGGTCTGTCCGGAATGTATGCGCAATGCCGCGGTGGGTCATCAGTGTGTGGACTGCGTGCATGAGGCTATGGCCAGCGTCCGGAGGCCGGTGACGGCGTTGGGCGTAGCCCAGCGCACCGGCTTGCCCATGGTCTCGTACACGTTGATCGCGATCAACGTCGCGGCCTTCGTCTTGCAGTTGGTATTGCCAGGCCTATCGCGGGTGCTGGCGCTATGGCCCCCCGCTGTCGCTGCCGGCGAGTACTACCGGCTGTTCTCGTCGGCCTTCATGCATTACGGAATCGTGCACATTCTCTTCAACATGTGGGCGCTCTATGTCCTCGGGCCGCCCCTCGAACAGCACCTCGGCCGGTTGCGTTTCGGGGCGCTCTACTTCCTGAGCGCACTGGGGGGCTCGGTGGTCGTCTACCTGTTCTCGCCACTGAACGCTGCGACCGCCGGCGCATCCGGTGCGATCTTCGGCCTTTTCGGTGCCACTCTGGTGGCGGCAAGAAGGCTGAATCTCGATGTGAAGTGGTTGGTCTCGCTGATCGCGATCAACCTGGTGATCACCTTCACCCTGCCCGGCATCAGCTGGCAGGGACATGTCGGCGGACTGATCACTGGTGCGGCGGTCAGCGCGGCGTTCGTTTACGCGCCGCGCGCGCAGCGGAACATTGTGCAGTCAGGATGTTGCGTTGGGTTGCTGCTGATGTTCGTCGTGCTGATCATGTGGCGCACAGCGAGCATCGTGAGCCTCTTGAGCTAGAAGCTCCCTGCCTCGATTCTCGCTCTGACAATTCGGACACCTAGAAGCGCACGAGGCTGAACGGATAGACGAAGGTGCCGCCCGGCGCATTGTCGCAGCCGACATCGAACGTCGAGGCCAATGTGCCGGTCAGTGTCGCTGCGTCCCAGGTGTAGACGTCGTGGGTGGGGATGACGGGTCCGTAGTAGACGTTGCCGCAGCGCAGGCCGTCCGGCACGTCGACGGCCAACGTATACACGCCGTTGGCCTGCGTGGCGCGGCCGTACCACTGGAAGGCCTTCGCGATGGGCATCGGATTGGCCGATACCAGCGCGCACTGTTCGATTCCCGCCGGCGGATCGCAGGAACTGAACGTGAATATCCAGGTGTGGAAGTCGTACCGGCCCTCAACCGTCGCGGTGTAATGACCGATCCGCATCTCGGCATGAGCCGGGGAAGCCGACAGGACCGCCAACGGGACGGCCGCGGCCACGGCAAGACCGGCGACGGCAAGACATCGGATACTGCGCAACGTCGCCTCCCTGCTCCCGACCCTCATCCGAATGTAGGTCCTCGAAATGCCTCGGTCGGGCGAATTCGCCGGATCGCCGCCGCCGGTCCGCACCGCGGATACCATCGGCCTCCTGTGTCCGAAGATGCGGCGATGACGACCCACACGCCCGCGCAGCGCATTCGCGCGGGCTTGGCGGTCGGTGCCCTCGGGGTGGTATTCGGGGACATCGGAACCAGTCCGCTCTACACCCTGCAGACACTGTTCAACCCGGGCGATCCCCATCCGGTGCCGATCACCAGGACCAACGTCTACGGCGTGGTGTCGCTGGTGTTCTGGTCGGTGATGACCATCGTCACACTGACCTACGTCATGCTGGTCATGCGCGCCGACAACGACGGCGAGGGCGGCGTCATGGCGCTGATCACCCTGGTCCGCAGGTTCGGCCGCGCGTCGAGTCCGCGGACCGTCGCGGTGCTCTCCACACTCGGAATACTCGGCGCTGCACTGTTTTTCGGTGACAGCATGATCACCCCAGCGATCTCGGTGCTGTCGGCGGTCGAAGGTCTCAAGGTCGTCGATCCCGGTCTGGCCGAACTCGTCGTTCCGATTACCGCGGTGATCATCAGCGCGTTGTTCCTGGTTCAGAAACGCGGCACCGCGGCGGTGGGCAGGTTCTTCGGACCGGTGATGATGGTGTGGTTTCTGGTCATCGGGGCGTGCGGCTTGAGTGGCATCGCCCGTCATCCCGAGATCCTGTGGGCGTTGTCACCCACCTACGCCCTCGACTTCGTCTTCGGCCACTTTCACATCGCTTTCTTCGCCCTTGCCGCCGTCGTGCTGGCCGTTACCGGCGCGGAGGCGCTCTACGCCGACATGGGCCACTTCGGCAGGGCGGCCATCACCTGGGCGTGGCTCAGCCTGGTGCTTCCCGCACTGGTCCTCAACTACTTCGGTCAGGGTGCACTGCTGTTGGTCGACCAGAGCGTGGTGGAGGCGCCGTTCTTCCTCTTGGTGCCCGGGTGGGCACACATTCCGATGGTGGTGCTGTCCACCGCGGCAACGGTGATCGCGTCCCAATCGGTGATCACCGGCGCCTACTCGGTCGCCTCGCAGGCGGCCCAGATCGGTTACCTGCCCCGGATGCGGGTGTCACACACCTCGGAGTCGTCATTCGGTCAGATTTACGTCCCGTGGATCAACGGCATGCTCTGGGTCGCGGTGCTGGTCCTGGTGTTCGCCTTCCAGAGTTCCTCGGCACTGGGATACGCCTACGGCATGGCCGTCACCGGAACGATCACCATCACCACGTTGCTGTTCCTCTACATTGCCCGGACCCGGTGGCGGGCACCGCTGCCATTGGTGGTCATCGGCGGCGGAGCGCTGCTCACCGTTGACCTGTTGTTCCTCGCTGCCAACCTGACCAAACTGCTGCACGGTGCCTGGTTGCCGTTGCTGATCGGGCTGACCTCCTTCACTGTGCTGGTCACCTGGCGGCGCGGGCGCGAAGCGGTGACTCGGGAGCGCGAAGCGGTGGAGGGTCCGTTGCGGACGTTCATCAGCGACATCACCGAGAGGACCCCACCGCTGCCGCGCATCCCCGGTACGGCGGTGTACCTCAACCGGGGATCTGCCACCACGCCGTTGTCGCTGCGGGCCGGCGTCAGTCACACCCCGGTACTGCACGAACACATCATCATCCTCTCGATCGACACTCCTCCGGTGCCCAGAGTGTCCGACGATGACCGAATCACGGTCGACCACCTGGGTTCCCGCGCCGATGGGATTGTGTTCGTGTCCGCCCGGTACGGGTACATGGAGCGACCCGATGTGCCCGCTGCGCTGCGACTCGTCGACCCGTCGGAGACTGAGGGCCGAATCGACATCGGCAGCGCGTCGTACTTCCTGTCCAATGTCGACGTCGTCATCGGACCGAAGCCGACGATGGCGCTGTGGCGGAAGAAACTCTTCATCGCCACCACCCACATCGCCGGTGACTCCCCCGGACACTTCGGTTTGCCGTCGGAGCGTACCGTCATCATCGGTGCCCGGATCGAGGTCTAGGAAGGTCAGATGACATCACCAGCGACACCGTCCAGCGCCACGACGTGCGCGATCGTGGGCGGCGGCCCTGCGGGGATGGTATTGGGGCTGTTGCTCGCGAGGGCCGGTGTGACAGTCACCCTGCTGGAGAAGCACGCCGACTTCCTGCGTGACTTCCGTGGTGACACAGTGCATCCCAGTACATTGCGATTGCTCGACGACCTCGGGCTCTGGCGGGAGTTCAATGCACTTCCGCAGAGCAAGGTCGAACACGCCGACCTCGAGTCCGATGGTCGTCGCCTGACACTGATCGACTTCCGCCGGCTTCGCCAGCCGCATCCGTACGTGGCGATGGTTCCGCAGTGGGACCTGCTGAACTTGCTGGCTGAAGCCGCCGCGAAAGAGCCGACATTCAGATTGCTGATGCAGCATGAGGTCACCGGACTGGTCCGAGAGGGCGGTCGCACGACGGGAGTGCGCTACACCTCCCCGGACGGGACCGGCGAACTGAGCGCCGATCTGACCATCGCCTGTGACGGTCGAGGCTCGGTGGTGCGCGCATCGTCTGGACTTCTGTTGCGAGAGTGGCCGGTTCCTTTCGACGTCTGGTGGTTCCGGTTGCCTCGCGATATCGCTTCCGAGTACTCGCTGTTCCCCCGGTTCGGGCAGGGCCGACTGTTGATCATGCTTCCCCGCGAGGGTTACTTCCAGATGGCCTATTTGATCCCCAAGGGCAGTGACAAGGAGTTGCGGGGGCGTGGTTTGGAGGCATTCAAGTCCCACGTCGCGAGTCTGGCACCGGAGGTCGACACCACACACCTGAACTCCTGGGATGATGTCAAACTCCTTGATGTCCGCCTCAACCGGCTCAAAAAGCACTGGCACACCGACGGTTTGCTGTGTATCGGCGACGCCGCGCACGCGATGTCCCCGGTCGGTGGGGTCGGTATCAACATCGCGGTCCAGGACGCGGTGGGGGCCGCCGGGATCCTGGCCGATCCGCTGCGTCGCAGGGAGGTGGCCAACCGCGACCTGGCTGCGGTGCGCCGGCGTCGGTTGCCGCCGGCAGCACTGACCCAAGGCTGGCAGCGACTGCTGCACCGGGTCTTGGTGGTGCCGATCCTCCGGGGCGGCGTGGTGGCGCCGCCCAAGGCGCTCGTCGTTGCGCTGCAACGGATGCCGTGGCTGTCGGCAATTCCGGCGTACCTCGTCGGAGTGGGATTCCGGCCGGAGCGAGCGCCGGAGTTCGCCCGCCGGTCATGACGACCACATGCCGGGGACTGCGTCCCGCTAACCGAATTTTCTTGCCAGGCTCCTCTTGTCGACCTTCTCCGTGCCGACGGTGGGTAGCGGTTCGGTGCCGATGATCCACCGGGTGGGGATGGCGAAGTAGCCGACCTCACCGGCCATGTGCTCGGACAGTTCCGCTTCGGTGGGCACCGGGCCGTCCGGTCGGTGCACCACGACGGCAGCGAGTTCCTCACCGAGGTCAGGGTGCGGCAGGCCCAGCACAGCGGCTTCCACCACATCGGGGTGGCGCATCAGTGCGGACTCGACGTGCGGGCAGGCGATGTTTTCCCCGCCCCGAATCACCATGTCTTTGCTGCGCCCGTCGATGAACAGATAACCCTCTGCGTCCACGTGGCCGAGATCTCCGGTGCGTAGCCAGCCCTCGGTATCGACGGATTGATCGTCGGCCCCGACGTAGCCGAGCATGACGGCCGGGCTGCGCGCCAGCACCTCGCCGACACCTCGAGGGTCCGGGTCGGCGATCCGGATTTCGACGGTCGGCAGCGGCCGCCCCACGGTGTCGGGGTGGCGGCTCAGGTCCGGGCCGGTGGCCACGGTGAAGAAACCCCCGCCCTCGGTCATTCCCCACGTGTTGACCATTCCGCGACCCCGCAATCGGGGGAGCCGGCGGCCCAGACGCTCCAGGAGAACGGGCGGTACCGGCGATCCGCCGAGCGGGAAGGAACGCAGGCTGGACAGGTCGCGCTCGTCGAAGGCGGGGTGCTCCAGCAGTCGGGCCGCCATGGTCGGTACCGCACCCCAGCGCTCCACCCGTTCGGTCTCGATCAGTGCGAGCACCTGTGCGGGGTCGAACCGGCCCGTGGTGAACACGATTCGGCCGCCGGTGAGGATCTGGGTGATCAACGTGGCGAACGCGCCGATATGAAACAGCGGAGTGGAGACCAGGGTCACCGACTGTGGGCTGTCCGCAGAAATCTGCGGTGGCAGCTGCCGGGATCGGGCCAGCACATTCTGCTGGTTGGCCACGATCGAGCGGAATGGCAACTCGACGGCTTTGGGCATTCCGGTGCTACCCGACGTGAACAGGATGACCGCTGGCGATTCCTCGCCGGTGGGGCCGGGAACATCGGGCAGGGTTGATGGGGCGGTGACGAAACAGTCGGTAAGGGATGCGATCTCCAGCACCGGAGGGCCACCGCGGGTGAACAACCCGGCGCCGTCGGTGACGACGGCCCGTGGTTGTACCAGATGCAGGCAGTAGTCGGACTCCTTGGAGCTCCACCAGCGATTCCCGAGCACCGGAACAGCTCCGGCCGACCAGATGGCCCACATCGCCAGTACCCAGTCCGGGCTGTTGTAGGCGTGCAGCACGATCCGATCACCAGGTCGGATTCCCAAGGGCATCAACCGATCCCGCGCACGACGAACAGCAGCGAAGAACTCCCCGAAGCTGATCCGCCGCTCACCGTGCACCAGGAAGGTGCGTGCCGACCAGCGCTCCACGCCGGTGAACAGTTGGGCGTACGTGCGGGGCCGTGGCCGGAAGACGAGTCCGGGGTGCCCGGCGTACTCGTCGGTGATGACCTCGTCACCCCATGGGTTCACTGCCGGACGCTTCCAGGATTCCAGCTATCCGGCACCGCCGGACGCCGCCATCTCCTTGGCCCAGCGGTAGTCCGCCTTGCCGGCCGGTGAGCGCACCACCTTCGCGGTGCGGACGAACGCCTTCGGAATCTTGTAGTCGGCGATGTGTGCCCGGCAGGCCTCGATGAGTTCGGCGTCTGTGGCGCTTCGGTTCTCGGCGAACTCGACGATCGCCACGACCTCGTTGCCCCACCGTTCCGAGGGGCGGGCGGTCACCACGACGTCGTACACCGCGGGGTGGCTGGCGACGGCGCGTTCGACCTCCTCGGCGAAGATCTTCTCCCCACCGGAGTTGATGGTCACCGAGTCCCTGCCCAGCAGCTCGATCTGCCCATCGGCGAGATAGTTCGCCTTGTCGCCCGGGATCGACCAGCGCACCCCGTCGATGGTCGGGAAGGTGCGGGCCGTCTTCTCCGCATCACCCAGATACCCCAGCGGTACGAACTCCCGGCGCGCCAGCCAGCCCTCACCATCGCCTTGTGCTAGCACGCGGCTGAAATCCGTTGCGACGACGGTGGTGTCGGCCAGTGGGGTGAAGGTCGCCGTAGGGGTATGGGCGCCCTTGGTGGCCACCATCGTCATCTGCGCTCCGGACTCCGAAGCGCCGACGGCGTCGAGGATCATCAGGTTGGGTAGCGCGGCCAATAACCGGTCGCGGATCGTCGGCGACAGTGGCGCACCGCCGTTGGTCATGGCCAGCAGACCGGACAGGTCGTAATCGCCCCTCTCGATCCGGTCGACGAGGGGCCGGGCCATCGCATCGCCGACCACCGGGATGCTCAACACCCGTTCACGCTCGGCCAGGCGCAGGATGGCGTCGGCGTCGAAGCGCACCACATCGTCGGGGATGGCCAACCAGCCGCCGGTGGTGATCGTGTTGAACGCACCCCACTGGGCGGCGCCGTGCATCAGTGGCGGGATCAGCAGCAGCGACCGGATACCGGCGTTGGCCTTCACCTGGGCGGCCAGATCCTGATACGACGTCAACGGGGTACCCGCGGGGAACGGACGTCCGCCCATCGCGGACATGAAGATGTCGTGCTGTCGCCACAGCACGCCCTTGGGCATTCCGGTGGTGCCACCGGTGTAGAGGATGTACAGGTCGTCCCCGCGCGGAGTGGGCATTCCGCCGGCGGGTTCTGTTGTGGTGGTGATGGATTCGTAGTCCACCGCGTCGGGCAGCAGGTCGTTGCCGGACCCGTCGGCCACCTGGATGAGCACCCTCAGGTTGGGGAGACGCCCCAGGATCGACTGCACCTGCGGGGCGAACTCCGCGGCGTACACCAGCGCCCGGGCGCCGGAGTCGGCGAGTAGGTAGAGCAACTCCTCTTCGACGTAGCGGTAGTTGACGTTGAACGGCGCGACCCGGGCGCGGTAGGCGCCGATCATTGCCTCGAGGTATTCGTTGCCGTTGCGCAGGTACAACCCGACGTGGTCCTGCCCGGACTGGTGGCCGGCGAGGTGGTCTCGCTCGGTGTGGCAGCCCAGGCCCTGCGACACCAGATAGTGCGCGACCCCGTCGATCCGGCGGTCCATCGCGGAGTACGTCAACCGGCGGTCTCGCCAGATCAGTACCTCCTGATCGGGGATGGTCTCGGCGGTGGTGCGGAACACGGTGGACAGGTCGAAGCTGACGTCGCTACCCATGGTGGACAGTCTGCCAAAGCGCCGCCGCCCCACCCCCGCCGTCACCGACGTGCACCCGACTCGCCATGCTGAAGGGCGACCGAATCCCCGACGACCACAGAGGGGCCTTCAATGGCTGAATCTGATGCGACGCGTGCCCGGATCGACTTCCCGAGCCGTATCGGTGTCTGGTGGGCCAGTGACACCTGGCCGATGGCAGCCGCCGCGGAGGTGGCCCAGGAAATCGAGGAATTGGGATACGGATCGCTGTTCATTCCGGAGGTGGGCCTCAAGGACTGTCTGGTGGAGTCGGCGGCGTTCCTGGCCGCCACCCGCCGCCTGGTGGTGGGCACCGGTATCGCCAACATCCACGCCCGGGTGCCGGGAACGATGGAGGGCGGCGGGCGCACCCTCACGGCGTTGCATCCGGGCCGGTTCGTGCTGGGCCTCGGGGTGAGCCACGGCCCACTGGTGCAGAACATGCTCGGCGGCACCTACGCCAAGCCACTGGCCACGATGCGCACCTACCTGGACCGGATGGCCGCGCTGCCGGACATGATCGAACCGGACGCCGGACGACCCACCCGGTTGCTCGCGGCGCTGGGCCCCAAGATGATCGAGTTGTCGGCAACCCACGCCGACGGGGCGCACCCGTACCTGGTCAACCCCGGGCAGACCGCGGTCACCCGGGGAATCCTCGGCCCCGACAAGTGGGTGGTCTCCGAACAGGCCGTCGTCGTGGCCGAGACATCCACCGTCGACGACGCGGACCAACTGCGTCGCGCCCACCAGCACCTGCAGATCTATTCGGGACTGCCGAATTACCGCAACTCCTGGGTGCGGCAGGGATTCGACGAATCCGATTTAGTACCGGGAGGTTCGGAACGGTTGGCTCGCGGAATGGTCGGCATGGGCCCGGTGGAGCAGGCGGCGGCCTCGGTCACCGCCCACCTCGAGGCGGGCGCCGATCATGTGGTGGTGCAGGTGCTCGGCGACGGCAACCCGGCCTGGGACCCGCGGCCCGCTTTGCGGAGGTTGGCGGAAGTGCTCGACCCGGTTACCGCTTGAACCAGGCCCTGACGGTGGACACGTCGCGCGTGTAGGACTCGTACATGTCGGCGTGGAACAACGTCGACCCACTGATCGCGTCGTCGCCCTGCCAGACGACCCGAATTCGGACGGTGCCCTTGGTGTAGGCGTCCGCTCGGCCGTCGCTGATCCGTCGCTTCCAGCCCCGTTCCTCGCCGAGTTCGGCCAGAGCCTGTCGTTCGCCGGTGTCAGCCATGCGTCTATCTCCTCGTGTCGGCGTAATGTCCGAAAGGTTACGCGCACAGCCACGCCAGGCCGTAAACGAGCTCCGCAGCTAACCGCCGCGACGCGCGCGATATACGAGATCGACAGTCGCCGAACGTAATTCGTCAACCGAGTTCAGCCGCCGACCGAAGCCGGTCCGGGTGTAAGCCACCCCGCGCGGGGTGTCGACTCTCAGGTCGAGGCCGTAGCGGTCCACCCCGGTGCACACCGCGGCCACGGCGTCCGGGTAGCCGCCGAGTGCGCGGGCCGCGTCGGCGAGTGCGTCGGGGTGGTCGGCGTTGAGGTGCTCGATGGCCCCCGCGGCGTACGGTCGGACGGGATCTGCTTCGGCGGCGGCGTAGTCCTCGGCTCCGGCGGAGTCCATCCGACCGTAGCCACCCACCCAGCGCACCCGCCGCACCCGCAGCACCCACAGCGAGAAGTCGCTGTAGTCGATATAGAACCGTGCCGCCGGTACGCCCGCCACGTGCGCCTCGCGGGCCGCCGCGAGTTCGTCACCGCGTGGTGCCTGCACCACCCCGGCCAGGGTGATTCGGCTATGGGCCAACGGGTCGTCGCCGGCGCCTTCGGCTACCACCGAGAGGCTGGCCCGCGGGTCGGCGGCAAGGTTCCGTCCGTGCTCGGCCAGATGCGACACGCACAGCACCGGCGCGCCGTCGAGCAGGCCGTAGGTGACCAGCGATGCCCAGGGGTCGCCCCCGGTGCTGAGACTGGCCAAGGTTGCGACGTTGGTCGACGCGGCGATGGATCGCGCCTCCTCGGCGGCCGTCGGCCGGGTCGGGTCGGCAATCTCGGTCAGCGGCGGCGGGATGCTGGGCGCATCGCCCGGGTCTCCGTGATCACGGGTTGCCATAGCGCGACGATACCCACGCACAGCGCATCGGCGGGGGCGGGCTTGGGCGTTCATTGTCGCCCCGTTTTGCCCGCACGGTACCTTGTCCCGCATGAGTCAGGACACGAACTTCGCTGAGCAGGAACGCGCCCGCCTGGAGACGGAGCTGGCCGAGCTCAAGCGCCGGCGCGACCAGCTGCGAGCCGACCTGCAGTCCGACGCCGAGACCGTCGGCGACCGCGGCGACGCGGCGGAAGCGTTGCAGCGTGCCGAGGACCTCGGCGGGATCGAGGAGCAGATCGGTCGTGTGACCTGGCTGCTGGCCGGCGGGAACCCCGCGGTCGAGGGTCAATTGCCGAACGGAACCGCCGTCAAGCTGCGTTTCTCCGACGGCGAAGAGGTGGACATGCGGGTGGTCAACTTCATCGAGGAGACGCCGGCCGGCGCCGAGGACAGCACCCTCACCGCCGATAGCCCGCTCGGCCTGGCCCTGTACGGGCACGAGGCCGGCGACACCATCACCTATCAGACCCCGCGTGGTGAGTTGCAGGTGACGCTGTTGTCCATCGAGCGGCCCTGATGCGGGCCGTCAGGGTCGTTTCCCTGGACGGGCCGGGGTCGCTCGCATTGGCCGAGATCGACGAACCCACCGGCTCCGACGGGATCGTCATCGACGTGCACGCCGCTGGTGTGGCGTTTCCCGATGCGTTGCTGACCCGTGGGCGCTATCAGTATCGGCCGGAGCTTCCGTTCACTTTGGGCGCCGAGCTGGCCGGGGTAGTCCGATCGGCACCCGCGGATGCGCAGGTGCGTCCCGGTGACCGGGTTCTGGGGCTGACCATGCTCGGCGGAGCCATGGCCGAGACGGCCGTGCTCGACGCCGAACGGGTGTTCCCGCTGCCGGAATCGGTGAGCTTCGAAGCCGGTGCGGGACTGCTGTTCAACGACCTGACGGTGTACTTCGCGCTGTCCGTGCGGGGCCGGTTGGCTCCGGGGGAGACCGTGCTGGTGCACGGTGCGGCCGGCGGGATCGGCACCTCCACCCTGCGGCTGGCCCCCGCGCTGGGCGCCACCCGGGTGATCGCGGTGGTCAGCACCGAGGACAAGGCCGAGGTTGCGCGCGCGAACGGGGCGACCGACGTCGTACTTGCCGACGGTTTCAAGGATGCCGTCGCCGAGCTGACCGGTGGTCGCGGTGTGGACATCGTCCTGGACCCGGTCGGCGGGGATCGCTTCACGGATTCGCTGCGTTCGCTCGCCCCGGCAGGACGGCTGCTGGTCGTCGGGTTCACCGGTGGGGAGATCCCCACCGTCAAGGTCAACCGGCTGCTGCTCAACAACATCGACGTCGTCGGGGTCGGCTGGGGTGCCTGGACGCTGAGCCACCCGGGCTCGCTGCGCGAACAGTGGGATGGCCTGGCCGCGTTGCTCAACTCCGGCCGGCTGTCGGCGCCGCAGCCCGAGGTGTACCCGTTCGAGCAGGCCGTCGCCGCCGTAGCCGCGCTGGAGAACCGGACCGCTCGCGGCAAGGTGGTCTTACGGATCCGCTGATGATCGCCGAACGTGGGGGCTGTGGACGCCGAAAGCCGGATTCGCGTCCATATCCCCCACGCGCGGCGGATTCAATTCGGTGATCGCGGGGTAGTAGAACGTCGATGGACGTGAGCAGCGATCGAGCCGAGGGCTCGCATGTGGAAACCGGGCCTGCCGGCCGGATCGTCGAACACCCTCAGGCCGGCGACTTCTCCCACGCCCGCAGCCTGCCCGCCGACCAGACCTGGTTCAAGCGCGCTGTCTTCTACGAGGTCCTGGTGCGGGCGTTCTACGACTCCAACGCCGACGGCGCCGGCGACCTGCGCGGCCTGATCGACCAACTCGACTACCTACAGTGGCTCGGGGTGGACTGCCTCTGGCTGCCTCCGTTCTACGACTCACCGCTGCGCGACGGCGGTTACGACATCCGGGACTTCTACAAGGTGCTGCCGGAGTTCGGCACGGTCGAGGATTTCGTCGCCCTGCTGGATGCTGCACACCGCCGTGGCATCCGGATCATCACCGACCTGGTGATGAACCACACCTCCGACACCCACCAGTGGTTCATCGAATCGCGCAACGATCCGGCCGGTCCGTACGGCGACTTCTACGTCTGGAGCGACACCAGCGAGCGCTACCGCGATGCCCGGATCATCTTCGTCGACACCGAGGACTCGAACTGGACCTTCGACCCGGTACGACGCCAGTTCTACTGGCACCGGTTCTTCTCCCACCAGCCCGACCTCAACTACGACAACCCTGCCGTGCAGGAGGCCATGATCGACGTCCTGCGATTCTGGTTGGACCTCGGCATTGACGGTTTCCGGCTGGACGCGGTGCCCTACCTGTTCGAACGGGAGGGCACCAACTGCGAGAACCTGCCCGAGACACACGCTTTCCTCAAGCGCTGCCGCGCGGTGGTGGACGACGAATACCCGGGCCGGGTCCTGCTGGCCGAGGCCAACCAGTGGCCTGCAGACGTCGTCGAGTACTTCGGCGACCCCGCAACCGGCGGTGACGAATGCCACATGGCGTTTCACTTTCCGCTGATGCCAAGGATTTTCATGGCGGTGCGCCGCGAATCACGGTTCCCGATCTCGGAGATCCTGGCGCACACTCCGGAGATTCCGGAGTTGGCGCAGTGGGGCATCTTCCTGCGCAACCACGACGAGTTGACTCTCGAGATGGTCACCGATGACGAGCGTGACTACATGTACGCCGAATACGCCAAGGATCCACGGATGAAGGCCAACGTCGGGATCCGCCGCCGACTGGCGCCGCTGCTGGAGAACGACCGCAATCAGATCGAACTGTTCACCGCGCTGCTGCTGTCGCTGCCCGGGTCACCCGTCATCTACTACGGTGACGAGATCGGCATGGGCGACATCATCTGGTTAGGTGACCGCGACGGGGTGCGCACTCCCATGCAGTGGACCCCGGACCGTAACGCCGGTTTCTCCACCGCCAACCCGGGCCGGCTATATCTACCGCCCAATCAGGACCCCGTTTACGGTTATCAGTCGGTCAACGTCGAGGCCCAACGGGACAGCTCCACGTCGCTGCTCAACTGGACCCGGACCATGCTGGCGGTGCGCCGCCGCCATGAGGCCTTCGCCGTGGGCGCCTTCCGGGAACTGGGCGGCTCGAATCCGTCGGTGCTCGCCTATGTCCGTGAATTCGCCGACGGCCCCGACGGGGAGGCTGTCTTGTGCGTCAACAACCTTTCCCGCTTCCCGCAGCCGATCGAGTTGCAGTTACAGGGCTGGGCAGGTTTCACCCCGATCGAGCTCACCGGGCATGTGCCGTTCCCGCGGATCGGTCAGCTCCCGTATCTGCTGACCCTGCCCGGTCACGGTTTCTACTGGTTCAAACTGACTGCACCGGAAGGTTCTTGATGAGCACCGTGAACGCGTTGCCGTGGGGCGAGTGGCTGCCCACGCAACGGTGGTACGCAGGCCGGGACCGTGTCCTGGACGCCGCTGAGGTGCTTCGCGCCGTTCCGATCGGCGACGACCTGGATCTGGTGCTCATCGACGTCGGCTATGCCAACGGCACCTCGGAGTGCTATCAGGTGATGGTGCAGTGGGATTCGTCCCCGCCGCCGGACTACCTCAAGGTCGCCACCATCGGATCGGTGGCCGGACACACCGGTTATGACGCTCTCTACCAACCGGATTCGGCACGGCTGCTGCTGTCGCTGATCGATGAATCGGCGGCCGTCGGCGACATCAGGTTCGCCCGCGAACCGGGGGCGCAACTGCCGGTTCGTCCCGCTCCGCGGGTCATCGCAGCCGAGCAGAGCAACACCAGCGTCGTATTCGCCGAACAAGCCATCCTCAAGGTGTTTCGCAGGGTCGCCCGCGGGATCAACCCGGACATCGAACTGAGTCGGGTGCTGGGCCGGTCCGGTAACCCCCATGTCCCCCCGCTGCTGGGTACCTTCGGCATCGATATGCCCGACGGACCCTGCCCGCTGGGTGTTCTGACCACCTACGCGGCCAACGCGGCTGACGGTTGGGAGATGGCGACCGCCAGCACGCGCGACCTCTACGCCGAGGGCGACCTGTACGCCTACGAGGTCGGCGGTGACTTCGCCGGTGAGTCACACCGCCTGGGGGCGGCCGTCGCTTCGGTTCATCGCGCACTTGCCGCGGCGCTGGGAACCTCGGCCGAGGTGGCTCCGGTGTCGGCGATGCTCGACCGACTGGCGGCGGCCGCGGCCGCGGTGCCGGAATTGGCGACCTACCAGGATGCGATCGCCCAACGCTTCCGGGCGCTGGAGGGGAGGGCGCTCTCGGTGCAACGCATCCACGGCGATCTGCATCTCGGTCAGGTGCTTCGGACCCCCGACACCTGGCTGGTGATCGACTTCGAAGGCGAACCGGGCGCTCCGCTGGAGCGGCGCCGCGCGCCGGACAGCCCGTTACGTGACGTGGCCGGGATGTTGCGGTCGCTGTCGTATGCCGCCTACTACCCGCTGGTCGGCTCCGGCGCGGATGCCGGCAGCGATCGGCAACTGGCGGCGAGGGCCCGGGAGTGGTTGGACCGCAACAGTGCGGCGTTCTGCGCCGGCTACGCCACCGAGTCCGGCGAGGACCCGCGATCACAAGCCGAGGTGCTGGCCGCCTACGAACTGGACAAGGCGGTGTACGAAGCGGTCTACGAGGCCCGGCACCGGCCTGGCTGGCTGCGGATTCCGCTCGACTCGATCGCCCGACTGGTGGGCTGAGCCCGGACTGGGCCGCCGGTTGTGCGGGCCTGTCGGGGGTCCGGTCTACCGTGGTCGCCGATGGCCTTTCACATTCACCGCGCGGAACGTACCGATGTTCTGGCGGACGGCCTCGGGGGACTGCTGTCGACACCGCCCGATGACCCGTTCGCCGAGGATCTCGTCGTGGTGCCCGCGCGCGGTGTGGAGCGGTGGTTGTCCCAACGGCTGTCCCACGTGCTGGGCCGCGGTTCCGGTGCCGATGGGGTGTGCGCCGGCGTGGTGTTTCGGTCCCCGGCGTCGCTCATCGGCGAGATCAGCGGCGCCCGGGAGGATGACCCGTGGTCACCGGAGGCCATCACCTGGCCGTTGCTGGAGGTCATCGACGCCAGCCTGGACGCGCCGGGCTGCCAGGTGCTGGCCCGCCATCTGGGTCATTTCTCCGACGGTGAGGAGAAGCACCTGCGCCAAGGGCGCCGGTACGCCACAGCGCGGCGGCTGGCCGGATTGTTCGCCTCTTACGCCCGCCAGCGGCCGGAGTTGCTGGCCGACTGGCTGGCCGGAGAGACCAGGCAGACACCCCCGGACCTGGTTTGGCAGCAGTATCTCTGGTGCCGACTGGTTGAGCTCCTGGGGATCGACCCGCCCCATGTTCGACATGCCACAACCGTTGCACGGCTGCAGGAATCGGGCGCAGAACTTCCGCGGCGGCTGTCGCTGTTCGGCCACACCCGGCTGGCCGTCACCGACATCGACCTACTCGAGGCGTTGTCCGTGCACCACGATCTCCACCTGTGGTTACCGCATCCGAGCGCTCCGCTCTGGGCGGCGCTGAAAGGCCGCCACGGGACTATCCCTCGCCAGACAGACCAGAGCCACCGACTGGCCGCCCACCCGGCGCTGGCCAGTCTCGGCCGCGACGTGCGGGAACTGCAGCGCGGCCTGCCGGCTGCAGTGGCCACCGACGAGGCGCTGCCGGGTCCGTCGAGGCCGGACACCCTCCTGGGATGGCTCCAGTCCGATATCGCTGCGAACTCCCCTGCCCCGCAGGGCCGTTCGATGCATACCTCCGACCGGTCGGTTCAGGTGCACTGTTGCCACGGGGCGGCCCGTCAGGTCGATGTGCTGCGCGAGGTGCTGCTGGGTCTGCTTGCCGACGACCCGACCCTGGAACCACGGGACGTTCTGGTCATGTGCCCTGATATCGAGACCTACGCCCCGTTGATCGGAGCGGATTTCGGACTCGGTGAGGTGGTGCCCGGCGCGCACCCCGCCCACCGATTACGGGTGCGACTGGCCGACCGGGCGCTGGTGCAGACCAACCCGCTGCTCGCGGTGGCCGCCCAACTGCTCGACCTGGCCGGCGGCCGGGCCACCGCC
>JAGQTS010000013.1 GCA_020438895.1 Mycobacterium sp.
GAAGAAGTTGTAGACGAACTGCAGCTTGCCGTCCTCGACGAACAAGACGTATCCGCCGTGCCCGGCGCCTTGTTTGAGCACGACCCCGCGAACGTCCGCGTCGTCGACTCGTACCTTCGCCAACACCGAGAACGAGCGCCCGGCGATGTTGACGCACGCCCCCACCGGCACCGGAGCGGTGTGCGGGTAGTAGATGTAGCTCGTCCGATCGCCGCCTACCGTCGGTCGCTGACGCCCGAGCATCTCGAAGACGCTCAGATCGGACAGCGGCAGACCGTTGTACTTCTCGGCTTCGGCGAACCACAGCGACTGCATCTCGGCCAGCCTCTCCGGGTGCTCGGCCGCCAGGTCGTGGCACTGGCTGCGGTCGTTCTCGATGTGGAACAGCTCCCAGCGATCCTTGTCGAAGTTCGACCACCCCGATGGGGACGCGGCATGCACCGTGTTCGCGAACCAGCCCTTGTGCCAGATCCCGCGGGTGCCGAGCATGGTGTAGAACTGGGTGTCCTTACCGGTATCAGCCTTCGGATCAGCAAGGGCCGCTGCGAAACTCACCCCGTCGAGCGGCTTCTGCGCGATCCCCTTGACGGAGGCGGGGGCATTGATGCCCAGAAGGTCGTACACCGTCGGGGTGATATCGCAGACATTGATGTAGCTGTCCCGGACCTCGCCGTGTGCGGAAATTCCCTTCGGCCACGAGACGATGGCGGTGTCGGCGATCCCGCCCTCGTGGGAGGCGTAACGCTTGTAGAGCTTGTACGGGGTGTTGAACGCCATCGCCCACCCGATCGGGTAGTGGTTGTACGTCGAGGGCAGACCCAACTCGTCGTAGAACCGCATGCTGTCCTCGACGGTGTCGATGTATCCGTTGAAGAACTTGGCCTCGTTGACCGACCCGTTGGGCCCGCCCTCACCGCTGGCGCCGTTGTCGGCGATCACCACGATCAGGGTGTTGTCCAGCTGTCCGGATTCCTCGAGGTAGTCCAGGACCCGCCCGATCTGGGCGTCGGTGTAGGACAGAAACCCGGCGAAGACTTCCGCCATCCGCGCGAACAGCCGCTTCTCGTCATCGGACAGCGAGTCCCACGGCCGTACGGTGTCCTGCAGCGGCCAGGGCTCACCGTTGGGACCGGTGACATCGAGATAGGGGTTCACCGGTGACAACTCGGTCCCGGCGGGCACGATGCCGAGGTTCTTCTGGTTCTCCAGCACGATCTCCCGGTAGCGCTCGTACCCCATGTCGAATACGCCCGCGTAGCGATCGGACCATTCCTTGAACACGTGGTGCGGCGCGTGGCCGGCTCCCGGGCACAGGTAGGTGAACCATGGTTTGCCCGGCGCGGCCTGCGTGGAATCGCGAATGAACTCGATGGCTTTGTCCGCCAGGTCCTTCGACAGATGGTAGCCCTGCTCCGGGGTGGCCGGCGCCTCGATGGGATGGTTGTCGTGGACGAGTTCGGGATACCACTGGTCGGTCTCACCGCCCAGGAATCCGTAGAACCGCTCGAATCCCCGCGACAGCGGCCAGTGCCGGCGGGTGGACGCGAGATTGGACTCCTCCAGCGGAGTGAGATGCCACTTGCCCAGGCAGTAGGTGTTCCAGCCGCGTTCGGCCAGGACTTCCGAGATCAGCGCGGTGTCCTCGGGGATTCGCCCGTTGTTACCCGGAAATCCTTCGGTGAACTCTTCGACCATGGCCATTCCGACGGTCGTCGCATTGCGGCCGGTCAGCAAGGATGCGCGGGTCGGCGAGCACAGGGCCGTGGTGTGGAACTGGGTGAGTTTGACGCCGCGTTCGGCGATACGGCTCATGGCCGGCATCTCGACCAGGCCGCCGAAGCAGTCCCA
>JAGQTS010000171.1 GCA_020438895.1 Mycobacterium sp.
GGGCTGCCATGGTGGAACCGCTGGCGCGACGGACAACGCTGACCGGTGAGTCGCTACCTCCCCGCCACCCCGCGACCGCCGAAGCCTGGCGTGCCGGTGCGCTCGACGTCGAGCACGTACGGGTCATCCAGCGGTTCCTGGCCGACCTCCCAGTCGCGGTGCCGCGTGACGACCGGGACGATGCCGAAGCTTTCCTCGCCGACCATGCCCGGCAGTTACGTCCAGATCAGCTTGCCCGGCTCGCAGAGCGGCTGGCATTGACACTCAATCCCGACGGGGATTTCAGCGACGCGGAGCGGGCAGCGCGGCGGGGGTTCACCTGGAGTCGGCAGGACGCCAGCGGAATGAGCACGGGTCGGCTGGTGGCGACCCCCGCGCTACGGGCGGAGTTGGACGCGTGGTTCGCCAAGTTCGCCGCCCCCGGAGTGTGCAATCCGGCCGACCCGCGACCGGCAGTCGACGATCAACCCAGCCAGGAACAAATCGACACCGACCGGCGCACCCACGCCCAACGACACCATGACGCACTCTCAGCGCTGGTGCGGGGCCGGCTCGGCGACCCGAAACTAGGCACCCATCGCGGGCTGCCGGTCACAGTGATCGTCTCGGCGAGCCTCCAAGATCTCCAAGACAAGGCGGGCGTCGCGGTTACCGCAGGCGGCACCGTATTGCCGATGACCGACGTCATCAGGATGAGCAGCCATGCCTACCACTATCTGACCCTGTTCGACGGCACCTCCGGCCGCCAACTGTGGCTGGGACGAAGCAAGCGGATAGCCAGCGCTGACCAGCACGTCGTCCTACAGGAACGCGACCGCGGTTGCACCTTCCCAGGGTGCACGGTACCCGGCTACGGCTGCCAAGCCCATCATGCGAGAAAGGGATGGGCCAAGGGCGGCGGCACCGACATCGACGATCTGACCCTGGCCTGCGGGCCGCACAACCGTCTTGTCGAACGATGCGGATGGACCACCCGGAGACTTCGCGATGGAACTACCGAGTGGGTGCCACCACCGCAGTTACCGCTCAAAGGCGGGGTGAACTCCTACCATCACCCGGACAGGGCCGTACGCCGGTTCCGAAAGCCGCGAGAGTGAAGCTTCAGGCCGGATCTGCTCAGCCCTTGCCGATGCCGAACCGGCGCAAACCATGACCGGCGAAGGCCCGCATGGCAGCCAGGGCCAGCTTGGCCTCCCGCTTCGACGACGAGTACCAGAGCAGTTCCGACTTCTGGGTCGGGATGCGCGGAGCCGTGATCGCCTGTTGGCGGCAGAACTTGATCAGGCCTGCCGCACCGCCGGACCGGTAGCCGATACCGGATTCCTTCCAGCCGCCCATGGGCAGACCCGGGCAGAACACGTTGGTCAGCGCGTCGTTGACATTCACCGCGCCGCACTCCAACCGACGAGCGATCCGCTCGCCACGCGCACTGCTGCCGGTCCACACCGTGGCCGACAGGCCGTACCTGGAATCGTTGGCCAACCGCACGGCCTCGTCCTCGTCGGCGACCTTGACCACCGGCAGGGTCGGGCCAAAGGTTTCCTCGGCGATGCAGGTCATCTCCGGGGTGACGTCAGCCAGCACGGTCGGCTGGAAGAACGTGCCCCGCCCGACCGGTTTGCCGCCGGCCAACACCCGCGCTCCGGCTTCGGTGGCTTCCTCGACGTGACGGGTGACGATATCGCGCTGGGCCCCGGTCGCCATCGCACCGATATCGAAGGTCATGCCCGGCCCGGACTCGCTGCCCTGCTGCAGCTTGTGAATATTCTCGGTCAGCCGGGCGACGAATTCGTCGTACACCGGCGCCTCGACGTACACACGCTCCACCGAGACGCAGACTTGCCCGGCGTTGAACATCCCGCCCCATGCGATGCCGTTGGCGGCACGTTCGACATCGGCATCGGCCAGCACAATCGCCGGGTCCTTGCCACCGAGTTCGAGACTGAACGGCTTGAGTTGCTCCGCGCAGGCGACCGCAACCTTGCGGCCGGTGGCCGACGACCCGGTGAAATGCACGTAGTCGGAGACATTGATCACCGCTGCGCCGGTAGCGGCATAACCGGCCGCCAGCGCCAGCACCGGCGGCGCACCCACGTCGTTCCAGCCGCGCACAAACTCCACCGCCGAAAGCGGCGTCACCTCAGAGGGTTTGAGCAATACCGCCGCGCCGGCGGCCAGCGCGGGTACCACGTCGAGGGCCAGCATTGCCAGCGGGAAGTTCCACGGCTCGATGACCCCCACCAGCGGATAGGGCCGGTAGACGGTGGTGAGTTTCTTGACCCGGTAGAGCAGGCTGTGTGGGGCGGGGTGCCGGTCGGCGAGGAATTCCTCGGCGTGGCCGGCCCAGTAGTTGATGGAGTCGGCCAGCGCGACCGCTTCGACGCTGGCGTCGCCACGGGATTTGCCGGTCTCCGACATCAGTACCTCGGTGAGATGACCGGTGTTGTCCAGCACCCATTCCTGCCAGCGCATCATCCATTTCTTGCGGCCACGGGCTCCGATCGCCTCCCACTCGACCTGCGCCGCGCGTAGTTGACGCGCCGCCTCGGCGACGGATTCGGGACTGGCGACGGGCACCGACCCGACGACGCTGCCGTCGGCCGGGTTGCGCACGGTGATGGCGTCGGTGCTGGAGTCGGTGCTGGTATCGGTCTGGGGCTGAACCGCAGTCATATCTTCGAGCTTAGAACAGACCGACCGGTTGGTTGCCCGGCCCTGCCGGTTCGATCAGTTCGGGGCCGTTGTTCGCGACGTTGTTGACCAGCGTCGCTACCTTCCGCATCGCCATCGGCGCAGTGTCCGGAGTGCTCGCCAGCAGATCCTGCGGAGCGGGGGCCTCCGGGTCGAGCCAACGGTCCCAGTCGGATTCGGCGAGCACCAGCGGCATCCGGTCGTGCACGCCGGCGAATCCTCCGGTCGCGTCGGTGGTGACGACCGTGCAGGTCAGCAGCGGCTCGCCGCCCCGATCTGATCCCGCCCGCCACACCGACCACAAACCCGCCACCAGCAGCGGCTTGCCGTCGGGACGGTAGAAGTAGAACGGTGTCTTGCGCCCGCGTTTGGGATCCTCGGAGTTCGGCTGCCACTCGTAGTACCCGTCCATCGGGATCAGGCAGCGCTTTCGGGCCGCCGACGATCGGAAGGCCGGCGACGTGGTGACCGTCTCGGCGCGGGCATTGATCAGTTGCGGCCCCCGGGTGGGCGGTCCGCCGTCGGGACCGGGTTTGGCCCATGCCGGCAGTAGACCCCACCGCATCAGCCGGATCCGGCGACGATCCTCCCGATCGACGACGGCGGCGATGGGGGTAGTCGGCGCCACGTTGTAGTTGGGGGTGGCGTAGTTGGGGGTCGAGGTATCGGGAGTCGCCCCGCTCGAACCGGTCTCGTCGACCGCGTCGAGTTCGAGGGCGAGCCGCGCAGGGTCGATGGTCATGGCGAAGCGGCCACACATCAGACCATTGTGACCGCCCTTGCCCCGGCCGTCAGGATTCAACAGGGCAGGATGGAGCCGTGAACCTCTGGCCAGCCCCGACCGCGTCCGGTCCGGTCCATGGCACGGTGACGGTTCCGGGCTCGAAGTCGATGACCAATCGGGCGCTCATCCTGGCCGCACTGGCCGCTGCGCAGGGAGGCGGCCGGTCCACCCTCACCGGCGCACTCCGCAGCCGCGACACCGACCTGATGATCAGCGCGCTGCGAACTCTCGGCTTCACCATCGACGGCGCCGCATCGGATCTACAGGTCGGTAGCGGCCTGACCGCCGACACCGAGGTCCGCATCGACTGCGGCCTGGCCGGCACCGTCCTGCGCTTCCTCCCGCCACTGGCCGCGCTGGGTTCCGTCCCGGTGACGTTCGACGGCGACGAGCAGGCCCGCGCCCGGCCAATCACCCCGCTGATCGACGGGCTGCGCAGCCTCGGCGTCAGCGTGCATCATGGTTCAGCCACGTCAGGCCTGCCGTTCACCGTGCACGGCCACGGCACCGTGGCCGGCGGCACGGTGCGCATCGATGCCTCGGCGTCCTCACAGTTCGTCTCCGGGCTGCTGCTCAGCGGGGCGGCGTTCACCGGTGGGCTGACGGTCGAGCACACCGGGTCCACCGTGCCTTCCGCCCCGCACATCGCCATGACGGTGGCCATGCTCACCGAGGCCGGGGTCGAGGTCGACGACAGCGCACCGAACCGCTGGCGGGTGGCGCCCGGCCGGACGGGGGCCCGCCGTTGGGCGATCGAGCCGGACCTGTCCAACGCAGTCCCGTTCGCCGCGGCTGCCGCGGTCACCGGTGGACGGGTCCGCATCGTCGGCTGGCCCACCCTCAGCGTGCAGCCCGCGCCGATCATCCTGGCCATTCTGCGACTGCTGGGATGCGCTGTCGCCCATGATGATTCCGGCCTCGTGGTGACTGGTGCCACCGGTTTTGGCGGCTTCGACATGGATCTCAACGAGGTCGGCGAGCTGACCCCATCGATGGCGGCGCTGGCCGCGCTGGCCGAGCCGGGTTCGGTGTCGCGGCTCAGCGGAATCGCACATCTGCGCGGGCACGAGACCGACCGCCTGTCGGCGCTGAGCACCGAGATCAACCGGCTCGGCGGGAACTGTGTCGAGGAACCCGACGCCCTGGTGATCACCGCCGGTCAACTGCACGGCGGCGTCTGGCACTCCTACGCCGACCACCGGATGGCGATGGCCGGGGCCATCATCGGCCTGAAGGTGCCCGGGGTCGTGGTGGAAAACATCGCCACCACCGCCAAGACCCTGCCAGAGTTCCCGGCCCTGTGGGCGGCGCTGCTGGAGTCGGTGTGACCGCACGCGAATACGACGAGTCCGATGTACACATCCGCGCCGGACGCCGCGGTTCCCGTCCGCGCACCAAGACCCGACCTCAGCATGCCGACGCGGAGTCGGCCATGGTCGTCACGGTGGACCGGGGGCGGTGGGGCTGTGTTCTCGATAATCCGCACCGCCGGGTGACCGCCATGCGGGCACGCGAACTGGGTCGCACCCCGATCGTCGTCGGCGATGAGGTCGACGTCGTCGGTGACCTCTCCGGCCGGCCCGACACGCTGGCCCGGATCGTCCGGCGTCGTCCGCGCCGCAGCGTCCTGCGGCGTACGGCCGACGACACCGACCCGACCGAACGGGTGGTGGTAGCCAACGCCGATCAGATGATGGTGGTGGTAGCCCTGGCAGATCCCCCGCCTCGCACCGGGTTGGTGGACCGGGCGCTCATCGCCGCCTACACCGGCGGACTCCGGCCGATCCTGTGCCTGACCAAGACCGACCTCGCCCCGGCCGCACCGTTCGCCGAGCAGTTCGCCGATCTGGACCTGACGGTGGTCACCGCCGGACGGGACGAACCGCTGCATCCGGTGCACGAACTGCTCGACGGCCATATCACGGTACTGCTCGGCCACTCCGGCGTCGGCAAGTCAACCTTGGTGAATCGCCTTGTGCCACAGGCAGATCGGGCCACAGGGGATGTATCGGGCGTCGGTAAGGGTCGTCACACTTCCACTCAGTCGGTGGCGTTGCCACTGGCCGCCGGGGGGTGGGTGATCGACACCCCCGGTCTGCGGTCATTCGGGCTCGCCCACATCGCCGCCGACGATGTCGTCACCTCGTTCTCCGACCTGGCAGCGAAGGTGGCCGACTGCCCACGCGGTTGCGGACATCGCGGACCTCCCGCCGACCCGGAATGCGCGCTGAATGCCCTGGACGGCGCGCCGTCCCGGCGGGTGGCCGCAGCCCGCCGACTACTGAACGTGCTTCAACAACAGGAGGAGAGATAGATGAGCACCACCGTCGGCGGCGTCCCGCTGATCACCCTCAATGACGGCCATCAGATTCCACAACTGGGATTCGGGACCTATCAGGTTCCCCCGGATGAGGCCGCAGGCGTGGTCCGGACGGCGGTGGAGATCGGCTACCGGCACATCGACACCGCCCAGATGTACTGCAACGAGAAGGGGGTAGGTCAGGGCATCCGGGACGCCGGTATCGACCGCGGCCACATGTTCATCACCACCAAACTCAACAATGACAGTCACCGCCCCGACGACGCCCGCCGAGCCTTCGACGAGTCACTGTCCGCCCTCGGCACCGACTACGTTGACCTGTTCCTCATCCACTGGCCGCTACCGACGCGCTATGACGGAGACTTCGTCTCCACCTGGAAGACGTTGGAGGAGTTCAGGTCCGACGGCCGGGCCCGCAGCATCGGGGTGTCCAATTTCGAGATTCATCACCTCCAGGAGCTGGCCCGGGAAACGCGGACCGTCCCTGCGGTCAACCAGATCGAGGTGCACCCCTACCTCACCAACGACGCCGTGCGCGCGTACGGCGTCGAGCACGACATCATCACCGAGGGCTGGTCGCCGATCGCCCGCGGAGATGTCTTGACCGACCCGGTGGTGCAGAGGGTCTCCCGGGCCACCGGGGCACATCCGGCCCAGGTGGTACTGCGCTGGCATGTCGAACGCGGTGACGTGGTGTTCCCGAAGTCGATGCACCCCAAGCGGATGAGGGAGAACTTCGAGATCTTCGACTTCGAGATCAATGACGAGGAGATCGAGGCACTCACCGCACTGGACCGCGCCGAGAAAGGCCGGCAAGGGCCGCAT
>JAGQTS010000172.1 GCA_020438895.1 Mycobacterium sp.
GTCAGCGGAGCCGGGTCATCCAGCCGTGCGTGTCGGCGAATGTTCCGCGTTGAATCCCGGTGAGGGTGTCGCGCAGCGCCATGGTCACCTCACCGGGTGTGCCGTCACCGACGGTGAATTCGCCCTCGCCGTACTTGACGTGCGCCACTGGTGTGATGACGGCGGCAGTACCGCAGGCGAACACCTCGGTGATCTCCCCCGCGGCCACCCCTTTTCGCCATTCCTCGACGTCGATCTTGCGCTCCTCGACGGCGAAACCGGCGTCACCGGCCAGCTGCAGCAACGAATCGCGGGTGATGCCCGGCAGCAACGAACCACTCAACTCCGGCGTGACCAGGCGCGCTGAACCTCCGCTGCCGAAAACGAAGAACAGGTTCATCCCGCCCATCTCCTCGACGTAGCGTCGCTCGATGGCATCGAGCCACACCACCTGGTCGCAACCGTGGCCGGCGGCCTCGGCCTGCGCCAGCAGTGAGGCGGCGTAGTTTCCGCCGAACTTGGCCGCGCCCGTCCCTCCGGGACTGGCACGGACGTACTCGGTGGAGAGCCACACGCTGACCGGTGTGATCCCGCCGGTGAAGTAGGCGCCAGCCGGCGAGGCGATCACCAGGTAGCGGTACTGAGAGGAGGGACGGACGCCCAGGCCCGGCTCGGTGGCGATGACGAACGGGCGCAGGTAGAGCGACTGTTCCCCGCCCGCGGCCGGCACCCACTCGTGGTCCACGGCGATCAGTTGGCGCAGCGACTCGATGAAGATCTCGTCGGGCAGTTCCGGAATGGCCAGCCGACGGGCGGATGCCCGCAGTCGCGCAGCGTTGGCCTGCGGGCGGAAGGAGACGATGGAACCATCGGTCCAGCGGTAGGCCTTGAGGCCCTCGAATATCTCCTGCGCGTAGTGCAGAACGATCGCCGACGGGTCCAACTCGATGGGGCCGTAGGGCATGACCTGCGCGTCGTGCCAGCCACGTTCGTCGGTGTAGAGCAGCGACACCATGTGGTCGGTGTAATAGCGGCCGAACCCGGGGTCGGACAGGATGGCAGCCCGCTGCTCGTCGGTGACCGGATGCGCACTGTTCCGCACGGCGAAGGGCGGCCCGGCGAAAGTCGGCAGAGGGTGGAGCATGCGGTGATTCTATAACCGACGCTAGCGGGTCTTGACCTCGACGAACGGCGGCTTGACCACGTCGCATTCCAGGCGGCGGCCGCGTACGTCGACCTCGAGCCGTTCACCGTCGGTTATCCCCGCGCCAGTGTCGAGCAGCGCCAGGGCGATACCGGTGTTCAGCGTCGGAGAGAACGTCCCGGAAGTCACCACACCAACCGGATCGGATCCCCGCACCACCGTCATCCCAGCCCTGGGCACCCCGCGGCCCACCGCCCGGAGCCCGCGCAGCACCCGGCGCGGGCCGGCGTGTTTCTCGGCGAGCAGGGCCTCCCGGCCCCAGAACGCCTCCTTGCCGAACCCGACGGCCCAGCCGCAACGGGCCTGCAGCGGCGAGATGTCCAGGGACAGTTCATGTCCGTGCAACGGGTAGCCCATCTCGGTGCGCAAGGTATCCCGCGCGCCCAAACCCGCCAACTGTCCACCGAGCGCCTCCACCTGCTCCACCAGCGCGTCGAACACCGTCGGAGCGGCATCCCATGGAGGCAGCAGTTCGTAGCCGTGTTCGCCGGTATAGCCGGTGCGGCAGATCCGGACCGGCACGCCGGCGCAGGTGGAGTCGAGGAAACTCATGTAGTCCATGTCGGTGGGCAGGCCCACCGCGGACAGCACCTCGGCCGAGCGCGGTCCCTGGACAGCCAGTACCGCGAAGCAACGATGCTGGTCGGTCACCACGATGTTGCTGGGGGCATTCTCGGCGAGTGCGGAAACCACCGCGGCGGTGTTCGCGGCGTTGGGAACAAGGAAGATCTCGTCGTCGCCGACGTAGTAGGCGATCAGGTCGTCGACCACTCCCCCGTCGGGCGTGCAACACAGCGTGTACTGAGCCTGGCCGGGACCGATCCGCCGCAGATCGTTGGTCAGGGCGGAGTTGACGAATTCGGCGGCTCCGGTTCCCGCCACCAGGGCCTTGCCCAGGTGGCTGACGTCGAACAGACCCACCGTCTCTCGGGTGGCCGTGTGTTCACCGACCGTCCCGGCGTAGGACACCGGCATCAGCCAGCCACCGAAGGGCGCGAACGTGGCCCCTCGGTCGCGGTGGCGGCCTTCCAGTGGCCCGTGCAGCAGCTCCGATTCACCAGTCACGAGGCCCAACCCTAAACCCGCGAGCACTAGTGTCAGCTCGGTGAGCACCCAACCCGGATACCAGGCCCCCACCGTCACCGTCGCCACGGCGCTGCCCAAACGCAGGACGTCCGCGGCGGTCCTGATCGTGCCCGTCGTCGCCGGTGACGAGGGCGCCCCCACCGTCGTCGCCGCACCTTTCCTCGAACCCGAGTGGGTCGAGGCCATCGACGTTGCGCTGGCCGCGGTGGGCGCGAAGGGAACCGCTGAGCAGGTGAGCAGGCTGCACGTGCCCGCGCTGCCGGTCGCCAGTGTGCTCGCCGTCGGTGTGGGTCCGGCCCGTGACGAATGGCCATCGGAGTCCATCCGCCGCGCGGCCGGGGTTGCCGCCCGCTGCCTCAACGGGGTGGAGTCGGTGATCACCACGCTCTCGGAGCTTCACCTGGAGGCCGCCATCGAGGGTCTGATCCTCGGCAGCTACCAGATGCACGCGTTCCGCAGCCCCAAGACCGCCCCGAAGGAGCCCGCGCTGACGGCGATCACCGCGCTGAGCACGGCCACAGGCGCCAAGACGCGGGCTGCCCGCGCCGTTGCGGTCGCCGAGGCGGTCGCCACCACCCGCGATCTGGTGAACACTCCACCCAGCCACCTTCATCCCGAGGAATTTGCCAGGCGGGCAAAGGATTTGGGAACCACGGCGGGTCTGACGGTGGACGTGCTGGACGAGAAAGCGTTGGCAAAGGCGGGGTACGGCGGCATCATCGGGGTGGGACAGGGCTCGGCGAATCCACCGCGATTGGTTCGGCTGACCTACCGCGGCGCGAAGCACGCCAAGGGCCGCAAGGGATCCACCCCCGTCGTCGCGCTGATCGGCAAGGGCATCACCTTCGATACCGGCGGTATCTCGATCAAGCCGGCCGCGTCCATGCACCACATGACATCCGATATGGCCGGCGCCGCCGCGGTCATCGCCACCATCGTGCTGGCCGCCCGATTGCAGTTGCCGCTGGACGTCATCGCCACGGTGCCGATGGCGGAGAACATGCCATCGGCCACCGCGCAGCGCCCCGG
>JAGQTS010000173.1 GCA_020438895.1 Mycobacterium sp.
AGGCGCCGGCCAAGAAGGCGCCGGCGAAGGAAGCGGCCGCCACGAAGGCGGCGGTCAAGAAAGCCGCTGCGCCAGGGGATAGCACCGGAACGGAACGGACCGGACCGGCCGATCCGAAGTCGACCAGCACCCGAGTGAAGGGGCGCCGATGAGTGTCACCGACTACCTCACCGATTTTTCCACCACGGAAGACGCCTTGGTCCTGGCGTCGGTGTCGTCCAAGGCGGAGTTCGACCTGCTCAACGATTGGGTGCGCAGCCAGCGCGACGCCAACCCGGGCACCCGGGTCGAGGTGTTGCGCCTACCGCACGACGATCCGCCGCCGCAACTGGTCGAGCAACTTGTCGGAGAACTCGCTGCCGACGAGGACCGCACCGTCATCCCGGTTCGGGTGTTCTGGGTTCCAGGGGGCCTTCCGACTCGGGTCAAGCTCGCCGGGTTGATCTCGGGCCGCGACACCTACCGGCCCCCGCGCGCTCTGCAGCGGACGATTCTGCGCAAGGACCCGTCTCGTGCGCGCATCGTTGCCGGTGAACCCGCGACGATCGGTGAACTGCGCCGGCAGTGGCGGGACAACACGGTCGGCGCGACCCCGCAGGACTTCGCCAAGTTCGTGCTGCGCCGTGCTGAGCTGGCTGTCGAGCGCATCGAACTGCGTCTGCTCGGACCGGCGTACAAGTCGCCCCGGCTCATCACCGACGAACTGATGGCCTCCACCCGATTCATCAACGGTATGGAAGGTATCCCCGGGGCCAGCCCGGAAAAAGCCGAAGAGATGCTCAATGAGTTGGCGACCGGCTGGAGCCGTTTCTCGGTCGATCTCATACCCAACCTGGGCCGCACAATCTTCAGCCGGGGTTTCGATCCCCGCATCGACTACGACGCCGGTCAGATCGAGGCCATGCGCCGGGGACTGGAAGACCATCCCGCGGTGTTTCTGTGGTCGCATCGGTCCTACCTCGACGGCGTCATCGTCCCGGTGGCGTTGCAGGAGAACAAGCTGCCCCCGGCGCACACCTTCGCCGGTATCAACCTGTCCTTCGGGTTCATGGGCCCGTTGATGCGTCGATCAGGTGTCATCTTCCTCCGCCGTAAGCTCGACGACCCGCTGTACAAGTACGTGCTGCGCCAGTTCGTCGGATACATCGTCTCCAAGCGGTTCAACCTGAGTTGGTCCATCGAAGGAACCCGGTCGCGAACCGGAAAAATGTTGCCGCCCAAGCTCGGCCTGCTGTCCTACGTCGCCGACGCCTACCTGGACGGCCGCAGTGAGGATATTCTCCTGCAGCCGACCTCGATCAGTTTCGACCAGTTGCACGAGACCGCCGAGTATGCGGCATACGCCCGCGGCGGGGAGAAGATCCCCGAGGGCGCCGAGTGGCTGTTCAACTTCATCAAGGCGCAGGGCGAGCGTAACTACGGAAAGATTTACGTCCGTTTCCCCGAGGCGGTGTCGATGCGGCAGTACCTCGGTGACCCGGGTGGCCCGATCGCCGGTGACGAAGCGGCCAAACGCCTCGCGATGCAGAAGATGGCCATCGAGGTCGCATGGCGCATCCAGCGGGCGACCCCGATCAACGCCACGAGCCTGGTATCGGCAGTGCTGCTGGCGACCCGAGGCCGGGCGCTGACCTTGCGCCAGTTGCACCACACCCTGCAGGACTCGCTGGATTATCTGGAGCGCAAGAAGACACCGATGACCAACAGCGCACTGCGACTGCATTCCGCTGACGGGGTCCGGGCCGCGGTGGACGCGCTGTCCAACGGGCATCCGGTCACCCGGGTCGACGGTGGCCGGGAGCCGGTGTGGCGAATTGGCCCTGAGCAGGAACTGGAAGCCTCGTTCTACCGCAACTCGCTCATCCATGCGTTCCTGGAAACCTCGATCGTCGAGTTGGCGCTTCTGCACGCCGCCCGCGCCGCCGAGGGCGAGCGGATCGAGGCCTTCTGGTCGCAGGCGATGCGGCTGCGTTCGCTGCTGAAGTTCGACTTCTACTTTGCCGATTCAGCCACCTTCCGCAAGAACATCGCCGAAGAGCTGGAGTGGAATGACAACTGGGAGGCCCAGCTTGACGCCGGGCCGGAGGCCGTCGCATCTCTGCTGCGAGCCAAGCGGCCGCTGATGGCCAACGCCATGCTTCGGCCGTTCTTCGAGGCATACGAGATCGTGGCCGACGTGCTCTGCGACGCGCCGGTAGACGTCGATGACAGGGAACTGACCCAGCGAGCCCTCGGAGTGGGTAGCCAGTACGCCGCGCAAGGGTTGGTGCGGAGTAACGAGTCGGTTTCGGCGCTGCTCTTCGCCACCGCCCGCCAGGTGGCCGCCGACCAGAAATTGCTGACGCCGTCGCCCGATCTGAGGGACCGGAGACGGGCATTTGTCCAGGAGTTGCGCGCCGTGCTGACAGACATGGATCTGGTACATCGTGTGTCGACTGGGCAGTTCTACGCCCGGGAGGCTCAGCTTCGCGAGAACGGAGCAGCGCCAGTCGTGCGGTAGGCGGCAATACCCCTGCCGAAACCCTGCCGAACCGTCGATCCGTTGTTAACGTCCGGTTCGCTAGTCGGATTTGTTCACCCGGGGAACGGCACCCGGCAACCGTAAGGAAAGCGATGAACACCACCAGGATTGCCGCGGGCGCTGCAGCCCTCACGGCGTTCGGTCTGCTCGGCGGCGGCCTGACCGGCTGTTCCGGCTCCGTCAAGGTGGAGACCAAGAGCACGCCGTCGGCGAGCGCATCGGACCTGCAGAAGGACCTCACCGACAGGTTGACTCAGGCGGGAAATCCGCCTCAGTCGGTGACTTGCACACAAGATCTGGTCGGGGAAGTGGGAAAGACGGCAACCTGCGACGTGGTGTTGAGCGACACCAACAGCGTCGAGGCGATTCTGACGGCAACGAAGGTGGATGGCGGCACCATCGACTTCGACATCTCGCCGGCGCTCACCAAGGAACAGTTGCAGAAGGCGGTGGCCGGGCTGGCTTCTACGCCCGCCGTCACCTGTGACGATGGCCTGGCGGGTTCGGTCGGTGCGAGCGCGCACTGCGACGTGGACGTCAATGGCGTCGTCTCCAAGCGCGTCGTGACCGTCAACGCGATCAGCGGGCTGTCGATGGACTTGGACGTGACTCCCATTGCCACCAAACAGCAGGTCGAGGGGATGCTGATGGAGAGATTGGCGGCTGACGCCGCCGGTCCGCCGGAAGGCGTCACCTGCGCCGACGATGTGGTTGCCGAAGCCGGCAACACCGTCGAGTGCGTGGTCACCACCGCAAGCGGCGACCAGGATTTCCTGGTGACCATCACCACCGTCGACGGGGATGTCGTCAACTTCGATTACGCCGCTCAGCCATAGCATTCCCTCCCCGGAGCGGTGAATCCCTGCGATGCCGCGGGTGACCCGAGTCGGTTTCAGTCCCAGCACGAGGTGACGGCGTCGGGAGTTGGACCATTCCCCAGCCCGGCGGTCATCCACAACTCGTGTCCTGCGCCGCTGCCGTTGGACCGATTTCGTCGGTGCCATCGGGCCCACTGGTGGGTGCAGGCGCCGACCACGGCGTTCGGCACGTTGTCAGACACCTCGTCAGAAGGGACACCACATGTTCGAGACATCCATGACGGTCGTCGGCCGCATCATCACCGACCCGCGCCGGCGGGTGGTGGCGGGGCAGGAGGTGATCAGCTTCCGGGTGGCGGCGAACTCCCGGCGACGCACTCCCGAGGGCTCCTGGGAAGCGGGCAATAGCCTGTATGTCACCGTCAACTGCTGGGGGCGGCTGGTGACCGGCGTGGGAGCGGCGCTGTATAAGGGCGCTCCGATTATTGCCACCGGCACCGTGCACACCAGTGATTACGAGGATCGTGAGGGCGTGAAACGGTCATCGCTGGAGATGCGTGCCACTGCGGTCGGGCCAGACCTGTCCTGGGTGATCATCCGGATCGAACAACCCAAACAGCCGGTCGCCGACGGCCTCGGGGAAGCCACGGAGCGCGCCGCCGAATACGCCGAGCCGGCTGAGGAATCGGCCTCTGATGTCGACGCTGCGGATTTGGCCATACCGGCGTAGAGCTGGTGGCGGTCACGCCGGGACGGGCCGGCGTGACCGCCAACCTAGGATGGTCGCCGTGGCGGAATTCATTTACACGATGCGCAAGGTCCGCAAGGCTCACGGCGACAAGGTCATTCTCGACGACGTGACGCTGTCGTTCCTGCCGGGCGCCAAGATCGGGGTGGTCGGCCCCAACGGGGCCGGCAAGTCCAGCGTGCTGCGCATCATGGCCGGCTTGGATCAGCCGAATAACGGCGACGCTTTCCTGGCCCCTGGCGCGACGGTGGGCATCCTGCTCCAGGAGCCACCCCTGAACGAGGAGAAGACGGTTCGTCAGAACGTCGAGGAGGGCCTCGGCGAGATCAAAGTGAAGCTCGATCGCTTCAATGAGGTCGCGGAGTTGATGGCCACCGATTACTCCGATGAACTCATGGAGGAGATGGGCCGGCTGCAGGAGGAACTCGACCA
>JAGQTS010000174.1 GCA_020438895.1 Mycobacterium sp.
GATTGGGCCAAGCGGCTCCAGGCGCCGCTGCCGCTCGTCCAGGAGATCGCCGAGACCGGCTGGTTGCCGGTGCCGATGTTCTGTGCCGGCGGCATCGCCACCCCGGCCGACGCGGCGATGATGATGCAACTCGGCGCCGACGGCGTGTTCGTCGGCTCCGGCATCTTCAAGTCCGGCGACCCCGCGCAGCGAGCCGCGGCCATCGTCAAAGCCACCACATTCTTCGACGATCCCGACGTCTTGGCCAAGGTTTCCCGGGGTCTCGGCGAGGCAATGGTGGGCATCAATGTCGCCGACATCCCGGTGCCGCACCGGCTCGCCGAACGCGGCTGGTAGCAGACGCGTGGCGATCGAGCAGATCCTCGACCTGGAGCAACTCGAGGTCAACATCTACCGAGGCGCCGTCTACAACCCCGAATCTGGTTACCTGTCAAGGACATTTGGCGGCCATATCGCCGGTCAGGCCCTGGTGTCGGCGGTCCGGACCGTCGACCCCGAGTACCACGTGCACTCGCTGCACGGCTACTTCCTGCGGCCCGGCGACGCCACCAAACCGGCCGTTTACCTGGTCAATAGGCCGCGCGACGGTGGCTCGTTCTGCACCCGACGGGTCGACGCCGTCCAGAACGGTGAGACTATTTTCTCGATGGGTGCGTCGTTTCAGGTCCAGCAGCGCGGCATCGAGCACCAAGACGTCATGCCAGCCGCCCCGCCGCCGGACAATCTGCCGGAATTCCGTTCTCGGGGAGGTGTTTTCGGTGACAGCGGCTTTGCGCAGTTCGCCGAATGGGATGTCCGACTCGTGCCGCGTGAAGATCTGACATTGCTGCCGGGCAAGGCTTCTCAGCAGCAGGTGTGGTTTCGTCACAAGGACCCGTTGCCCGACGACCCACTGCTGCATCTGTGCGCCCTGGCCTACATGAGTGATCTGACCCTGCTGGGCTCGGCGCAGGTCACCCACGCCGAGGAGCGCCCTCACCTGATGGTGGCCTCGCTGGATCACGCGATGTGGTTCATGCGCCCGTTCCGGGCCGACGAATGGCTCCTCTACGACCAATCCTCGCCGTCGTCGTGCGGCGGGCGTTCGCTGACCCAGGGCAAGATCTTCAACCGTCGTGGCGACATGGTGGCCGCGGTGATGCAGGAAGGGCTGACCCGCTACACACGTGGGTACACCCCGCCTGCGGCCGAATCCCGGTGAGCGGTCCGGCCGTAGGAGTGCTAGCCCTGCAGGGCGACACCCGCGAACACCTTGCCGCACTGCGAGAAGCGGGGGCGACCGTCTCGACCGTTCGTCGGCGGTCGGAACTCGACGCCGTCGACGCCCTGGTCATCCCGGGCGGGGAGTCCACAACGATGAGCCTATTGCTGCGCGAGTTCGGCTTGCTGGCGCCGCTACGGAGCCGTCTGGCTGACGGAATGCCGGCCTATGGCTCCTGCGCGGGAATGATCCTGCTGGCCAGCGAGATCCTCGATGCCGGTGAACCGGGCCGGGAGGCGTCTCCACTGGGTGCGATCGATATGACCGTGCGCCGCAACGCCTTTGGGCGGCAGGTGGATTCCTTCGAGGAGGACATCGTTTTCCGCGGACTCGACTCTCCGGCGCATGCGGTATTCATCCGAGCCCCCTGGGTGGAGCGCGTCGGTCCGGATGTCGAGGTGCTGGCCCGGGCCGGTGAGCACATCGTCGCTGTCCTTCAGGGCCGGGTGTTGGCCACAGCCTTTCACCCCGAGGTCACCGGCGATCGTCGGGTGCACAAGCTTTTCGTCGACCTGGTCAGCGGCAGCCGCTAACCGCCGCCGCCCGGACGGCAACGTAAACTCATCGGGTCACGAAGCAAGAGAGAGGTCATCGGCGATGAGCGGCCATTCCAAGTGGGCTACCACCAAGCACAAGAAGGCTGTGGTCGACGCCAAGCGCGGCAAGCTGTTCGCGAAGCTGATCAAGAACATCGAGGTTGCAGCCCGCACGGGGGGCGGAGATCCGGACGGGAACCCGACGCTGTGGGACGCCATCGCCAAGGCCAAGAAGTCCTCGGTGCCGAACGACAACATCGAACGTGCCCGCAAGCGCGGTGCCGGGGAAGAGGCCGGCGGCGCCGACTGGCAGAACATCACCTATGAGGGTTACGGACCCAACGGTGTGGCGGTGCTGATCGAGTGCCTCACCGACAATCGCAACCGGGCCGCCGGGGAGGTCCGCGTCGCGATGACCCGCAACGGTGGCAACATGGCGGATCCGGGCTCTGTGGCCTACCTCTTCGCCCGCAAGGGCGTGGTCGTTCTGGAGAAGAATGACTTGTCCGAGGACGATGTGCTGCTGGCAGTGCTCGACGCCGGGGCTGAGGAGGTCAATGACCTCGGCGACAGCTTCGAGGTGATCTGCGAGCCCACTGATCTGATCGCTGTGCGCACCGCCCTGCAGGACGCCGGAATCGACTATGAATCGGCCGACGCCAGTTTCCAGCCATCGGTCACCGTGCCGGTGGACCTCGACGGGGCCCGCAAGGTGCTGAGGCTGGTCGACGCGCTCGAGGACAGCGACGACGTTCAGGACGTGTACACCAACGTGGACATTCCCGACGACGTCGCGGCCCAGCTCGACGAGGACTGATCTCGACGAGACTGATGACGATGCGCTGCGAGGTACGAGCGGCGAGGAGGAATCGGTCGGTGGCTGAGGACTGATGACGATGCGCTGCGAGGTACGAGCGGCGAGGAGGAATCGGTCGGTGGCTGAGGACTGATGACGATGCGCTGATCGCCCAGAGCTCCGACGCGCCCGCCGGCGAAGTGTGCGTGTCCCTGGTGGTTTGAGTCGCGTCGGGCCGTTACGCTATCGAACAGCTGTTCGTAAGCGAAAGGCATACATGTGCGGGTGATGGGCGTAGACCCCGGGTTGACTCGCTGCGGTCTGTCGGTGATCGAGAGCCGTGGTGGGCGGCAGGTCATTGCCCTCGACGTCGATGTGGTGCGCACTCCGGCGGAGGAGCCTCTGGCCAGGCGGTTGTTGGCGATCAGCGAGGCGGTCGAGCACTGGATGGACACCCATCTGCCCGACGTCATCGCTATCGAGCGGGTATTTTCCAACGCCAACGCCAACACCGCGATGGGAACAGCGCAGGCCGGCGGGGTGATCGCCCTGGCCGCCGCCCACCGCGACATCGAGGTGTACTTCCACACCCCCAGTGAGGTGAAGGCCGCGGTCACCGGCAACGGCCGAGCCGACAAGGCGCAGGTCACCGCCATGGTCACTCGCATTCTGCAACTCCAATCCAAACCCACCCCGGCCGATGCCGCGGACGCTCTGGCGCTGGCCATCTGTCACTGCTGGCGTGCCCCGATGATCGCCCGGATGGCGAGGGCGGAGAAGTTGGCGGCCGAACAGAAGCGTGCCTACCAGGCCAGGCTCCGATCAGTGCGGGCTGCGGGGGGCCTCCGGTGATCGCCGCGGTGCGCGGTGAGGTGCTGGAGGTCGCCCTGGACCACGCCGTGATCGAGGCGGCCGGTGTCGGCTACAAGGTGATGGCCACCCCGGCCACGCTTGCGACACTGCGCCGCGGCGCCGAAGCCCGACTGGTCACCGCGATGGTCGTGCGTGAAGACTCCATGACCTTGTACGGCTTCGCCGACAACGATGCCCGCGACCTGTTTTCGACTTTGCTGGGGGTGTCCGGGGTCGGTCCGAAGATCGCACTGGCGACGTTGGCGGTCCATGACGCCCAAGCGCTACGCCAGGCACTGGCCGACGGGGATGTCGTCGCCCTGACTCGGGTGCCCGGAATCGGGAAGCGTGGAGCCGAGCGCATGGTGCTGGAACTGCGCGACAAGGTTGGCGCACTGCCGGGCGGGCCCGGGGCGGGTCCTGGCAATGGCTCCGCAGTGCGGGCTCCTGTCGTGGAAGCACTTGTTGGCCTTGGTTTTCCGCTCAAGCAGGCGGAGGAAGCCTGCGACAAGGTGCTTGCCGGTGACCCGGAGGCCAGTACCTCGAGTGCGCTGCGGGCGGCGCTGTCGATGCTGGGCAGGAAATGAGCCGGTTCGACGACCCCGCCGACGAGGATGCGGGGCAGCGCGAGGTCTCCGCCGCACTGACCATCGGCGAGGGTGATATCGAGGCCAGTCTGCGGCCGCGGTCCCTCGGAGAGTTCATCGGCCAGCCTCGGGTGCGTGAGCAGTTGCAGTTGGTGATCGAGGGTGCCAAGAACCGCGGCGGAACCCCCGACCACATCCTGCTGTCCGGTCCGCCCGGGCTGGGCAAGACGTCCCTGGCGATGATCATCGCCGCGGAATTGGGTTCCGCGTTGCGGGTTACCTCCGGGCCGGCTTTGGAACGGGCGGGCGATCTGGCCGCGATGCTGTCCAACCTGGTCGAGGGTGACGTGTTGTTCATCGATGAGATCCATCGCATCGCCCGCCCCGCCGAGGAAATGCTGTACCTGGCTATGGAGGACTTCCGGGTCGATGTCGTGGTCGGGAAGGGACCTGGCGCGACCTCGATACCGCTCGACGTCGCGCCGTTCACCCTGGTCGGTGCGACAACCCGGTCGGGCGCGTTGACCGGGCCGCTGCGCGACCGGTTCGGGTTCACCGCCCAC
>JAGQTS010000175.1 GCA_020438895.1 Mycobacterium sp.
GCAAGCTGGACAAGATGGGCTGGCGATCCTCTGACACCGCCGAACTGTCCTTCACTGACGCCCGGGTTCCGGCCCACCATCTGGTGGGCCCGGAGAACTCCGGCTTCATGCAGATCGCCCAGGCCTTCGTCTCCGAGCGGATCGGCCTTGCGGTGCAGGCGTATTCCAGTGCCCAGCGCTGCCTGGACCTCACCGTCGCATGGTGCCGAGACCGCGAGACGTTCGGGCGTCCGCTGATTTCGCGGCAGGCCGTTCAGAACACCCTGACCGAGATGGCTCGGCGTATCGACGTGGCGCGGGTCTACTCGCGCGCCGTCGTCGAGCGCTACGTGGCCGGCGAGACGAATCTGATCGCCGAGGTGTGCTTCGCCAAGAACACCGCGGTCGAGGCCGGCGAATGGGTGGTCAACCAGGCCGTGCAGCTGTTCGGCGGGATGGGCTACATGACCGAGTGCGAGATCGAGCGCCAGTACCGCGACATGCGGATACTCGGTATCGGCGGCGGCACTTCGGAGATCATGACCGGATTGGCCGCGAAGACCCTTGGTTACACGGCGTGACCGCCCTGCGCACCGCCGTCGACCCGGCCTCCCCGAGCTATCGGGAGGCCGCTGCCGCGATGGCCGCCAAACTCACCGAACTCGACGCCGAATTG
Organism: Mycobacterium sp.; assembly: GCA_020438895.1. GTDB lineage: Bacteria > Actinomycetota > Actinomycetes > Mycobacteriales > Mycobacteriaceae > Mycobacterium. The sequence continues at coordinate 656 of JAGQTS010000175.1, forward strand.
GCCAAGGCCCTGGGTGGCGGCGGACCGAAATACGTTGAGCGGCATCATGCCCGCGGCAAGATGACCGCCCGGGAGCGCATCGAACTCCTCGTCGACGAGGATTCGCCGTTCCTTGAGTTGTGTCCGCTGGCCGCCTACGGCAGCACCTTCCAGGTGGGCGCCAGTGTGGTGGTGGGGATCGGCGTCGTCGAGGGTGTCGAGTGCATGCTCGTCGCACACGACCCCACCGTCAAAGGGGGCACCTCCAATCCGTGGACGCTGAAGAAGGTCCTGCGGGCGAACCAGATCGCGCTGGAGAACCGGCTGCCGGTGATCTCACTGGTGGAGTCCGGCGGGGCCGACCTGCCCACTCAGAAGGAGATCTTCATCCCGGGCGGGCAGATGTTCCGGGACCTCACCCGGCTCTCGGCGGCCGGTATCCCGACGATCGCCTTAGTCTTCGGTAACTCCACCGCCGGTGGCGCCTACATCCCGGGGATGAGCGACTACGTGGTGATGATCAAGGAACGCTCGAAGGTGTTCCTGGCCGGGCCGCCGTTGGTCAAGATGGCCACCGGCGAGGAGTCCGACGACGAATCCCTCGGCGGCGCCGAAATGCACTCCAGGACTTCGGGTCTCGCCGATTACTTCGCCCTCGACGAAGCCGATGCGATCAGGCTGGGCCGCCGTATCGTGGCCCGGCTCAACTGGGTCAAGAAGGGGCCCGCACCGAGGCAGGCGGCGGCGCCCTTGGCCGACCCGGAGGAACTGATCGGTATCGTCCCGGCTGACCTGCGCATCCCGTTCGACCCGCGGGAGGTGATCGCCCGGGTGGTGGACGGCTCCGATTTCGACGAGTTCAAGCCGCTCTACGGTCCGTCGCTGGTCACCGGATGGGCCGCAGTGCACGGCTACCCGATCGGGATACTGGCCAATGCCCGCGGTGTGCTGTTCAGCGCGGAGTCGCAGAAGGCGACGCAGTTCATCCAACTGGCCAACAAGTCGAACACGCCATTGTTGTTCCTGCACAACACCACCGGCTACATGGTCGGCCGAGCCTACGAGGAAGGCGGGATGATCAAACACGGCTCGATGATGATCAACGCCGTTTCGAACTCGGCCGTGCCGCACATCTCGCTACTGATCGGTGCGTCCTACGGAGCGGGCCACTACGGAATGTGCGGCCGGGCCTACGACCCCCGGTTTCTGTTCGCGTGGCCCAGCGCCAAATCGGCGGTGATGGGCGGTACCCAGTTGGCTGGGGTGCTCTCGATCGTCAACCGGGCGGCCACCGAGGCGCGCGGCGGAACCGTCGACGAATCCGCTGACGCCGCCCTGAGGGCGGCTGTCGAGGCTCAGATCGAAGCGGAGTCACTGCCGATGTTCCTCTCCGGCCGACTCTACGACGATGGGGTGATCGACCCCCGTGACACCCGAACCGTCCTGGGAATGTGCCTGTCCGCCATCGCCAGTGGCCCGATCGAGGGGACGTCGCAGTTCGGCGTCTTCCGGATGTGAAGGGGCTGATCCGGTGATAACCCGAGTCCTGGTCGCCAATCGCGGCGAGATCGCCCGCCGAGTCTTCGCCACGTGCCGGCGCCTCGGTATCGGCACCGTCGCCGTGTACACCGACCCCGACACCGCGTCACCCCATGTCTCCGAGGCGGACCGTCGGGTGCGTATCGACAGCTACCTGTCCATTCCGGAACTGGTGCGAGCGGCACGCTTGGCTGGAGCCGACGCCATTCACCCCGGGTACGGATTCCTCTCGGAGAATGCCGTTTTCGCGGCCACCGTGATCGACGAAGGACTGACCTGGATCGGTCCGCCGGCGGCCGCGGTCACCGCGATGGGTTCCAAGATCGAGGCCAAGAAATTGATGGCCGCGGCCGGTGTGCCGGTTATGGCCGACCTCGACCCGGAGAGCATCACGACCGAACAGTTGCCGATCCTGGTCAAGGCATCTGCCGGCGGCGGGGGACGGGGTATGCGGGTGGTCGACGATCTCGCCGACTTGGACGACGCCGTGAGCGCGGCGCGCCGCGAGGCGGCGGGAGCTTTCGGCGACGGCGCGGTGTTCTGCGAACGGTACCTCCCCCGCGGACACCACATCGAAGTACAGATCTTGGCCGATAGCCACGGCACGGTGTGGGCCGTTGGCGAACGCGAATGCTCGATTCAGCGCCGACACCAGAAAATCATCGAGGAGGCGCCGTCCCCCCTGGTGCAGCGGCATCCGGGGATGCGGGAGCGGTTGTTCGCCGCGGCCCGGCAGGCAGCCGGGGCCATCGGTTACACCGGCGCGGGCACGGTCGAATTCCTCGCCGACGACAGCGGTGACTTCTACTTCCTGGAGATGAACACCCGCCTGCAGGTGGA
>JAGQTS010000176.1 GCA_020438895.1 Mycobacterium sp.
GAGGAGCAGTTCTGATGGCAGTGGGTACCAGCGCCGGAGAATTGCGCGAGTTCAACGACGAGGAGCTGACCGACAAGCTCCGTGAGTTCAAGGTTGAGCTGTTCAATCTGCGCTTCCAGAGCGCGACGGGGCAGTTGGCGAACAATCGCCGGCTGCGGACGGTTCGACAGGAGATCGCACGCATCTACACAGTGCTGCGCGAACGTGAGTTGGGTCTGGCCGCCGGACCCGGCGGTGAGGATTCCTAATGGCAGAGAAGGCTACGGTTGCGGGTTCCACCGCAGGGTCCAAAGGCCCCAAGTACACGCCGGCGACGGAGAAACCCCGCGGTGCCCGCAAGACCGCCATCGGCTACGTGGTCAGCGACAAGATGGAGAAGACCATCGTCGTCGAGCTCGAGTCGCGGGTGAAGCACCCGAAGTACGGCAAGATCATCCGGACGACCAAGAAGGTCAAGGCCCACGACGAGAACGGTATCGCCGGTATCGGTGACCGGGTTTCGCTGATGGAGACCCGTCCGTTGTCGGCCACCAAGCGTTGGCGACTGGTGGACGTCCTGGAAAAGGCGAAGTAGAACGCCGCACTCGGCAAGCGCCCACCGCCCGATGGCGGTGGGCGTTTTGTCTGTCCGTGTTGACGGATCTAGATCTCGATATGGCCCAATGGTCTATTTCGGTGCGGTCGTTCGTCGGGCAGCCTCGGCGTCATGCGCGATGTGTGTGCGAAAGGAGAGTGACATGCTGGGTTGGCTGTATCTGGTGAGTGTGTTGCTGGCGGTCGCCGGCATCGTCTACCTGGATCGTGGATCTGTCAGTCGTGGACGCACCGACATCGGTGAGGCTGACGGTGCGCGGTCCGACATCTCTGGCCTGGCCGAGGATGGCAGCGTCCCATCAGGCTCGGAGCAGCCTGCGGACACCCGCACCCGTGTCTCCGCCTCCGTTTGATTCACGGGTCGTCGAGGTGATCTGAGCCTTAGTCAGACCAGACTCCACCGAACTCACTTCCGTTTTTGGCCGCGGTTATATGAGGGCAGTTATGCTCACGCCAAGGTTTACGGAAGGAACGCCGAATGACGGAGTGGCCGACGCGGACAACAGCATCTGGTGTGCTGGTGGTCTGTCCGTCAGGCCGCTTGAACATGGTCGCAGCGCCGGAACTGCGTGAGCAGCTGCACGCATTGGTGCGCGAAGGTAACACGCGACTGGTGGTGGACCTGTCCGGAGTGGACTCCATTGATTCGTCGGGACTGGGTGCTCTGATCTCCGGGCTCAAGGTGGCCCGGCAGGCTGGCGGTGATGTGCGGATCGCGGCGCCGGGCGAGCAGGCGGTGGCAGTCTTGGAACTGACGAACCTGAACCGGGTGCTGAAGTCCTACGATCACGCCGACAGCGCTTTTGATGATCCAACCTGACGCGCACCGCCTGGAGATGGACTCCGGTCCCGAAGCGCTCGCCGAGATCGAGCGGCTATTGACCTATGCGTGGTCGGCACACCCGCATGTACCGGAGATCATCCGCACGCAGGTCGCCATCGCGACCGCAGAGATCGGCGCCAATATCGTCGAACATGCCTCGGCCGGTCGGTTGTCGCGTCTGGCCATGGTGATTCGGGTACTGGCAAATCAAGTATTGGTCGAGTTCACCGACAACGGCGGACCGTTGCGGGTTGACTTGAACGCCGTTTCTCTGCCCGACGACATGGCCGAACGTGGGCGTGGATTGCCCCTGGCGAAGGCCGTGCTGGACCGGCTGATCTACCAGCGCGACGTCATGAACCATTGGACGTTGGTCAGCAAGCACTTCGAACCCGGGATCTAGATCCCCATTCGCTCCCCGTTCCCATGGGAATGCCACGGCAACGCCGGGCATCATCATGCACATGGTGGGTGGCGCCTGGGTGTATGACTCGATCACCGGGTGGGCCACGCTCGACGAGATCGACAACCTTCTCGAACGGATGTGGTCGGTCAACTTTCACGTTCCCGGGGCTGTGCGGATGGAGATCGGCATGGCCGCCGCGGAAATCGCGGCGAACATCGTCGAGCATGCCGGCGCCGATCGCCCGGTGCGGATGCGGATGGAGGCCCGCGTCGGCCTCAACGACGTCCGGATTGACTTCACCGATGACGGGTCGCCGAGCACGATCGAGTTGGAGCGGGTGCGCCTGCCGCATGAGATGGCCGAGACGGGTCGCGGTCTGGCGATCGCGCAGGCCGTGCTCCAGACGCTGTCCTACCGGCGTCATGGTCTGAACCGCTGGACGTTGGTCAGCAAGCCGTTCTAGTTGGCGTACTTGCCGGCGCGGAACACCGTGACCGCTTCGGCCCGCGAGCTCACGCCGAGTTTAGCCAGCACGCTGTGGACGTGGTTCTTGACGGTGTGCAGGCTGACCGACAGCCGGGTGGCGATCTGCTGGTTGGACAGTCCCTGGTCGAGAAGCTCCAGAACCTCGTTTTCCCGGGCTGTCAGCGACTCGGTGCCGGAATCGGGGTGCGCCTGAGCAGCGAAGGCATAGACCCGTTTCATCAACACGGCAGAAACCTCCGGAGAACACAGTGCCTGCCCGTTGCCGGCTGATCGCACCATGGTCACCAGGTCGGCGAAAGACTCCGACTGCAAGTGCAGTCCGGCGACCCCGGCCTCGGCTGCGGCAACGATCTCCGATTCGCGGTCCATGGACAGTCCGTAGATCACAACTTTGGTCCGCGGGTCGATATCACCGCAGAACTGGAGCAGCATGGCGCTGTCGGCAGTACCGGCATTGAGCAGGATGACATCCGGCGGACCGGCGTCGACCTGTTTCAACAACGAGGGCAGGTCCCACGCCTCGCGGGCGTCGATGTGGTGGCACCGCAACTGGGCGGCGAGGCATTCGCGAACGAGCCTGCCGTCGTCGACGATGATGATCCGACTGCCGGGCACTCACCGATGGTAGCTGCGTCCACACCCGCACGCGGTCAGGTGAAGACTGCAGGTGCGGTGTGCTGGCAAACCCCGGGACACACCGGAGCTAGTTCCCAGTTGGTACCTGAGATTCATTTCGGCAAACATCCGTTGGCCGGAAGATTGAGAGTGGACAAACGGCTGGAGTTTCCGGACCGATGTTCTGGCTTGGAGGAGGCTACCGATGACTACAGTGGTCACATTCAACCCGAAGAACGCCCAGTTCGCCGACGGTTCGGTTGACACCGTCGCTGCCGAGGCTGCGAGCGGCCCGGATTTCACCGTCGGCGTACGTGCTCGAGTCATGCTGGCCTTCGCGGGCCTGTTGCTCCCGGCGGCGGCCGCCCTCTATGTCTATGGTCAGATCTCCCCGGGGGTCTGACCGGTGATCGTCGTGCCGGGCGGTGCGCCGGGCGCCTAGACGTCGAATACATCAAAATCCTCCGTCCGCAGGGGCGGGAGATTTTGCCTGTCTGAGCTGTGTTGGCCCGGGTGAACTGCGAAGATGGCGCGGTACCACGCATACTGGCACCCGCGATGCCGAAACAGAGTTGATGATCTGCACGACAATTCGCATTGAGGGGTGGAACAAGCACAATGGTCGCCATGTCGGGGGTGGGTAGAGTCGCTGCTGCGGCGCTGGCCGGATTGATGTCATTGGGTTTCCTGGGGCTTGGCGGGATGGGTGCACCCACCGGATATGCGATTCCCGATCCCACCGAACCGCCTGCACCACCGGGGCCGACACGTCAGGCCGCCGACGATCGTCCCGCGGCCGGCGGAACGACTTTCTCGCTGACGGACATGGGCACTCCCACCCCCCTGGCCTTTTTCGGAGACCAGGGCACCGCGGAGTTGACATTTCCGGTTCCACGCGGACTGGTGCCACAGACCCTCAACGCCACGGTCGAACTGCCCGTCAACGTTCGTTCCGGTGCCCTTTCGGTGACGCAGCAGGAGCGCACCATCACCCGGATTCCGCTGCCGACGGCCGACCAGGCCCCGATCGTGATCCCATTGTCCGGCGCCGAGATCGCGGACAACTCGGTGACCGTCACCCTGCGTACCTACCTGGTGCCGGTCCCGGGTTACTGCCTCGATCCCACCACGCCGGTGCGCCTGACCAACGCCGCCGTCGATTTCGGCGGTGATGAGAAGCCGCCCGCCACCGTCGCCGAGTTCCTGCCTCCGATCCTGCGCAAGCTCACGATCGCCATCCCGCCCAATCCGCAACGGGCCGAGTCCGATGCCGCCGTCAGCCTCGCTGCGGCGGTGACCGCCCGGTACGGTCAGCAGCCCACGCGGGTCATCGTGATCGCGTCCGCGCCGCCCCCGTCGCCGGCGGGTCCGTTCGAACGCCAGATCGTCATCCAGCAAGGCGCCAACGTGGGTGTTGCGCTGCAGCCCGTGCCGGGAGCCTTGCCGACCCTGCTGATCTCGGGTTCGGAGAACGAACTGACGAACCAGGCGCGATTACTCTCCTCCGATCTGGACCGGCTCTCGCTGAGCTCGAAGGCGGTCGTGGGCCCGCTGCGCTCTGCGCCTCAGCTCCCCGGCGACGTGACCACATTGCGCGAGCTCGGCCAGCCGGTGGTGTCGGCGGTCGCGCTGGCCCCACAGGTGTCGATCGGCGTCGACCAGACCCGGATGGGCCGGCCCGCCAAGAACGTCAGGGTGCATCTGCTCGGTTCCTACACCCCGCTGCCTCCCGGTGTCAGTGCCCGCTTGGTTGCCATTGTGGGTGGGGAGACCATCGACACCTGGCAGGTCGACGAACGCGGGCTGATCGATCGCTGGATCGACGTGCCGGACCGATTGCTACAGCGCTACACCACCGTCGGGATCTCGCTGAACGTTGCCGGGAACACCGGTCGCTGCGGTGAGTTCCAGCCGCTGACCCTCACCATCAACGGTGACAGCATGGTGGAGAGTTCGGCGGCGGTCCCGCCCATCCCGGCCGGTCTGCAGTCCCTGCCGCAGGCGTTGATGCCCCGGACCCTGATCGGGATCGGGCCCGCGGCATTCGCTGACACGGTCCGGGCGACGGCCATAGCGGTGGCATTGCAGCGGTTGTCCGCCCTACCGATCGACGTCGCGGTCACCGGAATCGACGAGGCGTTGGCCAGCAAACAGTCGGCTGTCATCATCTCGGCCGATGGGTGGGATCAATCCACCGTCTCGCTGCCGATCTCCGCCGACCAGGGACGACTGACCCTCAACGCGCTCTCCGCCGACGGAAAGCCGGAAACCCTCACCCTGGATCCCGAGCTGCGGTTCGGCGCCTTGCAGGCGTTCTATGACGGCCGCCGTTCCTTGCTGGTGGCGACCTCCAACGGTGCGCCCGCGCAACTGGACGCGCTGTTGGGGTGGGTCAGCGCCGATCCGCGCCGATTCTCGAAACTTAACGGGGTCGCACTCGTCGGGGCGCCGGGGCAACAACCTGTCGTCATCGGTCCCCAGTCAGGTGTCGTCTCCGCTGCCGGCGCCGGTAGCCGGGCGGTGTGGTGGGTAGCCGGTGCGGTGACGGCGGTCGCGGTGATCGCCGCGGCACTGGCCCTGCTGCGGCGTCGGCGCAGCGGTTCCGGCGGAACCGATGTCGGCTGAGCCGTCCGCACCCCCGATCGCCTCCGCGGCCGCGGTCCAGCCCGGCCCATCGGGCACGTCTGCGGAGCGGCCGTCGCGGCGCGAGCGGACGATATCGGTTCTGACCCTGCGCTGGGTGTTCCTCCTGGTCGTCACGCTGCTGGCGTTCCATCAGACCCTGCTGAATCTCGCCGAGAGCATCCAGGCCGGCAGCCTCAACGGCTACCTGCTGCTGATGCCCATCGCGACACTCATCGCGGCTGTGGGCGTGGCGCGCCGCGAGCGGGTGGAACTTCCGATCCACGACCGCCAGACCGACATGATCGTCGGGTTGCTGGGCCTGGCAGCGGCGGTGATGGTGCAGGGCGTTCTGCTGCCGCGGTACAACCTGTATTTCAACCTGCTGCGCATTGACATCACCGCGCTGTGGTTGTTCGTCTTCTCCTCCAGCGTCATCCTGTTCGGCCTGCGCCCGGTGACCCGGTTCGGCTGGGTCTGGTTGATGCTGATGTTGGGCTTCCCACTCGGCTACCAGCTGTCGGTCATCGTCTTCGGTGGTAATCGTGCCGCTGCGGGCCTGGCCAGCCTGGTCGTCGCCGCGGTGGCCACCGCCATAGCCGTGGGACGCAGCCGAAGCCGCGCGCTGGTGGGGGCGGCCGGGGCCGTGACGCTGGGGATGGTGCTGCTGGTCCTCCTGGCGGTGCTCAACCCGAACGCCCCACTGCTGGTCTTTCAGATCGTCCCTGCCTCCGCCGCCATGGCGACCGTCGGGGTTTCGCTGTTCCTCTATGCCCGCCGGGGCGTACCGAAACGCGTTCTGGGGCGCCGGATCGAGCCGGTTGCGGCCCGCAATGTGCTCGCGGGCGTACCGGTCGTGCTGCTGGCCGCCGTCCTCATCCTTCTGGTGCCACTGCCCGATCCGGTGGCGAAGGCGACCCCGGTACCCGGCATGGTGTTCGGGCGTCCGCTGGTGGCCCCGGCGGGGTGGCACGAAGTCGAGCGCAGCGACTATCCATGGATCCGTCGGGTGTACGGGCGCGACGCCGAACTGATCCGGCAGCGGTTCCTGGCGAACACCGGAAACGCCGAGTGGGACAAGTTCGGCCGTCCCCGCACGGTGATCGTCGACAGCACCAGCACCTGGTTGCCGTTTTCCCTGAAGGTCTATCCGGCCACCGTGTTGTATGACGATGCCTCCAGTCGCACCAGCGACCCGGTGCCGGTCGACCTCGGACATGGTGTCACGGGGTCGATGGTGACCGTTGTCGATGACGCGCGACTGCTCACCTACAACGTCATGACCTTCGTCTGGGGTGACGACGACGCCGCGCAACGCATCCTGATCGCCGCGGTCGACAACCATGAGGACGAGGTGGTCTTCCCGCCGCCCAGCGGTGGGTTGAGCACCACGTTGCGCACCATGGTGGCGGTGTTCTTCCGCGGCAATCAGGCCACCTGGGACAGCGACCCGAACTTCAAGGACGCCGACCTGCTGACCGACTTCGGCAGGGGTCTGGTCGAGGCCCAGATCAGGAACATCTCACCGTGACGCTGTCGGTCAGCCTCGCCGATTCCGAGCGAGCCCTGGACAAGGCCATCAACGGGCTTCGCAACGAGGACCCCGGACGGTCGGCCTCGGTTGCCATCCTCGGCTGGCAGCGCGCGGTGATCTGGACAGTTTTGGTCATCACCATCGGTTTCGGGATCTGGCGGCCGATGCAGACAGCCGTCGCCCTGATCGGGCTCTGCACGCTCGGATATGTGCTGACGATGCTCGACCGGGTGCAGATCTTCCGGCAGGGCCTGGCTTATCGCGCGATCGTCATCACCGACGAGGAAGCCCGCGCGATCCCGGACGAGGACCTGCCGCCGTACACGATTCTGGTACCGGCCTACAACGAGCCGGAGGTGGTCGGCGACCTGCTGGCGGCGATGGCGCAGCTGGAGTACCCGGCCGACAAGATGCAGGTCCTGCTGCTCCTCGAGGCCGATGACCAGGTCACGATCACTGCCGCCGAGGGATACTCGGACTCCGAGTCGGTGACCATCGTTCTGGTTCCACCGGCCGACCCGCGGACCAAACCGAAGGCCTGCAACTACGGTCTGCAATTCGCCACCGGCGACATCATCACCATCTACGACGCCGAGGACCTGCCGGAGCCGTTACAACTGCGACGCACCGTTGCGGCGTTCTCGAAACTGCCCCCCGAGGTGGTGTGCATCCAGTCCAAGCTGGCCTATCACAACGCCCACCAGAACATCCTGACCGGATGGTTCACCGCCGAGTACAACCTGTGGTTCGGCTACCTGCTGCCGGGGATGATGCGCAGCGACTCACCGATTCCATTGGGCGGGACCTCGAATCACCTGCTGCGGCGGGTGCTCGAGGAGATCGGCGCCTGGGATCCGTTCAACGTCACCGAGGACGCCGACCTCGGTCTGCGGATCCACGGTCTGGGTTACCGCACGGCGGTGCTGGATTCCCAGACCCTGGAGGAGGCCAACAGTGATCCGATCAACTGGATCCGTCAGCGTTCCCGTTGGTACAAGGGCTACCTGCAGACCTGGTTGGTGCACATCCGCCGTCCCGTGCAGATGTGGCGGTCGGTGGGACCACGCTCTTTCGTTCGCCTGACGCTGATTCTGGCCGGGACGCCGATCATCGCGGTGCTGAATCTGCTGTTCTGGTTCATCACCATCCTGTGGTTCCTCGGCCAACCTGCGGTCGTGGGGGAGGTGTTTCCCTGGTACATCTACTTCCCGGCACTGGCCGCCCTGATCCTGGGCAACGGCGCCACGCTGTACATGAACCTGATCTCGCTTCGTGAGGACGACCGCGCGGACCTCATCGTTCCGGCCCTGACGGTGGCCGCTTTCTTCGTGATGATGAGCGTGGCCGCTGCCAAGGGTGTGTACCAGTTGGCCCGTAACCCGTCCTATTGGGAGAAGACCTTCCACGGTCTGTCGGCCCGGCCGAAGGTCGACCCCTTCGCCCCGGATCCGGTGCCGTGACCCGATTGTCCGACCGGCGGCTGAAGAACCTGGCCTTCGCCGCCCCGCTGGTGGCCTACCTGACGGTCGGGTACTGGCTGGAGGTGCGCAACGGGTTCATCCTGGGCGACGCGCTGTCGCGGGTATCGGCCGCCCAGAGCGTGCTGTTCAGCCGCGATCCCCACCTGGCGGCGATCGGATTCATCTTCACCCCGCTGACCGCGATGGTGCAGGTGCCGATCATCGCGCTGAGCCCGGTCTGGCCGGCGCTGGCCGAACGGGCCTTCTCCGCGACGGTGATGTCGGCGCTGTTCATGGCCGGTGCGGTGGTGCAGGTGCTGTCGATGGGTATCGACCGCGGGTTGCCGCGCTGGTACACGGTGACCATCGCCGCGCTGTTCGCGGTGCATCCGATGATCGTGTTCTACGGCGCCAACGGGATGAGCGAAGCGCCGTTCGTCTTCTTCATGACATGGGCTGTGCGCCGGTTGATCATGTGGATGGTCGATGATGACGTCCACCATCTGATCGCTGCCGGCGGGATCGCCATGGGGCTGGCCTATCTGACCCGCTACGACGCACTGGCCTGTGTGGCCGCCGCCGGCTCAGTGGTCGCGGTCACCACCTATCTGCGGGCGCCGCGCCCGCCGCGGGTCCGGCGCGCCGTGCTCGATCTCATCATCATCAGCGGTCCCGGGGTGGCGGCCTTCATCGGCTGGGCCATCGCCAGTTGGCTCATCACCGGGGAGGCCTTCGCCCAGTTCACCTCCGAGTACGGCAACAAGGCCATCCTCGAGCAGTCCGGCGCCACCGGCCCCGGGCTGCTGGGCGGGCTGTCCTTCGCCGCGGCGTGCATCCTGCTGCTGGCGCCCATGCTTGTCCCGCTCGGTGCCTGGGCCGGCTTCGTCCGCTGGCGCCGACCCCGATGGTCGATGCTCATCCCGCCGGTGGCGATCTTCGGCTCCGCCTTGGCGTTCCAGTCGGCCACCTACGCCCTCGGCGGAACGTTCGGGTTCCTGCGGTTCTACATCATCGCCGTCCCGTTCGCGGCGACCCTGGCGCTGCTGGCGGTTCCCGACGGCAGGTTCGTCCCGGCGATCCGGCCGGGGCGCAACGCCCAGCCCGTGCCGACGGTCCCGACCACCCGTTATCGCGGCGGGTACCGGGCCGCCGCGGCTGCCATCGCGCTGTGCGTGCTGGTCGCCGGGTGGGGGATGAGCCTGCCGCGGTACGCCCCGCAGGAGTTCGCGCTGGGTGCGGTGCTGCATCCCGAACCGGAGAGCATCGACCCGGTCATCGAACGCGAGGAGCGGATCGCCCGCACCTTCTC
>JAGQTS010000177.1 GCA_020438895.1 Mycobacterium sp.
GAGGACAACGGCGGGGTCTACTTCGTCCCGGCGTTTTCCGGGTTGTTTGCCCCCTACTGGCGATCCGATGCCCGTGGCGCGATTGTCGGCTTGTCACGATTCAACTCCAACGCCCACGTGGCTCGGGCGACGCTGGAGGCGATCTGCTACCAGAGCCGCGATGTGGTCGATGCGATGGCCGCCGACTCCGGGGTGAAGCTGGAGGTGCTCAAGGTAGATGGTGGGGTCACCCTCAACGAGCTCTGCATGCAGATCCAGGCCGATGTGCTCGGCGTCGAGGTCTCGCGGCCTGTGGTCGCTGAGACCACCGCGCTCGGAGCGGCCTACGCCGCTGGGCTGGCGGTCGGCTACTGGACGGATCCCGAGGATCTCAGAGCCAACTGGCAGGAAAGTCGGCGCTGGACACCGCGGTGGAGCGATGAGCAGCGGGCCACGGGATACGCCGGCTGGCAGAAGGCGGTGCAGCGAACCCTGGACTGGGTGGAGGTCTGACAACTCGGGCGCGGTTTCGTGCGCTGAGCGCCTGAAAACGCGCCGAAGTTCAAGCATGGTGCAACAGTGGAGTGATGACTGACACCGCCGACGTCGGCAACCTGCCCGATGCCAGACCGTTCCACATGCGTGGTAACTACGCTCCCGTCGACGACGAGGTAACGGCGTACGACTTGGAGGTCGAGGGGGCGATTCCGCCAGAACTCGACGGCTGGTACCTGCGCAACGGATCCAACCCCCGCACGCCGACGGGACACTGGTTCATCGGCGATGGGATGATCCACGGGGTTCGCATCGCGGGTGGCACTGCGAAGTGGTACCGCAACCGCTGGGTTCGCACCGAGAGCTTCGACAGGCCATTCCCGGTGTACAACCCGGATGGCACCAGAAATCTGCGTTCCTCGGTGGCCAACACCCATGTGGTCAACCACGCCGGAAAGACCCTCGCCCTGGTGGAGTCCTCGCTGCCCTACGAGATCACCACCGAGCTGGATACCGTCGGCTGCTACGACTTCGACGGCAAGCTCAACGACGCCATGACTGCCCATCCGAAAATCTGCCCAACCACAGGGGAGCTGCACTTCTTCGGCTACGGCAACATCTTTCAGCCGCACGTCACCTATCACCGGGCCGATGCGGTGGGAAACCTGACCGTTGATAGACCGCTGGAAGTTCCCGCCCTGACGATGATGCACGACTTCGCCATGACCTCCGGGCACGTGATCTTCATGGATTTGCCGGTCGTCTTCGATCTCGACATCGCCGTCAACGGCAAAGGCGACATGCCGTATCGCTGGGACGATGGATACGGCGCCCGTTTCGGCGTGCTGCGCCGCGACGATCCGTTCGGCACGGTGCGATGGTTCGACATCGACCCGTGCTACGTGTTCCATGTCGCCAACGCCTATGAAACGAATCCCCACAGCACCGAGGCTGGATCGAACTGCCTGGTGGTGCAGGGCTGTCGGTACCCGGAGCTATGGCGCCACGACGGTGGCTTCGGCGCGAGCGCGGTGCTGTGGGAATGGGTCGTCGACCTCGGCTCCGGAACGGTGGCGGAACGGCAGCTTGATGACCGCGCCGTGGAGTTCCCCCGTATCGATGATCGGCTGGCAGGGCTGTGCGCGCGATACGCGGTCTCGGTCGGGGACGCTTGCCTGGTGCGCTATGACCTGCAGACCGGATCTGCCGCCGAGCACCGATTCGGCCGGCCCGACGCTCCCGGCGGTCCGGGGGAGGCGGTGTTTGTGCCCTCACCGTCCACCGCGGCCGACGATACGGACGGGTGGTACCTGGCTTACGTCTACGACCCCGATCGGGACAGCAGCGATGTGGTGATCATCGACGCCGCCGACTTCAGCGGCGATCCGGTGGCACGTATCCGGCTGCCCCGCCGTGTCCCGTACGGCTTCCACGGTAACTGGATCGCACACGCCTGATCTCCGTATCCATCGAGGACCCCGACCCCACAGAGATGGATTTCCTAAAGTCGGCCGCCGCCCCCGTGCGCCGTTGTACTGTGACGCGTCGTAACCTGCACCGGGCCGATCGAACGTGGAAAGGGGGGCGGTACATCGATGACGACCTCGGAGACCCCCGCACCTGTCGACCGGAATAGCCAGGGGATCCAGGAAATCGACGAGTGGGTCTCCGGATACGTCAAACGGCATCCGGCGGCGGCCATCTCGACGGTGGGTGAACAGGCGATTCTCGCGGTTCGCACCATCCAATACCTCTTCGTCGACCTGTTCACTGGCAAGTTTCAGTGGAAGGAATTCATCCGCCAGGCCGCTTTCATGGCCGGCACCTCGGTGGTCCCGACGATCTTCGTCGCGCTGCCGATCGGCGTCACCCTGTCTGTCCAGTTCGCACTGCTCGCAGGTCAGGTCGGCGCAACATCGCTCTCGGGTGCGGCCAGTGGGCTGGCGGTGATCCGGCAGGCCGCGTCACTGGTGGCTGCGATTCTGATGGCGTCGGCGGTCGGGTCGGCCATCACCGCCGACCTGGGCTCCAGGAAGATTCGTGACGAGATCGACGCCTTGGAAGTCCTGGGAATTTCGGTGGTTCAGCGCCTGGTCGTGCCGCGGTTCGTCGCGGCAATCCTGATTGCTGTCGCGCTCACCGGCCTGGTGTGTTTCACCGGCTTCCTGGCCAGCTATCTGTTCAACGTCTACTTCCAGAACGGCGCCCCCGGCAGCTTCGTGGCCACCTTCGCGTCCTTCACCACCACCGACGACCTGATATTGGCCATGTTCAAAGCGGTTGTGTACGGCGCGATCGTGGCGGTGGTGGCCTGCCAGAAGGGGCTGTCCACGCGGGGTGGCTCGATCGGAGTGGCCAACTCGGTGAACAGTTCAGTCGTCGAATCCATTCTCCTGCTCATGATTGTCAACGTCGCGATCAGCCAGATGTACCTGATCCTGTTCCCGAAAACGGGGTTGTAGAAGATGACGCCGTCGACAGCGTTGCCCCCGGTACTGCAGCCGCTCAAACGTGCAGGTGACCGGGCAGCCGGGCCGATCCGCCAACTCGGCCATATCGTGGTGTTCGCCGGGAAGGCGATCGCGGGAGTGCCGGTGGTCCTGCGCAGCTACCGCAATGAATACACCCGGCTGCTCGCCGATGTCGCCTGGGGCAACGGATCGCTGGTGGTCGGTGGTGGTACCGCCGGCGTCGCGCTCGTTCTCGGGGTGGTCGTCGGGGTCATGGTCGGCATCGAGGGCTATAACTTCCTGCAACTGCTTGGTCTCGGGCCGGCTGTCGGAATCATCTCATCCCTGGTCAACACCCGTGAACTGGCCCCAATCGCCTGCGCCCTCGCCTTCGCCACTCAGAGCGGTTGCCGGTTCACCGCGCAGCTGGGTGCGATGCGGATTTCGGAGGAGATCGACGCCCTCGACAGCATGGCGATCCGGCCCATCCCCTACATGGTGACCACTCGGCTGATGGCCTCCATCACCGCGATCATCCCGCTGTATGTCGTCTGCCTCGGCGTCAGCTATCTGAGCACCCAGATCATCGTGTCGATTATCAGCGGCGGCTCGATGGGTGGCTACCTGCACTACTTCGGCCTGATGCTCTCCGGGACCGAGATCTTCTACTCGATCGTCAAGTGTGTCATCTTCGTCGCCATCTCCTCGGTGCTCCAGTGCTACTACGGTTTCTATGCGGGCGGCGGTCCTGAGGGTGTCGGTGTGGCCGCCGGCCACGCCATGCGGGCGGCGATAACCGTGGTGGTGATCGTGAACATGCTGCTGACCATGGCGATGTTCAGCCTCTCCTCCGGCGCGAGGTTCGGCGGCTGATGGCCTCACGAACAGTCGACCCAAGCGGCCGCGGGCCAAGCCAGCGGCAGCTGTTCTTCACCGGTGTCGTCATGGTGATCGTCTCGGCTCTGATCGTGGTTCTGCTGGTGGCCAAGTCCAACGGCCGGTTGGAGTCCTACACGCGTATCGTCGCCAACCTCAACAACGTCGGCGACGGGCTGCCGAGCCGATCCGATGTGCGCTACCACGGCTTGCTCGTCGGAACGGTGGACAGCGTGGTGCCGGCCACCTTCGGTCAGCCCAACTTCGTCCACATTGATCTGGACCGCGAGTACGCCGGCTCGATCCCGAAGACCGTCACCGCGCGGGTGGTGCCCAGCAACGTCTTCGCGGTCTCGGCCGTCGAGTTGGTCGACAACGGGGAGGCGCCGGCCATTCAGAGCGGCGACCACATCGCCGAGGACACCAAGCTGCCGACCGTGCTCTTCCAGACCACCATCAGCAAGCTGCGCGACATCCTGTACTCCACCGGACGTGGTCGTGAGGACGACACGTTGGGCGTCCTGGCGGCGCTGGGCGCGGCCACGCATGATCGTCGGCCGCAGTTGCTCGCCGCCGGGGCGCAACTCGACCGCATCGTCAACCGGCTCAACGAGACCATCGCCACCGACCCCGCCAGCCCAACCCTCCTGAGCGCGCTCGTCGATGCGGCCGAAGGTCTGCAGCAGACCGCCCCGGACCTCCTCGATGCGCTGCATCAGGCCGTCCGGCCGATGCAGGTCCTCGTCGAGCAGCGCTCGCAGCTCGACACCCTGCTCAGCGCCGGTGCCAACACGTTGGGAACCGCTGAGACGGCATTGGTCAATCAGGTCGACCGGATGATCACGATCGGCAAGCAACTCACCCCGGTGGTCGGTGTGCTGGCCCAGACCTCGGGAAACTGGCTGCCCGGCTTCCAGAAGATGCGCGCGTTCTCCGACAAGTTCCAAGAGGGCTGGAACCATGAGCTGGACGTCTTCACCTTGCGCTCGAATCTTGCACTGACGCCGACCTACTCCTACACCCGTGCCGATTGCCCACAGTACGGGGAATTGAAGGGGCCCAGCTGTTTTACCGCCCCGCTGATCGCGGTCCGGCCGGATCTTCCCGAGGTTCTGCTGCCGCAGAACTATCAGCCACCCAAGGACCTGATGCCGCCACCGGGCACTGTCTTGGGACCGAACGGCAACCTGGTGGCCGTGGGTCCGCCACTGATCCAGCCCAACGGACCCAACCTGACCGATCCGAACCCGCCGCTGTCGGAGGGTATCGGAACCGGGATTCTCGGCGGCGTCGGTCCTCCGATGCAGCCGGCTCCGCCGGTTCCCGGAACCGCGAATCCCGCCTTCACCACACCGCCGCCTCCGCCGAATCCCAATCCGGCGCCGCTCGCCCCTGTTGCGCCCTGGCCACCGGGCTACCTTCCGGCTGAAGGTCCCGCACCGGCACCGGCCTCGTATGGAGGAAATGTCGGTCCGGTCGGCAGCGCGCAGGAGGTCCAGCAACTGTCCTACATCACTGGCCAACCCGCCACCTCGGCAACGCAATTGCTACTCGCTCCGCTGGTCCGCGGTATGACGGTGTCGCCCGCCGAGTCGACCGAGGGAGGATCCTGATGGGTATCCGGAAGGTCCTGATCGGACTGATCTCGTTCCTCGTCGTCACATCGGTGATGACCTACCTGGTGTACTCCACGCTGGAGCGTGAGGTCAGCGGGGCGACCACCGCGTATTCGGCTGAGTTCACCGACGTGTTCGGTCTTCGTGAGGGTGACGACGTCCGGATGGCGGGGGTGCGCGTCGGCCGCGTCATGCGCATCGACCTGGAGTCCGGAAACCGGGCGAAGGTGACCTTCGAGCTGCAGAACGATCAGCGGATTCTGGCCAACACCGAGGCGTCGATCCTCTACCAGAACATCGTCGGGCAGCGGTATTTGGATCTGCGGATCGGACCGACGGGCGACCCCAAGCCATTGCCGGCCGGCAGCGTCATCCCCGTCGCCCGGACCGTTCCCTCATTCGACGTGGGCGTGGTTCTCAACGGGTATGAGCCACTGTTCGCGACCATCGACCCGAAGGCCGCAGACCAGATCTCCAGCGCAGCCATCCAGGCCTTGCAGGGTGACAGTGCGTCCTGGGCAACCTTGGTGGACCAAACCGGGAAACTCACCGAAACCTTTGCCGGTCGCGACCAACTTCTGGGGGACATGATCACCGGCCTGGACGACGTGTTCGGAACGCTGGCCCAACAGAACGAGAATCTCGACAAGACCCTGGCCAGTACCCGGCAGATGGTCAGTACCTTCAACGCGCGGCGTCCCGAACTGGTTTCCTCGATGGGTTCGCTGTCGCGGGTGGTGCGGCAGTTGGGGGCGGTGACCAATGAGGTGAACCCGTCGCTACAGGCGCTGATCAATCGGGAGCCCGGGTTCGCATCGCACCTGGTGTCCATCGAGCCCCAACTGGCATTCACCGGCGCCAATCTGCCGAAATTGCTCAAGGGTCTGGCGCGATCCACCAACGAGGGCTCTTACGTGAACATCTATGTCTGTGACCTCAATGCGCTGGCATTCTTCCCCGGCCTGAACGATGTGACACCGATCGTCGTCGACGCCGCCACCCCGGGCAACGTTGCCCAGCACACCCCACGATGCAGGAATATGGCCAATGGCTGAGCCCACCGGCGCCCCCGACGGCAATGAGGTCGTCGAGCGCAAGTTTCGAGGTCAGCCCCGCAAGCGGGTGCTTGAGGATCTCAACAAGACCATGGTCGGGCTCGTCGCCCTCGCGGTGCTCACCGCACTGCTGGCCACCCTGGTGATCATCACTAAGGTCGGTCCGGGCTACCGCCGGATCTCCGCGGAGTTCATCCAGGCCGCCGCCCTGATGCCGAAGAACCCCGTCACCGTGGCCGGCATCCCGGTCGGGACCGTCACCGGGATGGAATTGATCGGCGACCGGGTCAGGGTCGATATGCGCGTGCAGGACAACATCGACGTCGGCAAGGACTCCCGGGCCGTCATCATGGTCACCACCATCCTGGGTTCGCGGTACCTCGCCCTGCACCCCGGAGGCGGCGGCCCACTGCCCAACAACACCATCGACCTCAATCACACCGAGGTTCCCTACGACCTTCAGCAGGCCCTGCAGGACGTCGCCGTGAACTATGGCGAAGTCAACACCGACGAACTCGCCGATGCCATACAGGTGTTGGGAAAGCAGGTGGAGTCCCTCCCACCGCTGATTCCCAAGGCGATGGACAACTTGAAGAAGCTCTCAACGGTCATGGCCGACCGCCGCGCGCAGTTCGGCAGCATGCTCAAGACGATGGATCTGGTGACCAGCACTCTGCGCCGGCAACAGGCCAGCATTGGCGGAATGGTCAACCAGGGGCAGCAATTACTCGGTGAGTTCGTGATGCGCCGGGCCGCGTTCCACGCGATGATGCAGTCGCTCACTGACCTGGTACGAGTTCTCGACGACACGGTCATCGATGACCGTGCACAGGTCGACGCACTTCTGGCGAACATGAACAAGCTCACCGGACTGCTGTCCAAGCACGACGACCTGGTTCGCGGCATTCTGCAGAGCGCGCCGGTGGCACTGCGCGGACTGGCCAACGCCAGCGGCACAGGTAACGCGTTGGACGCGAACTTCTCGAACGGAATCCTCGTCGACTCGTGGATGTGCGCGATCAGCGGCCGGGGCAAGCAGTTCGGGATGATTCAGTACTTCAAGGACTGCCAATGAGCCGCTACCGGGGTTTTACCATCCTCGCCGCACTGGCCGGTGTCGCTGCACTCGTTGCCGGAATCTACGGCTGGTCGGTGATCAAGAAGCACCGCGACACCATTACGGTGATCGCCCAGTTCGACAACGCCGCAGGCCTGTACCCGACCAACAACGTTGCGGTGCTGGGCATGAAGGTCGGCAGTGTCAGCAAGATCACGCCGAAGACCGGCTACGTCGAAGTGGAGTTCACCGTCGACAAGGCCGTCAAGATCCCCGCCGACGTCCAGGCGGTCACACTGCAGACCTCCATCCTCGCCGACCGTTCGATCGAGCTGAGCCCCCCGTATCGCGGTGGCCCCACCCTTCAGGATCACGCCACCATCGGCCTGACCCGGACGAAAACCCCGGTCGAGTTCACCAAGACCTTGGATATGGTCGACCGCTTGGCCGTCTCGCTCGGCGGGGACGGCAAGGGTAACGGGGCGGTGCGCACCCTGGTCGACTCGGCGGCCGCCATGGCGGACGGCAACGGTGAGCGGATCAAGTCGGCGTTGAGTGAGTTGTCCAAGGCGCTGAAGCTCTCGGCGGACGGCGGCGCGCAGACCAAGGAGCAGTTGACGACGGTCGTCGACAACCTCAGCAGCCTGATGGACGCCGCGGCTGCCAACGAGGACACTCTGAGTGAATTCGGTTCCACGGTTCGAGTGCTCACCCAGGTGCTCGCAGACGAGGATCTCGGTAGCGGCACCACCGGGAAGCAGCTCAACGCCGTCCTCACCCAACTCGGTGATCTGCTCGAAAAGAACCGGGACACCATCAAGGAAGTGCTCGCCAACAGCGACGGCGTGCTGACCACCACCGTCGATCATCAGCGTGACCTGGCCGAGTTGCTCGATGTGGCTCCGATGACGCTGGACAACCTCTACAACGCCGTGGACCGGGAGAACGGTGCCCTCCGGGTGCACATCCTCACCGACCGGGTGCTCTTCGACACCCAGACCGTCAAAGAGGTTTGCAATATGATGCATCTTCGCCAGTTGGGTTGCAGCACAGGCACTTTGCAGGATTTCGGACCCGACTTCGGAGTTTCCTACATCCTCGACGGACTTGCGGCGATGGGACAGGGATGATGGCTGGACGCAGAAAGGTCGCCGCCGTCATGATCGCGGCGACGGTAGCGGTGTCCACCGCGGGATGCGCCACCAGTGGCCTGGCAAGTCTCCCGCTGCCCCACCCGGGGACGGGCAAAGGGGGATACACGATTACCGCGGTGTTCGCCAACGCGCTGAATCTCCCGGCTTATGCCAAGGTTCGCCTCGCCGGTGCCGATGTCGGTCAGATGGAGAGCATCGAGGCCCGCGACTACACCGCTGTCGCGAGGCTGGGCATCAACGACGGCGTGCGGTTGCCCAAGGGCAGCACCGTGGAGTTGCGCTCGGCGACGCCTCTCGGGGATGTGTTCATCGCCATCAAGCCACCGGCGAAGGTCGCCGCCGACGCGCCGTTGCTCCGGGACGGCGACACCATCCCGATTGAGATGACGGCGGAGGCCGCGACCGTCGAGAACCTGTTGACCGGCGCCGCCGTGCTGGTCAATGGCGGTGCGGTGCAGAACCTGACCGATATCATCAACGGCGCCGGAAAGGCGGCGGGCGATAACGGCGGGCGGAACTTTCGCGAATTGGTCGCCCACACCAATCAGCTGCTGGGAACGATGAACGCGCGCACCGACCAGCTCTCCGACTCACTGACGGCGCTGTCCTCGTTGTCGGCGAAGATCGATGCCAAGAGCACCGTCATCGCCGATCTGATGACCGCTGCCGCACCGGCAACCGACACCCTGGCGCAGCACACCACCCAGATCGCAGATCTTGTCGTTCAGGCCGGGGCCGCCAGCGACGAGCTCGCCAAATTCCCGTCGATCGCGGGCACCGACACCAGCGGTCGCAGCATCATCGCCGACATGGACACCCTCGCTGGAGCATTCAACGATGTGGTCCTCGACCCGAATACCAGCCTCGCCGCGCTGAACCGGTTGATGCCACCGGTGATCAAGGCCGCCTCGGGCAACTCGATTTCGGTGAAGGGCAGCATCGACCGACTCGTTCTGGGGCATATCCCAGATATCGGATTCCCGGGAGACCCGGGTTTCCATGGTCCCAAGTGGTCCACCTACAACCAGCTGATCGGCTCGTTCAAGTACACGTTGTTCCGGCTGCAGGAGCGAATCGTCGGCCGAGGACCTAACGTTCCCCAAGTACCCGTCGTGCCCAGTCCCACAGAGCCGGGACAGTGGGAAGTTCACGGTGCGCTCCCGGGGCCGACTGCCCCTGGGGAGTTCGTCAACCCGCCGCTTCCGGGACCGGCGCCCGCCCCGACAGGAGCGGGCTCGTGATCGGCGCGCTGGCCAATGGCATCGTCGGGGTGGTCAAGACCGGTCATCGGCACAAGACCTTGCTTTCAGCCTTCGCGCTGTTACTCACGTTGGTCGTCGGCGTCACGTACGTGCTGCTGGGGGCGCTGCGCTGGAACCCGTTGGCATCGGTCTATCGGTTCACGATCGAATTGCCCGCCTCCGGCGGGTTGATGACCAACCAGGACGTCACGTTGCGCGGTGTTCGTGTCGGCAAGGTGGACAAGCTGACGCTGACCCCGGTCGGAGTGAACGCCGAGGTCTGGGTGGACTCGTCGGTGAAGCTCTCGGAGACCAGCAAAGCGCGGGTGGCCGGGCTGTCGGCGGCGGGCGAACAGTACATCGACTTTGACGGCGGCAACGGCGAGGCGCCGTTCTTGAGCAACGGCGGTACTTTTGCCCTCGGCCGCACCGCGGTCCCCGTCACCCTGGCCGAACTTCTCGGCCACTCCGACGGAATGCTCAAGCAGGTCGACACCAGCAAGCTGGAACTGATCAAGAAGGAACTGAGCATCAGCAAGGAGGGACCGCAAAAGCTCTCCGACATCGTGGAGGGCGGCACCTTCATGCTCTCCGCGCTCGACGGCGTGCTGCCGCAGACCACGAGCCTTCTCAACACCAGTCGGGTGACCCTGCAACTGCTGGCTGACAAGAACGCCGGAATGCAGGTCGCAACCGTCAACCTCGCCGAGGTGTTCGGCGGCGTGAACCGCATGACCGGCGGTTTCCGCACGTTGACCCAGGAGGCCCCACAGGCCTTGGCGGCCACCGACACCTTGTTCGCGGACAACTCCGACACCATGGTGCAGTTGCTGGGAGACCTGGCCACCACATCGGAACTGCTCTACCTTCGGGTACCGGCGTTGAACGCCCTGTTCCCCACCTACCGGGGATCGGTGCTGGACTCCATCAGCAGCATCATCCACGACGGCGGTTTCTGGGTGAATGCCGACATCTACCCCCGTTACACGTGTGACTACGGGACCCCACGGCTGCCACCGTCGTCTGCCGAATACACCGAGCCGTTCATGTACACGTACTGCCGCGATGACGATCCGGCGGTGCTGATCCGCGGTGCCAAGAACGCGCCGCGTCCGGCGGGCGACGATACGGCGGGCCCGCCGCCGGGAGCGGATCTGGGCAAACAAACCGACCCGACCCCGGAGGGGAAGTACTCGGTTCCGACGCCCTACGGAGGGCCCACCCTGCCCATCGAGCCGCCCCGCTGATGGCAATCGAAAGTGATGGACGACAATGCCTGTCATGACAGATGACGGAGCCACCGAGGCTGCCGAAACCAGCGGTGTAGCCGAGGTCGATGTGCTCGCCTCCGAAGCCGAAGCCGAAGCCGAGGAGCTCGACAAGGCGGCGCCGGCCGACAAGGCTGTCCGCACCTTCAACGTCCGCCAGATCGCGGTCACGCTGCTGATCGTCGTGTTGGTGGCTGCGACCGGCTTCATGGGCTGGATGCTGTTTCAGCAGCGTCAGTTGAACCTGGCCCGCGACGAAGCGCAGCGCGCGGCAGTCAGTTACGCGCAGGTGCTCACCAGCATTGACTCCGACAAGGTCGATGACAACTTCAAGCAGGTTCTCGACGGCGCCACCGGCGAGTTCAAGGACATGTACTCCCAGTCGAGCGTTGAACTGCGCCAGCTTCTGGTGGAGAACAAGGCGACCGCACACGGAGTGGTGATCGAGTCGGCCGTCCAGTCGGCGTCCAAGGACAAGGCCGTCGTGTTGTTGTTCGTCGACCAGTCTGTGTCCAACACAAAATTGCCTGATCCTCGGATCGACCGCAGTCGGATGAAGATGACGATGGAGAAGGTCGACGGACAGTGGCGGGCCAGCAAAGTCGAACTTCCCTAGAAGGCGGACACTGATGTGGATTCGGGCCCTCGCCGGTGTGGTGGTTGCCGGGGCCGTCCAATTGGGCGGCGCCCCGGTTGCCGGGGCCTCGGCACCCGGCTTATGCGATCAGATCGGTGGGCAGTGGAACGGTCAGTACTGCCACGCCTCGGTGGCGTCCGACCGTCGGGCGGTCCGCGAGATCAACATCGCCATCCCCGCCGAGGTCGATGATCCCGTCATCGGAGCTGCCCTCACCGACTACCTGACCACGCTGATGAACAACTGGCGGAAGTTCGGTCAGGGGATGGCCCAGCACAGCTGGGGCGATGCGAATTTCCAGATCTTCCAGCACGGCAATATTCGAACCGTGCTGTTCCACGAGACGTACAACTCCGAGAGCACGGCCCGACTGGACGGGCCGGCGATCAACGATGCCTACCGGACCTTCGCCTTCAACCAGGCGACCGGGCAGCGGGTGCAGTTGGCCGATCTGGTGGACGTCGCCGCGATTCCCACGCTGGGTGCGCCATTCATTCAGGCGGCCCTCGACCAGGCTCTTCCACCGCATCAACCGAACACCTACCCGTTCATCCCCGACAGGTGGACGCCGGACAAGGTGTTCTCCGGCGGCTACAAGGCGTGGGCGTTGACCCCTGATGAGCTGATCTTGTACCTGCCCGACTACCCAGTCGCGCGGGACACTCCGATCGACTTCACCCCGGGCGCCTACCAGTGGTCGATGAACGGCGGAACGGTGCAGCCCCATATTCCGCTCAGCGCACTCGCGCCGGCCCTGCGCCCGGGTATCGGATGATTCTCGTCGCTTGCGGGTAGCGTGATCAGCCGTGGCTGAACTCAAGGAGCGGTTGCGGGCCGATCTCACCGCGGCGATGAAAAGTCAGGACAAACTGCGGACGGCAACTCTGCGGATGCTGCTCGCTGCGATCCAAAGCGAGGAGGTCGCCGGTAAGCAGGCCCGCGCACTCACCGATGAGGACGTCCTCAAAGTGCTGGCCCGGGAATCGAAGAAGCGCGGAGAGGCCGCCGAAATCTATACCCAGAACGGCCGGGGCGAACTCGCGGCCGAGGAGCATGCCGAAGCGCGGATCATCGACGAGTATCTGCCGACACCGCTCAACGACGCGGAGGTCGCCGACGTGGTCGACACCGCGATCGCGCAGGTGGCCGAGTCGATCGGAGAGCGGCCCTCGGTCAAGCAGATGGGTTTGGTGATGAAGGCGGCCACTCAGATCGCGGCCGGTAAGGCTGATGGAGCCCGGCTTTCCGCGGCAGTCAGGGATCGGCTGTAGGGCTACTGCGCGCAGGGCGGCCACCTGATTCCCGCCGGTAGGGTGAACTACACCGATGCATGCCGGGGTCGCGAGACGGGTGAGGAGAACGGTGATGGGTGGCCAGCGCGGTCCTGTGCGGCTTCTGGTGACCGTGACGTACCTGGCGATGGTGGCGGTCAACTACCTCGCCAATTCCCTGCCGCTCAACGGGCGCCGCACGGGGGACGTCTCCGCGGCGTACCCCAGTCTGTTCACCCCGGCCGGGGTCACCTTCTCGGTGTGGGGTGTCATCTACCTCCTGCTCGGTGCGCACGTTCTCTACCAATGGGGCCTCTTCCGGTCCGGGTCGGAGTACCCCGCGGATGCCGTGCTGCTCAACCGCGTTGGTGTGCTCTTCGCGGTATCGTCCGCGGCCAATACGGCCTGGGTTTTCGCCTGGCATTACGATCTGATCCCGCTTTCGGTGGTGCTGATCGTCAGCATCCTGGGGTGTCTGGCGTTCATCACCTCGACGATCCGGCGATCCAAACCCCTAGGTCGACAACGTTATTGGTTCATCTCGGTGCCGTTCAGCGTCTACTTCGGGTGGACGACCGTGGCGGTCGTCGCGAACATCACCGTCTGGCTTGTCAGCCTGGAATGGGACGGGTTCGGGCTGCCTGCTGCCGTCTGGGCGGCGACGATGGTGCTGGTCGCCATGACGATCGGAACGCTGGTGCTGGTGCGTAACCGTGACGTCGCCTACGGTCTGGTGCTCATCTGGGCCTTCGCCGGCATCCTGCTGCGACAGGTCTCCGCCGATGGGCTCGACGGGAAATACCCGGGGATCGTCGCCGCGGCGGTAGTCGCCCTGATCGTTCTGCTCATCGCAACAACCTGGACTGCCCGAAAGGGCGCCGACACATGAGCGTCTCCCCGGAACACCGGTAGCCGGAGCGGATCCACACGGTAGCGATCTCTGCGGTGGAGAGTCGCACCTGAGAGCCTCGGAGTTCACCGGCCGCGGTAGACATGCTCCGGGAGGCGGCGGAGGTAGTGATGGGCCTGCCGGCCAGTGGGAGTCGTATCCTTCAGCGAGCAAGTAATTCCGGGAAAGGGGCTAGGCGTGGGTCTACAGCGATATGTGCTGGTAGGCGTGGTTATCGCCGCGATTCCCCTTTCCGTCCTGACTGCACAACCGGCGGCGGCCGATTGCACGAGTGCCGGAGCGGCAACGGTGTGCGCACAGGGTGAGGTGCGCGGCGGCGGGCCGAGCGCTCCGGTCGCGGGGCCGGTGTACCCGTCCTATTGCTCCGATCCCTGGTATTGCGACGACGGCTGGGACCTCGACATCATCCTTCCCGCGCTGCCTCGACCGGGCGGACCAGGCGGACCGGGCGGACCGGGCGGACCAGGGCGACCCGGCGGTCCGGGGGGTGGCGGAGGAGGCGTCATCGGTCCGCGCTGAGACAACCCAGCACCCATCCGCGACCCCACACCCATTAGGAGCACAAGATGTTCATCCGAAGCATGCTCAGCGCCGGCATCGTGGCCAGTGCGCTCATCGGGACCGCAGCAACCGCCGCCGCGGACCTACCGAATTGCACAGCCGGCGACCTCGCCGGGGTTATGTCCGGCGTTAATGCGGGGATGTCGGTCTACCTGTTCACGCATCCCGACGTGAACGACTTCTTCACGAGTCTCAAGGGCATGTCCCGCGAGGAGATGCGCACCGCGATCACCGATTATGCGCAGGCAAACCCGCAGGTGCAGAGCGAAATTCAGGCGATAAGGCAGCCCGCTGCCGACTTCCGGGATCGTTGCGACGCCCCGATACCCGACATGCCGTTGGGATAGCCCTCGAACGAGCGGATCGATCGCAGTGGAAAAGCAACACCTCGACCGCATCGCGCTCTGGTCAGGGCGTTGCCGTCACAGTCGGGGTGGCGGGATTTGAACCCACGACCTCTTCGTCCCGAACGAAGCGCGCTACCAAGCTGCGCCACACCCCG
>JAGQTS010000178.1 GCA_020438895.1 Mycobacterium sp.
GGTGCGACAACGCGAACGCGCCGCCGACCCCCACACCCACGCCGGTGAGCGCGGTGACCAACGGCAGGCCCGCGGCGAGCACCGAACCCAGCGTGACAACCAGAACCAGCGCGGCCACCAGCACACCGACGACCTCGCCGACCCCGATCAGTTCGGGGACCTGCAGCATGCTCGCCGAGGGCAGTACCCGAATGTCGGTGCCCGACAGTGCGGTTCGCGCCGCCTCCACGGTGTGCTCGACGGTGCCGGTAGGCAGTTCGAAGGTTTGGCGGTCGAACTGGAATTGGAACAGCGCCCCAGCACCGTCCGGCGAGATCACCACCCCGGGGACCGCCGCGCCGTCGACGCGCAGGGGTTGGGGCGCGCCGGGGCCGGGCCCGGCTTGCGCCTGGGCTCGGCCGATCGCCTGTGAAGCCGAGATCAGTGCACTGGCGGGGCCTCTGGCCATCTCGGCGGCCATCGCCGCACGGGTGTCGACGACGTGGTCGGCGGCAAACACCGCGTCCACCGCGGCCAGCAACGCGGCACGGCGCGGCCCTTCATCGATGCGTTGACCATCCGGTACCGCGAAGGCGATCATGCCTTGCCCGCCGGAGGCCTGGGGCATCTGTCGGGTCAAGTCGTCGATCACCTGCTGGGCAGGGGTGCCGTCGATGCGCAGTTCGGTGGACAGCGCGGGCGGGTTCATGACCAGGATCGCGACGATGACCGCGATCAGCCCGACCCACCCGCCGATGAACAGGAACGGCTGATGGAAGGCGGTGCGCCCCAGTCGATGCAGGAACCTCGACACGATCTCGCTTTCTGTTCTGCGTGATGGACACCGACGCGCCGGCCGCGACGACTTGAGAGTACTCTCTCAATCCGAGAGTTAGCCATCACCTGTTGACCAGAACACACTGCCGACGACCGCAGTGCCGTGATGACACATCGATTGTCCGAAAGCGAGGACGGCAGCGCCGTGAACCAGAAAGTGCAGCGAACCGACGCGTATGCCAACGTCAGCCGGATCGTGGCCGCCGCCCGATCGCTGTTTTCCGCGGAGGGTGCGTCGGCGACGTTGGCGCAGGTAGCCCGCCGGGCCGGGGTGGGCACCGCCACGCTGTACCGGCATTTCCCCAACCGTCAGGCCCTCGCGCTGGCGGTCTGCGAGGCCTCGTTCGACACCGACATCGAGCCGCTGCTGGCGAAGTTTCAGGACAGCGACACCGCACGGGCCGAGCTACTCGACGTCGCCGAGGGGCTCATCGCCGCGCTGCACCGGCAGTGGGGGCTTCTGTCGTCGCTGGACAACCTCACCGAGATCATCACCAGACTGCTCAGCCGCAGCGATGATTCGTTCGCGACGATGATCAAGCGAGCGCAGGCGGCCGGGCAGTTGCGCCGCGACATCACCGCCCGCGACATACCGCCGATACTGGCGATGCTGGTCACCGCGCTCACCGCGGTGGATCTCGACAGGACGGCGCAGCGGCGCTACCTGAGCCTGCTGCTGGACGGGTTGAACCCAGAACATGCCACCCCGCTGCCGGGGTGAGGCCAGAGCAACAAGGGGAACAAGGGAAGAGAGGAGTAGCACCACGTGCACGTTGGTCGGGATACCGCCCTGCGGATCGAAGACTATCTGGATGCCGACGGCCACATCGCTTTGCCGGGTGGCATCACGTTGCTGTCCTTCCTGGACCGCAACATCGCGCAGTGGGCGCACAGCCCGGCCTTCCGCTACCTCGACTACACCCACGACGACCAGGCCCGAGTCGTCGAGCTGACCTGGAGTCAACTCGGGTCCAGGCTTCGCGCGGTCGGCGCCCGGCTGCAGCAGGTCACCCAGCCCGGCGACCGGGTGGCCATCGCCGCCCCGCACGGCGTGGACTATGTGGTCGGGTTCTTCTCGGCGATCCGGGCCGGCACCATCGCGGTGCCGTTGTTCGCCCCGGAGCTGCCCGGCCACGCCGAGCGTCTCAACGCGGTGTTGACCGATGCCCAGCCCGCCGTAGTGCTGACGACCACGGCCGCCGCCGAGCACGTCGTCGCGCCCGTGCGCAAGCTTCCGCGGGTTCGACAGCCCAGGGTGATCGCGGTCGACGCGGTCCCCGACGCGGTCGGTGCGACGTTCGCTCCGGTGCCGCTGGACACCGACGACATCGCCTACCTGCAATACACCTCGGGCTCGACGGGCACACCAGCCGGGGTGAAGATCAGCCACCGCGCCGTGTGTACCAACATCGTGCAGATGATCATCTCGGTCGGACTGGATTGGGACATCCGCAGTATCAGCTGGCTGCCCCTGTACCACGACATGGGGCTGCTGATGATCATGTTCCCCGTGCTGTTCGGAGGGCAGATCACGTTGATGTCGCCGATGGCTTTCGTCCGGCGACCGCATCGCTGGATCAAAGAATTGGCCGCGCAGTCCGTGCACGGCCGCACCTTCGCCGCCGCGCCGAACTTCGCGTTCGAACTCGCCGCGCAGCGTGGCCTGCCCCCCGACGGCGAGGAACTGGACCTGAGCAACGTCGCGGGCCTGATCAACGGCGCCGAACCCGTCAGCATCAGCTCGATCGACAAGTTCAACGCCGCATTCGCCCGCTACAACCTGCCGGCGACCGCGGTGAAACCGTCCTACGGCATGGCCGAGGCCACCCTGTTCATCTCCACCATTGACCCCACGGCCCGAGCGACCGCCATCCACCTCGACCGCCGCCACCTGCGCGAAGGCCACGCGGTGCGGGTGGCCCCCGACCATCTGCATGCCGTGGCGCACGTGTCCTGCGGGCACGTCGCACGCAGCCTGTGGGCGACAATCACCGATCCCGACAGCGGCGCGGAGTTGCCCGACGGCGACGTCGGCGAAATCTGGCTGCACGGCGACAACGTCGGCAGCGGGTACTGGGGTCGCGGCCGTGACAGCGAACTGGCGTTCGGGAACAAGCTGCAATCCCGCACCGAATACGGCAGCCGCGCCGAGGGGGTCCCCGACGCCGCACGCTGGTTCCGCACCGGCGACCTGGGTGTGTTCCTAGACGGCGAGCTCTACATCATCGGGCGCATCAAGGATCTCATCATCATCGACGGGCGCAACCACTACCCTGAGGACATCGAAGCGACCGCGGCACAGGCCTGCGCAGCCGTGCGGCCCGGATTCATCGCGGCGTTCTCAGTGCCAGCCGGCGCGCTGGCGGCACCGGCCTGCGGACCGGGCGAGCAGGTGGTGATCGTGGCCGAGCGGGCCCCCGGAGCGGGCCGCGCCGACCCGCATCCGATCAGCACCGCCATCCGCGCCGCGGTCTCCCGCCGCCATGGCCTGAACGTGGCCGACGTGGTGCTCGTCGCCGCGGGGGCCATCCCACGCACCACCAGCGGCAAAATCGCCCGGCGAGCCTGCCGCGCCGACTATCTCGACGGGAAGCTGTGCGTGCGCTGACACCCCGCGCCGGCCAGAGCGGCCCGCAAGTTGTATCCGCTGCACCAGCGTCGCAATCGCCAGTCGCGCTGAGCGGATGGTGGCGCTGGGGGTTGATCATCGACCTGAAACCGACCGCGCACGGCAAGAATGGCACAGGGTGTGGTGGCCATGTGCGGACTCGGATGAGGTGATCGTGACCGCGCCGTCGGAGAACGGCGTGTCGTCGCGCCCGGCGAGGCCTACAGATATAGGGGAGAGGCCGCCCTCGTCGACCACCGCATGCGTGGCCGATTCACACCGGGCTGTTGTCGGCGACCGTGTGGCCGCCGCGGCTGTAGGTGGAAGGTCGGATTCCGTAGTCGTCCCACTTGTCGTCGATCACGAGGTCCGGTCGGCCGATGAATCGAAGCAGGTTGTAGTAGGAGTCGCGGATCGGTGTGCCCCACAGGAGGGACTCGCGTCGAAGCTGGGCGAGTCGGCGTGCCACCTCCCAGATCCGTTCGGTTACTCGCCAGGACTCCGAAGCATCCCATACAGGAAGGATTTTCGTGATTTCCTGAGTGATTCGGGCGCGGCGGTCGTTGGCTTCGCGCGCGGGATCAGTGACATACTCGAGAAATGTGCGACTGGTGAGCATTCGCGCGAACTTCACCTGTTCTGGGTAGACAAGCGCAGCGATGGTCTCGATATCGGTGTGTTGCCTGCGGCGTTCGATTTCCTGGATGCCGATGAAAACCGAGTTCGCGCACGCTCTGCCGAGTTCCATTGCGAACGAGTCGAACAGGACTCCGCGGGCGGCGAGGTGGCTTCTGTAGTGTCGTTCGGCGGCCAGCGCGGCACTATACGCGCGCAGGTCGACTTGCGGCGAGCTGCCGATCCATCGCTTGTGCCGCAGACACACAAGGCCGGCGTGGGGCAGCCTGCCGATGGCTGGGTTGCCCTGGGTGCAGCGCAGGCACAGGCGCCGGTCGGTGACCGCATCGCCGTTGATCCTGGCCGGCGTCGTGAATGCGCTCGGGTGCAGGTTGCCCAGTTGCCGCCAGACGTCGATACGTTCGGCTGCACAACGCGCTCGGGACAGGCGGACGCCGCGCTCACGCAGGCCGATTTCGATCTCGCCGGGTTGGCTGTGATTGCGTGCCGCGAGACGGTGACTGTAGGAAACGACGCCCTCACCGCCGTAGACTCGGGTGGGGACAGGCAACGGCTGCAGCCTCATTCGGCCCTGCGCAGCGGTGTTGGCGCCCCGTCGTGCTTGACCGGCGTGCGGGTGCGGAACTCCTCAGCTGCGTGGTCGGTCGGAATCGAGTCGAGCAGCTTGCGGTCGACCTTTTCCGCGCCGTCGAGGATTGCCGCGATCGCGGCATCGCTGAGCAGGGCACGTAGCGATCCGATCGACCCGCCAGTTCGGTCGTACAGGTAGCTGGTCAGCGCGGCCAGCGACCCTTCGGGGTGGCGGCCGAGGGGCAGCAGGGTTTCGATGCCCAGGACGAGTTCTTCCCACGCATCTCGCTGTGCGCGCGTCCCGTTACTGTAGGGGCGCATTTCGTGAATGGTGATGCGGCCCTTGATCTGACGACCCATGTGGCCGGACAGCAGATCGCTTTGCAGTAGGTCGATTCCGGCGTAGAGAAAGGTCGCGTCAAGTCGTTCCGAGAACACTTTCAGCGCCGACGCGGCTTCGCTGCCTGCCTGATGATTGGTACGCAGGTTATGGATCTCATCGCAGACGACCAGCGACGTACCGAGGTGGCGCATAACACCGACGACTCGTTCCGTCAGATCCTGGGCGGTGGCCCTGTTCGGGTTGACCAGGCCCAGGAAGTTGGCAAAGGCAAGCATCATCATCTTCGGGGTGGTGCCGGGCGGGACCACCGCGTAGACGACCGGGGCATAGCTGGTGTCATCGTGGCGGCCGGCCTTCTTGCGCATTGCCTTCTCGTGGCGTTTGCCGATGAGCAGCGCCGCGGTTGATTTCCCCAGCCCGGATGATCCCGACATCGCCAAGCCGCGGCGCGCGGTCGCAGTCTTGGCCATGTTTCGGGCCATAATGATCCTGGTCTGGCGCGTCAGAGCCACGGTGTCATGTGTTTCGAGCACCACGTCGGCGGCCAACCACGCGAACCGCTCCTGGTCATAGTCGGCCTTCTCGTCGGGGGAGAGGCCGCTGATCTGCCTCATCGTCATGCGCCGAGGCTCGACCG
Source organism: Mycobacterium sp. (assembly GCA_020438895.1). GTDB lineage: Bacteria > Actinomycetota > Actinomycetes > Mycobacteriales > Mycobacteriaceae > Mycobacterium. Next base: position 5,611 of record JAGQTS010000178.1, read on the forward strand.
GCTGCCGGTCAACGAACTCTCGCCAGGAAGCCAATGAATCCGGGACGGCCATGGGCGGTTAGCGCTCCTCGTCGATGTCGATGCGTCTGGCGGCTCGCCGCTGTGGCGGCGCGGCCGGGGATGGTTCGGTGTCGACCTCATCGAGGTCCCCGGCGGCGTCGGCGACGACATGTAATGGAGGCACGACCGGGGTGTTCACGCTGTCACGCTTGGCGGCCTTGCGTTCTCGCGTCGTGTTCGCGCCGCTGGTCTGGATGCGGTTGATTTCGGCGAGCACATCGACGGCAGGGGCGGTCTCGTCACGACGCTCGACAGCCTTGCGGGCCGCGCGCAGCACATCCAGCGAAAACGGCGCCAGCGCCCGCCTCGCCAGGGTCCATTCGGCCTCAATCCACCTGCGGCGTTTGTGATCCCGCAGGAAAACCGATTGCAGCCGATAGGGGTCATAACGGATCTCCCAACGTCCACGCGCGGGTTCGGGCAGCCCGCTGCTCACGCCGCGCAACGGATGCAGCTCGGGGCTGTCATAGTGCAACCCCTCGAAGTTGATCCCGTACGGCTGGATGCTGCGCCAGGCCACCGGCAGCAGCCCGATGTAGTCGTCACGGCCCAGCGCCACGTGCGCGGTCGGGGCGACGCCGGCGAGCGCCGCATAGGCCTCGTTGGGGGTCAGGTCCTTCTTCGGCATCGCAGGATGACGCAGGCCCGTATGCGGCTTGTTCTGCCACACCGCGACGATCCACAAGTCGAGCAGGTTCTGCACCTCAGCGAGTGTCCAAAACGCTTCCTGCTCGGGGGATCTGCCGCGCCGCACCACATTAGGTCCGGCATAGCCGGCCAGATACTGGGTGAAGCCGCTGTTGATCGCGGCGAACACGCGCTCGATGTGCGGCTTGTCGGTCGGGGTGCGCGGGGCCGCCTTGGTGACGCTGATCTGCAGCCGCTCGCACGCATTCATGAAGGTTGACCCCACATAGACCTTGCCGCGGTCGACGGTGATCGACTCGGGCACGATCACCGGCTTGGCCGCGATGCCGGCGCGTAGCTCGTCGTCGCCGGGGATCATCGCGGCCGGCAGAATCGAGCGGGAGAAACTCACCGAGGCGTGCCAGCCGGGCTGCATCGGTAGGGGAGTCAATGCCCGCGCGAGCAGCACCGCGGCGTCGACCGCCTTGGTCGCGACCGGCCGCAGAATCGCCGCACATGGTGTCCGGGTGGCGATGTCTAACGCCGCCGTCAGGTCGACGCGCCCGACCGAACCATCCGGGAAGACCACCATGAGATCCAGAGGGGTGCTGTCGATCTCGACGAGTTCGCCCGGACGGGAAGGGGATTGGCCACCCCAGGCGCGATCCGGTCGATTGGCTTGGCTGCGGCGGGTCGTGGCATTGCCGAACGGGTGCTTGGAGCGGTGCAGATTTCCCAATGCTTCATAAAGCGTAGAGCGGCCCGGGATCGGCACGCCCAATTGCTGCGCCTCGCGTTTCACCTGGGCAATAACCCGTGATTTCGTGCCGGTCGACAAGTTGGTCTGGCGGTCGATCGCGGCCTCCAGCAGCGACACCACACGCGGGTCCATGCGGCCAGTCGGGGAGGACTCTCGTGTTTTGCGTCCATCCACGAGGCCGGCGACCCCGTCACGGCGGTAGGCGGCCAGATGGCGCTGTAGCGTCCGCGCTGACATCGGCGTTCCGGTGGCGCGCAGCTCGGCCAGTTTGGCCTCAATCCGCGCGCCCAGCAGATTGCGCGGATGATACTCGGGACGGGGTTCGACCTCACCGCCGTCAGGTACGGGCGGCACGCCAGTCAGGATCTCGACGACATGGTGGTGCAGGAACTCCGCACGCCGCCTGGTCTCGGGATCCAACGTTTCCAGGACGGCGGCGGTATCGAGGTTCGGCAGCCCATCCGGCGAATCAGGGAGGTAACTGTCGTCACCCAGCAACTCGGCGACCGCGACCTTGCGGATCCGGCCCGTCATAAGATTTTTCAATGCCAGTGTCGCGCCCTCTTGCGCGACGACCTGCCAGCTGTTGCCGTCGTATTGCAGACAGTCGAACAACCGTACCGATCTCACGCCGACACCTCGGAATCCAGCGACAACGGGGTGCTCAGGTTCGCCGACAGCTGCCGCCGCCACAACAGGTGCAACACGTTGGCCAACGCCATGTCCTTTGACACGCCGGTCGACCTGGCGACACGATGCGCACCCAGACCCAACGGCAGCGGGTGGGCGAAGCAACTGGCGATCGCGGTGAACGCGTCGTCGGTCGGCGCGCATCGGTCCTGCCGATACCCAGCCAGCCACCGCACATTCTGCTCAGTGATTGGATCCAGCCCGGTGAAAACCGCGTATTGCCAACCAACCTCGGCGCAGGCACGGCGCGTCAGGTCGAACTGGGCGGCGGCGTCATCAACACAGTCTCGGTGGCGGACATCGACCAACCGGCCGTCGCCGTTGCGCAAACGGACGAAGAAGTCGGGGACATGACTCTTATGACCGGTCGTCCCACGCGGCCACAACAACGCCAGCGGCTGAGCCGCGATCGCCAGGGTGTCCGGGTCGAAGTCCGCCCACATCAGGTACTCGCGCTCCAACAGCGATTCGAACGGCACATGCGCGCGCACCGTGCTCGACCACCACAAGCCCTCGTAGTTCCGCTTACCCGGCCATGCGAAGAATCGCCGAATCGGAACAGCCCGCTCCACGCGGAGCAAGGCCAAGTCGGCCGACACATCGTCGTTGCGGATAGCGCCGCCCAACCGCAGTAAAACACGAGTCCGATCGGTCGAATTGACCGGCAGCGACTCGTTCAGCGCCGAACCCACAACAAACCTCCACACGGTGCTGAGGCGGACTGAATCTCGGCCGTCACACCAAATGAGAAGGTATGCCATTTACTTCCGGACATCAGGCGACACACCGTAGCTTGTCACAATCATCTGGAAAACTGCCAACTAAACCCGGAACGGACAGTGCGGCCAGGCGTTGATTCACCTGATGCAGCATGCAGTGTTCAAACTGACATAATGTGGCTTATCGGCAAAATATGACGGTGCCGGTGGGACGGCCGCTGCAGCCGCCGGCTCTTCTGCGGTTGTCCCGATCCGCTGTTGTCATGCCCGTTGAGCTTCGACTTTGCCACTCGTCCGATCATCAGCGCAGAGCCTTCTACGCTCTTTTGCCTAACCAGGTGCGCATCTCGTGACACTTCGACGCCGGTGGCGTGATCAGCTTTCGCCAGAGTCCCCGCTGTGTACTGCCCCCGCCGATTTGGTCTTGGGCTCCGCCATTCCGTCACTGTGACGTTTAGACCGAATGGCCTCGAACTGCGTCGGCGCCGATACAGTGCGCAGATGCTCTCGGTACGCGCCAGATTCACACGACTGATCCTCGAGAGCCGAGTGGCCTACCTCTTGTATTAGGGGGTCAACCGGGACAGCGCGCCTACCACGGTCGGCCTCGATGTGTACCTGGGCCGAGAATTCGCGCATGTGAAATGCGCTCATGCGGTGAAATAACGGCGGGTACCGTGATTACATGTTGGACGTCGCGCGGACGCAATTGGTCCAACTGGGTGCGGAATTGCGTCTCGCCCGGGTCCGCAGTGGACGCAGCCAGAGCGATGTCGGTGAGCGCACGGGGCTGTCGCAGAAACGAATCGAACGGATCGAGGTCGGCCTCGGCGGACGTATGGAGGACTACCTCGCGGTGGCCCGTGACCTGGATCTTCGGCTCTCCGCTGTTTACCCCGGACGTCCCGGCGACGGCGATTCCGCGGAGGCCACGACGGTCGAGGACCAGGACGAAGACGACGGGAAATACCTGAAAATTCTCTTGGATAACCTGTTCTCGTATGTCGCCCTGCTCGACGTTGACGGCGTGGTTCAGGAAGTCAACCAGGCGCCGCTCGTACGTGCCGGATATCGCTACGAAGACGTCATCGGCCAGTACTTCTTTGATGCGCCCTGGTGGTCCTACGACAGCGCGGTCCAAGGTCAATTGAAGGATGCGATCGAGGGGGCCAGGCACGGCAAGATCAGTCGCTACGACGTGGTCGTGAAGATGGGCAACGAACTGACACCCATCGACTTTCAGATTTCTCCGGCCTATGACCGGAAGGGCAAGATGTTCGGCCTGCTCGCCACCGCCGTCGACATTACTGAACGGAAACGGATCGAAGAAGAGCGCAATCTCGTCAACGAACTTGCCTACAGCGACATGCTTACCGGCTTGCCGAACCGGCGTCTGTTTCACGACCGACTGGAACAGGAAATCCGGAAAAGCGAACACTCCGGCAATTCCGTCGTCCTGATACTCATCGATCTCGACCGTTTCAAGGAGATCAACGACAGCTTGGGGCATGAAATCGGCGACTCGCTGTTGCGGGAAGCTGCCGATCGCCTGTGCGGCTGCCTACGGAGTTACGACACGGTCGCACGCATGGGTGGTGATGAATTCGCCGTCATCCTGTCCGGGGTCGATAATTTCTCCGATGTTCAGCGCATCGCCAAAGACATTATTGACGTGTTGTCCCGAAAATATGTGATCTCCGAAAAGAGCATCTTTGCCTCCGCCAGTGCCGGACTGTCTGTGTACCCCGTCGACGCAACCGACTCGAGTACGTTGATCAGATACGCCGATCAGGCGATGTACCGAGCGAAGGCCGACGGTCGGCACCGCTTCAACTACTTCACCAAGGACATGCAGGTGGCCGCCGAGAGGAGGGTGCGGCTGGCCACCGAGCTGCGCAGCGCACTCCCCCGGCATCAATTCATGGTGTATTACCAGCCCATCGTCGAGCTTGCGGGCGGCCGAATAGAAAAGGCCGAAGCGCTCTTGCGATGGCAACATCCGCAGTACGGCTTCATCCCTCCTGACGCCTTCATTTCGATCGCCGAAGAAACCGGATTGATTCACGAGATTGGCGACTGGGTGTTCGATCAGGCGGCGCGCGAGGCGAAGCGATTGTGTGAAATAGCGGGATCAAATTTCCAGGTGAGTGTGAACTCATCGCCAGTTCAATTCCGCAGACGTGGTGAGGGACACGACCTCTGGCTGACGAAGTTGAAGGAAATAGGAATTCGGGGCCCGAATATCGTGGTTGAGATCACCGAGAGCTTGATGATGAATCATGACGACAGTGTGGCGAATACATTGTCAAAATTCAGGGACGCCGGCGTGGAGTTCGCGATCGACGATTTCGGAACAGGGTATTCGGCGCTCTCCTACCTGAATAGATTCGATATCGACTACCTGAAGATCGACAAGTCCTTCGTTCGCAATCTGTCGCTTGGTTCACCGGATGTCACGCTGTCCGAAGCCATCGTGGTCATGGCGCACAAACTTGGTATCACCGTTATCGCCGAGGGCGTGGAAACCGACGAGGAGTGCACGATCCTCCGAGACATCGGATGCGACTATGGCCAGGGTTATCTTTTTTCGCCACCGGTTCCGGCGGAGGTTTTCGAGGAGTTGCTCGCAAAGAACGACGGGCGGTTCCCGGCCGTGTCACCGTCCGCGCCACGCGCTGAACCGGCATGAGTCCCAGCTGCGACGATGTGTCCCGGCTGCCGGCCACGGTGCTGTTCTGCCTCGGCATCGTCGATCTGGTTCGCGGCGTCATGCACACATTCCTGCTGCGCTGGTCGGGTGTGAACATCGCCGGCTTCGACCCGGTCACTACGTCGTCTGACCAGTTCCTCATGTTGGGTGCGTTCGGAATCTCCAACTTCCTGACCGGTCTTGTCTTCGTGCTGATCAGTCGCAAGGCAAGGGACCTCTCCGTCTATGTTCTGGCGGCCATCCCGGTGGCCTACCTGCTCGGAATGATCGGCATCGGACTGTCGCGCGTGCAGATGGAATCAGCATTCCGGGGCCAGTACATGATGATGGTGTACCTCGGCGTCTGCATTGTCACCGTCGTCGTCGTTGTGGTGCGCCGCTGGTCACCGACATGCCGTCCGGGACGGTGACAGCGGCGACCACACCGCGGGCCGGCACGTCCGCCAGCGGGACGCCGCAGGCCACCGCGTCACTGGGTGAACGTGACGATGTTCTGGTCGAGCACCATTTGGTCGGTGTGATCCCGGGTGCTCGTGTCAGCGATGAGTACCAGCGGCACCCCGGTTGCCTCGGCGGCGTCGAAATCCTCGGTGCTGGCGACCTGACCGGTCGTGGTGAATCGGTCGTAGAGGTACGGCAACCCTTGTGCCGCGAGCGGTGACGCGGCATCCATGACGTGCAGGTGCAGATGCGGTGCCACCGAGTTCCCGGAGTTACCCACCAACCCGATCACCTCACCACGCTTGACGGTGTCCCCCGACTTGGGTCGGACGCTGCCGGGTTGCATGTGGGCGTAGTTGACGAAGAAGCCCCCACCGATGTCGAGTACGACGAAATTGCCGTCGGCTTCCTCGATGGCGATGTCGGCGGGATACGTGCCGGGCACCTGTTCGGGAAGATCGTTGCGGGTGTCGACGACCGTACCGTCGGCAACGGCGTACACCTGCTCACCGAAGATCGCGTAGCTCTCGGGATCCCGGGCATCGCCGACGAAGATCCGGTTGTCTTCGTCGGCCTGTTCGAAGTCGACGGCGTACCGTTGCGCCAGATACGACTGCCCGTTGACAGGCAGCACCGCCCGAGTATGCCGTGCGGCGTCGCAGCAACCATCGGCCCCGATGAAACGTTCGCCCGACAACGGCGCCGACAAGACGGGAAGCGGGCGGCGGTCCACGGCCACAGGACCCAGTCGATCAGTCCGGTCACGCAGTCCGGGGGGTAATGCCGATGCGGACAGGCGCACCCGGTGTACGAGCCGTCGCGGCACATCCCTGTCAGTGGCGAGCGCCAGGTGGGTGAAGATCGTGGCGGACTGGCCGGGCTGGAGCACATTGGTGGCCTGTCGGGCGCCCGCGGGATACACCCTCTGCTTCAGGGCACCGATGCCGAGATCGCCCACCTGCTGGTCGTTGTCGGCGTCGAGGGCGGTGACTTCGAGGATGCTCAGCGCTGCGCTGGTGAAGTTGGTGACCCACAGCTCGTACACCAGGTGGGTCAGACCGTCGGAGCCTGCGAACGGTATCGGCGCGAACGGCACCGAGCCGATCAGTGGGGTCAATTGCAGAGCTTCCGTCGCCGGCGGAGTCGCGCCGTTCGCGCTATTCGAGGGTTCGCGGACCGTGCTGCCGCACCCCGCGACGAGAGCCGCAGCGCACAGGATCCCCACAGTCAGGCGCATCCGCGATCTCACCGGCACAGCGATCACGGTACGGACATCACGGCACGCCGGAGGCGCGCGGGTGCATTGCCCCAACGGGGAAACGTGCCCGCGTGCCGGCGAGGGCGACAGATGTCGGCGACTACCGTGACGGGGTGGCCGACAACGTGGTGATGGACTTCGACGAGGGCGCCGAGCGCCCGTCGCGCTCCCCGCGCGGTGTGTACGACCTGGGCCAGGAGCCCGATCCGCTATACACGTTGGCCAATGAGCGCACCTATCTCTCCTGGCTGCGTCTGGCGGTGACCCTGCTCGCTGGTGCCGTCGCCATTGACCGGCTTTTCCTGGAGCAGCCGCGCTACGGCAGCGAGATCTTGACCTTGTGGCTCGTGGCCATCGCCTTCGCCACCTGCGGGATCGGCGTGCATCGCTGGTGGGTGACCGAGCGGGCGTTACGTCTGCGCCGACCTCTGCCCGGGTTCGGCGTCCCGATTCTCGGAATCGGTGCCGTCGCCCTGGTGGGTGCGGGCGTCGTCGTTCTCGTCCTCACCCCGCGGGGCTGAGCGTCATGGACACCAACCCCGGAAGGGTCTGGGGCGCTCAGTATCCGTTCGAACGCAACCACCTGCAGCGGTCGATGACGCTCACGGGTCTGGTCGGCGTGTGCGCCGTCGCCGTGATCCTCCTCGTCCACGCCAGTGTCGCCGGGGTTCTCGGGATCTCGCTCATCTGTGCCGGCGGACTCTCGATGCTGGCAGCCCTCTCCCGGTCCCGATACGTCGATGAGACCCGCCACGGGTTTGGCATCCTGCGAACACGCGGTGGCGGATTCGTCCTGGCCTCGGCACTCGTATTCTGCGTCGCGGGATTCCTGGTGACGCTGCTCATCCTCCTCGAGTGAGCACCTGCGACGATCCGCCGACCGGTCGCAGAGCCTCGGTTGCCGACGAATACTGTCCAGGAATGACTACCGCTGTGAGCAAGCCCGCCGTCGTCGCGGGTGTCGATGGTTCGGAGAGCGCCCTGCGGGGCGCCCAATGGGCGGCGGAGTTCGCCGCAGCGTACGCGCTCCCCCTGACCCTGCTGCACGCCATTCCCACATTGGAATGGCATTTCCTCGGCGATGACCCGGTGATGGAGCCGGAGTCGGGCGGCAACGGTGACGAAGTGCTCGCCGCGGCTGAGACGGCGGTGCGGGTGAAGCACCCGGACCTTTCCATCCGCACCGCTGCTGTCAGGGGCGCGGTCCGAACCGTGCTGGCGGACGCCTCGCACGATGCTCGGCTGGTGGTGGTGGGCACGGGTGCGGCGGACCATCGCGCGCTGGGTGGGCACGCCGTGGGGATCGTGCACCGGGCGCAGTGCCCGGTGGTGGTCTGGCGGCCCCCGGTCGCGAAGCGGACCGGCAAGCCGTTGCCCGTCGTCGTCGGCGTCGATGAGTCGGATGAGTCCGCACGCGCACTGGCGGAAGCCTTCGACGTGGCCCGCATGCTGCACGCACCCTTGACGGTGGTCCACATGTGGGAGATCGGCGCCGCGGTCGGTATGGGCGATCTGGGCGGTCAGGGACCGATGGACTGGACGTTACTCGAACTCTTGCAATCCCGGCAGCGTCAGCACTTGGAAGAGCTGGTTCAACCGCTGGCCAGGATGAACCCGAACGCGCACGTGACTGAGGTGTTCAAGGACATCAGCCCGGCAAAGGGACTGACGAACCTGTCCCGGGAGGCTCAGTTGGTGGTCGTGGGCAGCCATGGTCGCGGCAGACTCGCCGGCGCGATTCTCGGTTCGGTGAGCCAAAATGTGATTCACCACGCGGAATGCCCGGTCATGCTGGTGCGGTAGTGAGTTCCGGTTCGCCGGTCAGCAGGCGATCGGCGTGGGTTTGCCGAACAGATATCCTTGCGCGCGATCGACCCCCAGCTCGGCAAGCCGACGAAGCAGCGCCTCGGTCTCAACCCCCTCCGCGACTGTCGTCAAGCCGTACTGGCGGGCGACGAAAATGATGGTCCGCACGACACGTTCATCGTCGGGGTCCTCAAGCATGTTCTGGACGAAGCTGAGATCGATCTTGAGGACGTCAAGATCGAGATTGCGTAGCTCGGTGAATGCGCCGTAGCCGGTCCCAAAGTCGTCGAGGGCGACCCGGCATCCCAGCGATGTGGTGCTTCGGGAGAAACTCCTGGCGATCTCCAGGGAGGTCAGTGCGGTCGTTTCGGTGATCTCGAAGACCAGTTTCTTGGCGAGGTCCGGTCCCGCGGCGCTCAACTTCTGCAGGATGTCCTCCATTGCGGCCGGGTTTCCGATCGTCTGTGCGGAGATGTTCACGCACACCGTCCTGCCCGCACGCGCCATCTCGATCGCGCGCTCGACCATGTATTGATCGATCACCGGCATCAACCCATGGCGCTGACACTGCGGAAGAAATTCGCTGGGCGCCAGAATCTGTCCCGTCGACGGGGCACGCAACCGAACCAGCAACTCTTCTTCGACCTCTTGCGCAGTCGCAATATCGACAATCGGTTGGGTGTAAACCAGGAGTCGGCCCTCGGAGATAGCGGTCTGGACACGCTCTTCCCACAGGACCCGTTCGGCGGCTTCCCGCTCAATCTGTTTGCGGTGGGTGATGTCGGTCCTGATAGCTACCAACTCCGCGATGTCTCCACGGCGATTGCGCAGACCGAAGCGCTGGGTCATGACCCAGATGCCGTCGTCGGTCCCCAGACGGATCAACTCCTCCTCAACAAAGCGGTCCCCCATCACCAACCGATCCACAGCCAGACGAGAGCGCTCAAACGCCTCGGAGGGCAAAAGGTCGTTTTCGCGGCGCCCGATCACATCTCGAACCGATTCTGCGCCGAACAACTCGCAGTAGGCGTCGTTGACCACCGTATAGCGATGCTCGAGATCGGTAATGGAGACCGCCGACGGCGTGTTCGCCGTCACCGCCTCAAATCGACCCCGGTCGGACTCGAGTAGCTGTTCGGCCGCAACCTGCTCGTCGACGACGCGGAATGAGCAGATGACACCTTTGCTGGCGTCCTCATCGTCGATGAAGGACTTGCCGTGGGTTTCGACCCAGTGATAGTCGTCGTCGACGGTGCCGATCCGCAGGCGAGCATGACCCCATCCGCGGTCGGAGACTTCTCCCAGCAACGTTGCCGCGGCGTGCAGGTCATCGGGATGGATCCGGTCGCTGATATTCGAGCCGATCCACCGCTCGGTCG
>JAGQTS010000179.1 GCA_020438895.1 Mycobacterium sp.
TCGGCCCCTTCGATCAACCGCAGCCGTTCCTGAAACATCTCGACTGTGGGGTTGCCGTAGCGCGAGTAGACGAACCGGTCGACCTCGCCGGTGAAGGCCTTCTCCGCTTCGCCGGCCGAACCGTAGACATAGCCCGAGGTGAGGAACAACCCCTCGGCTGTTTCCTCGAACCCCGAGCGCAGCAGCCCGCCTCGGACCCCGATGGTGGCCGGGCTAACCCCGTCGGGAAGCTGCCGGGGAACCCGGACCGAGGGCACCGCTCCCGGTTCCGGGCTCATGTCTGCTTCCAGGGCAGTCCGTCGGCACGCCACCCTGTCCCGCCACGGTGGCCGGCCTCGTCGAGTTGACCCTCGAAGCCCTCCACCATGTTGTAGGACGGGGCGATTCCGGCGGCGGTCGCGGCCGCGGCCGCCGGGATGGACCGGTTGCCGGAGCGGCACAGGAAGATGACCGGACGCTCCCCCGGGGTGACTCCGGCGGCGATGAGGTCGGCGACGAAGTTCTCGTTGCGGCGGCCGTCGCTGTGGGTCCATTCCACGAACACCACGTCGCGGCCGAGCCCGGACAGGTCGGGCACGCCTACCCACTTCCACTCCGCCCCGGTGCGGACATCCACCAGTACCGCGTCAGGATTCTCGTTGAGCAGGGCCCAACTCTCAGCAGGCGTGATATCTCCGGCGTAACTCACGCTGCTGAGTCTCGCACAGGGCCGTGACGGCCTTCATTCCCGCGTGATCGCCTACTGCGGTCCCGCCGAGCAGACCTTCCAGTTGCCGTCCTCCCGCACGAAGGTCATCTCGGTGGTGAGCTTGTCGTCGACGGATTTCTCGAAGTGGTAGACCACGGTGGCGGTGGCGCGGTCGGTGTTCACCTCGAAGCCGCGGACGTCATCGACGTAACGCGCCCCTCTCAGCTGGACGGATCGCCGCTGCCCGGCCAGCACCGCGGTTTCGGAGCCCTGTTCGGCGGCACAGGTGAAACGCTGGAAGGCGACGTAGTCTTCGCGCTGCAACGCATCGTTCTGGCCGATGATGGCCCGGCCGATACCGGCCTCGGAGGTGATCTCCTCGCCCCGGCAGGCGCGCAACCCCACGACCACCGCGAGCGCTAATCCGACGATCGCCAGAGCGATCAGCATGGGCGTCGCCGTGGGCCGCGCGGCGGCGGAGTCCCCAGCCGGATCGGAGTCGTCTGGTTCAGGCACGCCGTCAGCTTAGGACGGCTGCTAGGACCGGGTGGGCCAGTGCCAGGCCGGCTGGTCGAGCAGACCTTGGTCGGCCACCGCGGTCTCGCCGTCGGTCTTGACCAGGTGCAGCAGACTCAACCCGTCATCGAGACCGCTCAACGTCGACACCAGCACCGACGAGTGCGTGACGACGATGACCTGGGTGGACTCGGCGGCCCGGATGATCAACGCCGCCAATGCCGCCAGCAGATCCGGGTGCAGACTGGCCTCCGGTTCGTTGAGCACGGTGATCTCCGCGGGCCGGGGACTGAGCAGGGCGGCGACGAGAAGCAGGAAACGCAGCGTGCCGTCGGAGAGTTCAGCGGCGGTCAGCGGCCGCGCCATGCCGGGTTGGCGCAGGCCGACCTCGAAGCGACCGCCGTCGACGCCCACCACGAGCGTGCTGCCGGGAAACGCCGCGTCGACGGCATCGGCCAGCGCAGCCGCGTCACCGATCTCGATGATGGTCTGCAACGCTGCCGCGAGGTCGGCTCCGTCGTTGCTGAGAACCATTGTGCGCGTGCCGATCCGGGACAACCGTGCCGGGGCAGCTGCATCGGTGCGGACGTGGTCGTAGAAGCGCCAGGACCGCATACGCTCACGCAGGACCATCAACTCCGGCGCGGCCCGCGGGTCGGTCAATTCGCTGATCATGCTGTCGTAGGGCCGCATCCCGGTGGTGACGGTTCGCCACTCGCCATCGGCATCGCGGATTCTGGCCAGTGGTCCGGAGCGTTCCGCGGTCAGCGCCGATGGCCGCGGCACCGGCCCTGCCCACACGAGTTCGGACTTGATCTCGGGGTCCAACGCGAAGGCGGAGTTGCCGATCTGTGGCATCCCCAGGTCGACTGCGTAGCCGAAATCGTCCCCAGCGAAGCCGAGTTTCACGCTGACCGCTCCGGCCCGGCCGGGTCCGGCCCACATCGTCGAGCCCAGACCGCCTTCGGCGGCCAGTGCGCTGACCGCGCCATTGCGGGCGCAGTCGGCAAGCAGTCGCAAGGCCCGATACAAGCTGGACTTCCCACTGCCGTTCGCCCCGGTGACGACCGTGCAGGGCCGCAACGGGACCACCACGCTGCGCAGCGACCGGTAGTTCGCCACGGCAAGTGTGACCAGCACCGGATCGACCCTAGGGCAGGTCCAGCTCGGTCTCGAAATCCCGCATGGCTTCGAGGACACTGTTGAGCACCCGGTGAGCGGCCCGGAGATCTCGATCCGGAATGCCGGCCAGGGCCCGATGGGTGTGGTGTTCCAGGGGCGCGAAGAACTGTCGCCCCAATTCCAGCCCGTGGTCGGCATATCTGAGGATGACCTTGCGCCGGTCGGCCGGGTCGGTCTCGCGTCGCAGATGGCCCGAGTCGGTCATCCGCTCGACCAGATAGGTGATCGCGGCGCCGGATAGGCCCATCAGGTCGCGCAATTCGCCGGAGCTGAGCGGAGCGCCGGCCTGTTCGGCGACCATGATGTGCAGCAGCGCCCGAAAGTCATTGGCCGACAGCGAGTGAACGCCGGAAAATGCCTTACCTATCCGGTCCGAGGCAGCCGACAGAGCTCGGACGTCACCGGCGATGGCCGACTCCAACTCCGACCGGTCCTCCATGACATCATGGTAACGTTAAAAAAATTAAATGTTAAGTAGATGAAGTTTATGCTTACGATATCGGCATGCACCGCGCATTCGAACCCCATCGCCCGCTGTGGGACCGTATCGGCGCAGCGGTCACCGGCCGCCGGTCCTGGGTGCTCGCCCTATTGATCGCCACCGTGGGCGGCGTCCTGTTGGCACTGATCCCGCAGAGCGGTGCCGACCAGCAGTCCCCGGTCGTTCTACCGGCCAGTGCCGAGTCCGCCCGTGTTGCCGACATGGCGAAACAGTTTCCCGGCGGGGACACCGCACCCGTGCTGCTGGTGATCAGCCGGCGTGACGGCGGTGATCTGTCGCCCGACGATCTCGCTGCTGCCGAACAGGCCCGCGACCGGATGTCCGGCGTGGCCGGGGTGGTGCCCGGGCCCCCTATCCCACCCATTCCATCCGCCGACGACAAGGCCGCGATCGCTCCGCTGGCGCTGAACAGTGACCTGACCGGTTTTGCCCTCTCCGACACCGTCACGGCGTTACGGGAGGCGGCTCGCAGGGGTCTGCCCGATGCTGTGGAGGCCAGCGTGACCGGCGGCCCGGCCTTCGGTGCGGACATCGCCAACTCATTCTCCGGCGCGAACGTGACCCTTCTCGCCGTCACCGGCACCGTAGTGGCCCTTCTGCTGATCGTCACCTACCGCTCACCGGTGCTGTGGCTGGTCCCGTTGCTGGTGATCGCCTTCGCCGACCGGATCGCGGCGGTGGTCGGGGCTGCGGTCGCGGAGGCCAGTGGTTTGGGAGGCGACGGGTCGACGTCGGGAATCACCAGCGTGCTGGTCTTCGGAGCGGGCACCAACTATGCATTACTGCTGATATCGCGCTATCGGGAGGAGCTGCGCCGCGAGCCGTCGGGTCCGCCCGGTCGGCCAGCGCACAGACAGGCTCTGCGAACCGCCGTCCGCTGGGCCGGACCTGCGATCCTGGCCAGCAACGCCACCGTGGTGCTGGCCCTGCTCACCCTGCTGCTGGCGCAATCCCCCACCACCCGAAGCCTCGGTGTGCAAGCCGCCGCCGGATTGGTCGTCGCCGCGATCTTCGTGCTCGTGGCGCTGCCCCCACTGCTGGCGCTGTTCGGCCCGAAGTTGTTCTGGCCCTTCATTCCCCGGCCCGGCACTGCGGAGATCGCAGCAACCGGCGCGTGGCATCGGATCGCCGACTGGGTGTCCGGCCACGCCGGACGGGTGGCGACGGTCTCGACGCTGTCGCTGGCGGTGCTGGCGACCGGCGTGATCGGCACGCCGGTCGGCTTGTCGCTGATCGACCAGTTCCGGGTCAAGGCCGACTCCGTCACCGGATTCCAGACCATGGCCGAGCACTTCCCGAGCGGGCAGACCGACCCCACCCGGGTGATCGCCCGCGCCCAGAACAGTGCTGCGGTCACCTCCGCAATCACCTCCACCGCCGGTGTCGCCTCCGTCCAACCGGCCGAGGTCTCCGACACCGGACTGGCCCAGTGGCAGGTGGTCCTCGACGCCGCACCTGCGACGGCCGCGGCATTCACCACCGTCGACGCACTCCGGGATTCGGTTCGCCAGGCCGACCCGCAGGCGTTGGTCGGCGGCACCGACGCCCAGGCTCTGGACACCAAGCGGACCGCTGTTCGCGACCAGACGGTCATCATCCCGGCAATCCTGGTCGTGGTACTCGCGGTGCTGTATCTGCTCCTGCGGGCCGCGCTCGCGCCGCTGGTCCTCATAGGTGCCACCGCGCTGTCCACGCTGGCGGCGCTCGGCATGGGCAGTTGGGTGAGCATCCACCTGCTCGGGTTCCCGGCACTGGACAACACCACTCCGCTGTTCGCCTTCCTGTTCCTGGTGGCGCTCGGCGTGGACTACACCATCTTCCTGGTCACCCGCGCCAAGGAGGAGACACCGGCGTGGGGAACCCGCGGCGGCATCGTCCGCGCCGTGTCTGCCACCGGCGCGGTGATCACCAGCGCCGGTCTGGTATTGGCCGCGGTGTTCTGCGTGCTGGGGGTATTGCCGCTGATCGCGCTGACCCAATTGGGCATCATCGTCGGGCTCGGCATTCTGCTGGACACCTTCGTCGTGCGCACCGTCGTCATTCCCGCGCTGTTCACGCTCATCGGACCGCGAATCTGGTGGCCGGCGTTCCGATCCGACGATATCGAGCGCACTGATGCGCTGCCGGTGCCGTCCCGCGCAGTCAGGGGTCGCAGTCCACTCCGGCCCGACGCTAGCCCGGCCGGCGCGAATCCTCGCCCCGTTCAGTCCGGGTGAGCAGCAGCAGGCTGACCACCAGGACCCAGAACGGAAATGACAGGCTCAGCCACATCGTCGTGTCGGCGGCGATCATCAGCGTCACCGCCATCAGATAACTCAAGGCCACCAGCCATTTCGGCATCAGGCCGGTGCGCAGCCAGATGGTGGCCAGCGACATCATGAAGACCGCGGCCATCCGCAGGGCATAGGTCTTGGAGAGCTTCAGGACCAGCATCTGGCCGAAGGTTCCGACGTCGGTGCCGGCCAGCATTCCCGATCGGGCGTCGTTCGCCGTCGTCAACGCCGCGCCGACCGCGACGGCGATGAACATCATCGCGAGGAACAACAGCCCACTGCCGAAGAACACCGTCGAAAAGAACCGGTCCTCGAGCCGGCCCAGATTGGACCGCACCACTCCGATGAACCAGAGGAAGGCGATGCCGGAGAAGGTCACTAGTTCCGCGGCCAACACCATCTTGCTGCCACCGGTCGTCAGCCACTGGGAGCCGGGGTCCGCCCCCTCCGGCAGAGAACCGCGCACCAGGATGATCGCCGCTGCGAACAGGACCGCGAAGATCACCCCGGCCAGCGCGGCCGCCCGCGGGGTGGTGAGTCGGTGCAAGGTACGTGAAGTCTGTTCAGCCACACCGTTGATGGTGGCAGACGTCATCGGCCGGGGAATTCAGGGTTGGCCGGGAAGCAACTGCACCATCAGTCCGTTGGCCTCGGCAAGCAGCAGGCCGCCGGGTCCGGTGAGTTCGGCGTTGACGAAAGTCTTGCGGCCCTCAACGTTCGAGGCCCAGCCCCGCATGGTCAGGTCGACGTCGACAGGCGTGACGTTGCGGTAGTCGACGTGCAGGAACGCGGTGCGACTGATCGGCCGGCCGATGCTGTGCAGGATGATCCCGCACATCACATCGAACATCATCGCCACCACGCCGCCGTGCACGGCGTTGTTCCCACCGACGTGGTAGCGGCTGAAGCGCACGTCGACGTCGACACCTTCGGGGCCGAAGGTGCGAATCCGCCACGGCGGCATCAGCACGCTGCCGGCACCGGGCAGGCTGGCGACCCTGCCGGCCGGGGCCATCCCGCCCGGCTTCTCATGCGGCGCGAGATAGTCGATCAGTTCCTCGACGCGGTCGGCGGCGGCGTTCCAGTCGGGCGCATCGGCCGCGACCGCGAGATCCTGGGCGCGCCGCATGGCCCGGACGAAACGCCCGAACCCGTCAGGTTCATCGAGTACCTGGAACCGCGGAAACCCCCCGCGCCCGTCGGCACCGCCGGGATCGAGCGCGCGCGGATCGCTCAACGCGGCGCCAGTACATCGCGCCGAACGATGGTCTGGTCCCGGCCCGGGCCCACACCGATACACGAAACATAAGCTCCGGCAAGCTCTTCCAGCCTCAACACGTAATCACGGGCCTTGGCCGGAAGGTCACCGAACTCGCGGGCCCCGGAGATGTCCTCCCACCAGCCCGGAAGTTCGTCGTAGATCGGTTCGGCGCGGGCGATCTCGCTCTGCGTCATCGGCATCTCGTCAGTCCGCTTTCCGTCGACGATGTAGCCCACGCACACCGGCACGGACTGCAGACCGGACAACACGTCGAGCTTGGTCAGGAAATAATCGGTGATGCCGTTGACCCGGGTGGCGTAACGGGCGATGACGGCGTCGAACCAGCCGCAGCGGCGAGGTCGTCCCGTGGTCACGCCGACCTCACCGCCGGTCTTGGCCAGGTATTCGCCGTGCTCGTCGAACAGTTCGGTGGGGAACGGGCCGGAACCGACCCGGGTGGTGTAGGCCTTGAGAATGCCCAACACCGTGGTGATGCCGGTCGGGCCGATCCCCGATCCGACCGCGGCACCGCCGGCGGTGGGGTTGGACGAGGTGACGTAGGGATAGGTGCCGTGGTCGACATCGAGCAGGGTGCCCTGCGAGCCTTCCAGCAGCACCGTCTCACCGCGCTCCAAGGCATCACCGAGCAGCAGGCGCGTGTCGGCGATGCGGTGGGCGAAGCCCTCAGCCTGGGCCAGCAGCGCGTCGGTGATCTCCGCCGGGTCAAGCGCCTTGCGGTTGTAGATCTTGACCAGCACCTGATTCTTGAAATCCAGCGCGGCCCCGATTTTCGCGGCCAACAGCTCCGGGTCGCGCACGTCGGCGACCCGGATGCCGATCCGGGCGATTTTGTCCTGGTAGCACGGCCCGATGCCGCGACCGGTGGTGCCGATCCTCTTGTTGCCCAGGTAGCGCTCGGTGACCTTGTCGATGGCCACGTGATAGGGCATCAGCAGGTGGGCATCGGCGGAGATCAACAGCCCGGCGGTGTCCACTCCGCGCTGTTCAAGTCCGGTCAGTTCGGCGAGCAGCACTCCCGGGTCGACCACCACCCCGTTCCCGATGACGTTGGTGACCCCCGGGGTGAGGATCCCCGACGGGATCAGGTGCAGGGCGAAGTTCTCCCCTGTCGGCAGCACCACGGTGTGACCGGCATTGTTGCCGCCCTGGTACCGCACCACCCACTGCACCCGGCCACCGAGAAGGTCGGTGGCCTTTCCCTTGCCTTCGTCGCCCCACTGGGCGCCGATGAGGACGATTGCCGGCATGGCGTGACCCCGCTCCGCTCCTGGCCTAATGTGTCCAGCCGGTGACACACCTTATCGGAGCATGCCGTTGACGAAGACCGAGATGACCGTGTTGCGATTCGGCGACCGCCGATCACCTCGCCCGCTGGCCGGTCTGCCCACCATCGGCATCGACGACCCACAGACCCTCGACAACACCATCGCCGGCCTCCCGGGCGGGGTTTCCAGGCTCGCGGTTGTGGGTGGCGCCGCAGACCTGGCCGCGGTCCTCACCCGGCTGATGCGAAACGACCGGCTCGACGTCGAAGTGGCCCACGTCGGCGGTCTCCGCAGCGCGGTCAGGGCCGGCGCCGCGGCCGCCCGCCGGGTGCCGCTGATCCGCGACGACACCGGAACCGTGCTGGTCACGGCCGCGCTCTGGCTGCCGCCGGAGGGATCGACCGCCATCTGTGGCGAGGCGGTGGCCGACGACACCGTGCTCTTCGACGGCTCGGCCGCCGGTGTTCGGATCGAACCGACCACTGCCCTGCCCGGCCTCCGGGCCGCGGTGCTGGGCGGCTGGCCGCGGAGGTGGTACGGAGCACGGGCCGTTCAACTGGGGACCACCGGGGCGCGGCTGGTGCGCGACGGCGTTCCCGGCCGCCGGGAGGTGCGTCGGTCGACCTTCTACCGGCACACCACCGGCTGGTTGAGAGTTGGCTAGACCGTGAGCCCGACCGAACGCGGCTAGGGAGCGGCCGCGTCACCACGGCGCCGCCGGATCATCAGCGCAGCCACTGCTATCAGCGCCAGCACCCCCGAGCCCGCCGCGACGCCGAGAACGAGAGTCTCGTGGCGTTCGAACCACGAGGCCGACGATGCGGCATTGACCAGTTGGATGTTGTAACCGGGCAGGGGGTCCTGACCCGGTGGTTTGATTCCGGGCGTGAGCTGGGTCTCGGTGATCTCGAATACCTGCTCACCTGTGGGTGACTTCGCCCACTGACCCCAGGCCGGAATCTCTCCGTCGAGCAGAACCCTCTCTGCATCGTTCATGGCAGAGTCCTTGCCGAGGTCAGTCAGTGACGTGACCCGGAAGGGCTCGGACTTTCCGCTGGCGTAGCTCACCTGAACAAGGGGGTTCTTGACGGGTTGCGGCCCGCTCGGCTTCTGCGGGGGAGCCTGCCCCGGAGCCGGTTGGTACCCGCCACCGGAGAAACTGCCCACCGAGACGTTCGACGGCGGACCTCCAGCGGGCTGAGTCACACCGGTGAAGCTGTACACGCCCGACTGCGGCACGTCGACCACCGCCCGCTGCAGCGGTGCAACGGTGAACGTTTGAGGCCCGCCACCGTAGTCGTAGACGACCTGCAGCGGACTCGGATACGGGTTGGTGAACACCGGCCGGTAGAACCGGTCATAGGAGATCCACCTCGAATTCCACAGCGACACTGGGCTGCTCAGCATCGTGCCGGTGCTGGAGCTGGAGCTAGAGCTGCTGAAGTACGAATCGATCGACTGCTGATAACTGGTGATCTGTTCTGATGTCGCCTCAGCGGTCGTGGTGGTGACGACC
>JAGQTS010000180.1 GCA_020438895.1 Mycobacterium sp.
ACGGCACGGTGACCGGCGCGGCCGGTGGGGTGTTGTTGCGTCCGTTCGCCCGGTTGATCTCCAAGGCCGGTGACAGCGTCACCACCTACGGCGCCCCCTGGGACATGAAGTAGACCGACGTCCCCACGGGGCGGCCGGCGGTTGTCTACCCCGTCAGCCGGTCGACGGCGGCAGCCACCCGCTCATCGGTCGCCGTCAACGCGATCCGGACGTGGTTGGCCCCAGCAGGTCCGTAGAAGTCGCCGGGAGCCACCAAAATCCCCAAACGGGCCAGCCAGGCGACCGTGGCGCGGCCCGGCTCGCCGCGGGTGGCCCACAGATACAAACCGCCCTCGGAATGCTCGATGCGCAACCCCGCGGCAGTGAACGCGGCATGCAGCGCCTCCCGGCGGCGGGCGTACCGCTCACGCTGAGCGACTACATGGGCGTCATCGTCGAGGGCTGCCACCATCGCGGCCTGCACCGGATTCGGCACCATCATTCCGGCATGTTTGCGCACCGCGAGCAACTCCCTGACCAGTTCGGGATCCCCGGCGACGAAACCGGCCCGGTAGCCGGCCAACGACGAGCTCTTGGACAGCGAATGCACCGCCAGCAGACCGGTGTGGTCGCCGTCACTCACCGACGGATGGAGAACCGACAGCGGCCGCGCATCCCAGCCCAGCCCGAGATAGCACTCGTCGGAGGCCACCACGACGCCACGTTCCCGTGCCCATCCGACCACCTTGCGCAGATGTTCGGCACCTAGAACGCGGCCGGCGGGATTGCTCGGGGAATTGAGGTAGAGCAGTGCGGGCGCCTGCGGCCCCAGCTGAGTCAACGAATCCGCGGCAATCACGGCTGCCCCGGCAAGGCGGGCCCCTACCTCGTAAGTCGGGTATGCCAGTTCGGGGATGACGACGGTGTCCCGCGGCCCCAACCCCACCAGCGTGGGTAGCCAGGCGATCAGCTCCTTGGTGCCGATCACCGGGAGCACGGCGTGTTCGGCCAAGCCGGTGATGCCGTAGCGGCGGTGCAGCGCCGCCACCGTCGAGGCGCGCAGGGCCGGTGTGCCCGCGGTGAACGGATAGCCCGGCGCCGCCGCTGCAGCAGCCAACGCGTCCCGAATCACGGGAGCAACCGGGTCGACAGGTGTGCCCACCGATAGGTCGACGATGCCGTCGGGGTGCTCCCGCGCGGCCGCAGCGGCTTCGGTCAGGGTGTCCCACGGAAACGTCGGCAGGCGATCGGAAACCCGCGCCCGGTGGGTTGCCCCGGCCGCGCCCACCGGACGAGAGGCCTCAGCCATCAATGCCGGGCTCCCACCGAGTCGCCCCCGAAGCCGGGACGGTCAGTCCTCACCCTTCGGCGGGAGATCCTTGACCACCTGCGGGTCGTTAGCGGTCATCCCCAGCTTCGACGCACCACCCGGTGAGCCCAACTCCGCGAAGAAGTCGGCGTTGATCTGGGTGTACTGCGACCACTGATCCGGGACGTCGTCCTCGTAGTAGATGGCCTCGACCGGACAGACCGGCTCACATGCTCCGCAGTCCACGCACTCGTCGGGATGGATGAAGAGCATCCGGGCGCCCTCATAGATGCAATCGACCGGACATTCCTCGATGCAGGCCTTGTCCTTGATGTCGACGCAGGCTTCGGTGATGACGTACGTCACGAAGGTCTCCTCGATGTCCTCTTGGGTTTGGTACAGGCGGGTAGCGGGCGGGCGAGCACCAGTATCCGATGCCAGGCCCGGGATCACCGAATTAGTCTGCCCTAAGCAGCATCCGGCGACGCCACCCGGCCGGACGTGTCCCTCCCCGCAATGCGTTCACGCAGCCCGCGTGGCGTAGGTGGTCGTGCGCTGGCGGGCGGGTCGGCCGATTCCCTCGGCGATCGACACCAGTTCGGCCACGGTCTTGGCCGATCCGTGCTCCGAGCCGGCCATTCGGGAGATGGTCTCCTCCATCAGCGTGCCCCCGAGGTCGTTGGCGCCGCCGGACAGCATCACCTGGCTGCGCTGCACGCCCAGTTTCACCCAGCTGGTCTGGATCTGCGGGATCCGGCCGTGCAACATGATCCGGGCCAGCGCGTGGACGGCACGGTTGTCCCGGTGGGTCGGACCGGGCCGCGCGGCGCCGGCCAGGTACAGCGGCGAGGACTGGTGCACGAACGGCAACGGGACGAACTCGGTGAACCCGCCGGTGCGATCCTGGATGCGACGCAGGACGTTGAGGTGAGCGACCCAGTGCTCCGGCCGGTCGACGTGGCCGTACATCATCGTCGAACT
>JAGQTS010000181.1 GCA_020438895.1 Mycobacterium sp.
TGCGCTACGACGTAACGTTTCTGGTCATGCCGATCTTGTCTCTGGTGCACACCAAAGGTGGGGTGGCCAAGACCACCAGCGCGGTCTATCTCGCGACCGCCGCCCACCGCCGCGGAATTGACGTTGAGCTCATCGACGCCGACCCTCAGGGGTCGGCTCTGGAGTGGGCGACCGACGCCCAGGGCGATAACCCGCTTCCCTTCCCCGTTGTGCCCGCCACTCGCCCGCTGACCGTCAATTCCGGAAGAGAGTTGTCGATTATCGATACCCCACCCGGGACGGCGCAGGTGATCCAGGAGGCCATCGACATCGCCGATCTGGTGGTCGTTCCGACCGGCGCTTCTCCACTCGATGTGCGCCGCGTGTGGCCGACCCTGGAAATCACCGCCCACCGCCCCACGGCGGTCCTGCTGACCGGTGTCGACCTCCGCACCCGGCTGGCCGACGAAGTGAAAGCACTCCTCGAAGGCGAAGGGGTTCCGGTCCTCGCCACCCCGATCGTGCGGCGCGAAGGCGTTCGTCGCGCTTACGGGACCGCGCCGGCCAATCTGCACGGCTACGACGACGTACTCACCGAACTGATGGGGGCGCTTGTCCATGTCTGACCTGACCTCGAAGATGGCCGCCAGGGTCAAGACCGAGCCAGCCCGCCGCGCGGCCGAGGCATTCCGATCGCCGGCTGACGACATGCAACGAGCGACGGTCTACCTGCCTCGCGCCACGGTTAGGGCACTCAAGCAGGCCGCCCTCGATCGAGATACCAGCATGAGCAAGATCCTGACCGATCTGGCCCAAGAGTGGCTGGCCGCCAATAAGACGTAATGACGTAACAACGCATTGACGTTGTTACGTTTTTGGTCAGTCAATGAGGTCGCGTGCTGAAACGCGGGATCTCCACAGTCGCACGTTGACCATGTGCCCGTAAAATCGCATCCATGCTGGTCAGCGACCTTAACCACTTCCTGGACATACCCGAGGCGGCTCCCGGTCCCGCTCGCCGCCTGGGGCGGCATTTCGCCGACATCGTGCGGGCGGCCACCGCCGCCAACTGCGTCAGCGAGCAGTGGATCACCGCGCTGCCGTGCCGCCGACGCCCTGGCCGTCGCGCTTGCGCGGGACGGATCGCCATCGCTGCCGGTCCGCCGCCCACGCCGATCCGGTGGTGCTGCACGGTCTGCGGCGATGAGGGAGTCATCACCAACTGGGAGGGCTCGCCATACGATCTGCGGCCCAAGCAGCTGGCCGCCGTCGGGGGAGCGGCCCGGGAAATCGTGGTGAGCGACGAAGTGGCCGCCGCGCTGCGCGACCTGTTCTTTCTCGACCCCAGCGCCGAACGACGGGTGTTCGCCATGACCGCCCACCGTCGGGGTGCCGCACTGCACGCCAGCACCGCGGATCTTGAGGAACTCAGCGAGGCGGTCGCGGCCGAGGCCAACCACGAGCCCAACCGCCGACGCCAGCGCCGACTCGACGATGCATTCGACGCTTTGGAGAACGCTGCCCGCATCATGTCCCGCCGGCCCCGGTAACACGGTGGCACTGCCCGAACTCGACGTCGCACGCGTCCAGCGGTGGTGTGCGGCACGAGTGCCCGACCACGCGCTGCATCAGGTTCGTGTTGAATGCGTCATCGCGTCAACACATCTGACCGTCATCGAGCGTCGGGCACCCTGGCGTGAGGACTACGGACCCGAATGGTCCAGCTTCCCGATCGCACGTCTGCGCTACACCGCAGTCCGAAAAACGTGGACGCTGTACTGGCGCGACCGGAATCTGCGCTTTCACCTCTACGACCGTGTGGCGGCCACGCCCAGCGTCGCCGAGCTACTTGCCGAAATCGGCCGCGACCCGACCGGCATCTTCTGGGGCTGAATCACGAACAGAAAACTCAGGGCCGTAATGACGTAATTGCGTCAATACGTTGTTACGTTCCGCCTGGTCCTACTAGCTTCAGTAGCCGTCGATTTTGTCGAGCAGCGCTCCTGCGACGAGTGCGGTTGCGCGAGCAACGAGGCGGGCTTCCGCTGGGTTCAACGCGGTGGTCTTGCGTGGTGGTCCGGGTCTTCCGTGGCCGGTTCCGGCGTCGTTTCGGAGTCGATTGACCGCGATGGCCAGCAGGAACAAACATTGATGCACTGCGCGGTGTGGATCGGGGTCGAGCTTTGGCAGCTCCGTGGGGGTGGCCATGCCGATCGCGGTAAAAGCTCTGGTCAACGTGACCGGGAAGTTGCCCGACACGGGGTAGTCGCCTAGGAGTTCTGTCAGAACGTGTCGGGCGGTGGCTTCGTCGAGTTCCTTCCCAGTGCCCACCTGTAGCGCGGCGTCGTCGGGATTGGAGTTGATTCTGTCGACGTAACCGCGCAGCGTCTCTGTGAGTGCTGTGCCGCTTAGGTTGTCGATGACGGTCGGCCGTAGCGATCCGTCGGGTTCGAGAGTGAAGCCCAGCGGAGCGAAGGCCTGTACGAGCTGGGTCACTCTCCCACTGCTGGCATAGCTATCGCTGCCAGGGGTGAAGCCTCCGTGAGCCCGACACAGCGCTACCAGTTCTCGGGCCAACGGCAGTCCCGCAGTCGCGTTGTGTGCTTCCGTTGAGGCGAAGACATGTCGGACTCGCTTCATCTTGCCCAGGTGAGATCCGTTCGGTGTCCTTCCATCTGGCGCCGGGTCCAGATGGCTGAGGCCGTGGCGGGTGAATGCATCGCGGAGCTGCTGATGCGAGGGGCTGCCGGCGACATCGAAGAAGGGGCCAAGGGCCGCACCCAGTTCGGTCAGATTCACAGTTCCCTCGACTCCAGTACCGGATCGTTTGCGGATGCGGAGAGGTACCGATACGCCGTCGCTCGGCTGATACCGAAGGCTTTGGCGAGTTCGTGAACGGGTTCTCCGGTCTCAGCGAGACGACGGAGCTGTTGCTGTC
>JAGQTS010000182.1 GCA_020438895.1 Mycobacterium sp.
ATGTACTGCCGGCACCGATCCATGCCACGCTGCCGCTTCTGGGTGGCGAACGCCTCCTTGGCACGCTCGGGCATGTCGTACACCATCGGATACCAGATCGCGCCGGAATATTGCGGCATGTGCACGTCGATCTGACCGAACTCGGCCAGCATGTCCAGGCTCAGTGGACGGGAGTCGTTCATGTTGAACACGGTGGTGGTGCCGTCGGATATGACGATGCCCGAGTCCCCGATCGGGCCGTCGGCGGGTGCTCGCAGCGCGATGATCATCACGTCGAGGTAGCCCTTGGGACCGCTCAGCCGATGTTTGACCGAATCCTCGGTCTCGAGAAAGCGGTGAAAACCCAGTTTCTCCAGCTCACGCTTGAGGTCCGGAACCGGAAAATCCGGCAGGAGCACCGTGGCGTCCTTGTTGACGACATCACGCAAAAGCTTGGGATCGAAGTGGTCCTTGTGCAGGTGTGAGATGTACAGGTAGTCGCAATCGCCCAGGGCAGCCCAGTCCAGGCCACTGTTGTCGGGAAAGACGAACCACGAGCCGAAGTAGGCCGGATTGACCCACGGGTCGCACAGAATGCTGCCCGCGCGTGTGTCGATCCGGAAGCCGGCGTGGCCGATGCTGGTGACCTGCACGAATACCCCTCCAGTAATGGACGCATGCGGCACTGAGCTTAGCCGCCCCCCGGTAGGCTGACCGGTGTGGAGCCGGCATACGGAACAGTCATCGCAGGGGTACGGCTGCTCTGGCGTATCCAGGGCCTGCGCTTCACGTTGACCGGCACCGAACACCTGCCGTCCAGCGGCGGCGCTGTCGTGGCCATCAACCACACCGGCTACCTCGATTTCACCTTCGCGGGCCTGCCCTTCTACCGGCACCGGCCGCGGCGCCTGATTCGCTTCATGGCCAAGCAGGAAGTCTTCGACCACAACGTGACCGGGCCGGTGATGCGCAAGCTGGGGCACATTCCGGTGGACCGTTCCAGTGGGGCCGCCTCATTCGACGCCGCGGTGCAGGCCCTGCGATCCGGTGAGCTGGTGGGTGTCTACCCCGAGGCCACCATCAGCCGCAGCTTCGAGCTCAAGGAGTTCAAGTCCGGCGCAGCGCGGATGGCCATCGCGGCCGACGTGCCGATCATCCCGCACATCGTCTGGGGTGCCCAGCGCATCTGGACCAAGGACCATCCGAAGAAGATGTGGCGTCCCAAGGTCCCGATCTCGGTGGCCGTCGGCGAACCGATCTCGCCCACGTTGCCCCCCACCGAATTGACTGCGCTGCTCCGCGCCCGCATGCAGCACCTGCTCGAGCAGGTTCAAGATGCATACGGTCCGTATCCACCGGGTGAGTTCTGGGTGCCGCACCGCCTCGGCGGAGGTGCCCCGACTCTGGCCCAGGCGGCCGAACTGGAAGCGGCGGAGATGGCTGAGCGCGCCGAGAGGCGGCGACAGCGCCACGGCGGCACTGCAGAGTAAGCGCAGTGCGCGGTATGGAGCCCCTGTTCCGGACGATCGAGATCACCGCCGCGATGGCCGCCCGCGTGGTCGGTACGACGTTGACCTATCAAGGGCTGGACAACATCCCCACCCATGGTGGAGCGGTGATCGCGATCAACCACACCAGCTACCTCGACTTCCTTCCGGCTGGGCTGGCCACCCGACGACGTCGCCGCCGGATCCGCTACATGCTCAAGGCCGAGATGCAGGACGTCAGACTCGTCGATTACCTGATCCGGCACGCTGGTGCCATTCCGGTGGACCGCAGTGCCGGAGCCGGTGCCTACGCCGAAGCCGTCCGAAAGTTGCGGGCCGGGGAGCTGGTCGGGGTCTACCCCGAAGCCACCATCAGCCGCAGTTTCGAACTCAAGGAGTTCAAGACCGGCGCAGCACGGATGGCGCTGGAGGCTCCGGCGCCGATCATCCCGCTGATCGTCTGGGGCGCCCACCGAATGTGGACCAAGGACCGCCCGAAGTCATTGGGTCGCAACAAGATACCGATCACCGTCCGGGCCGGGCAGTCGTTATCTCCAACCGGGACACCGACCGAACTGGACGCCCGGCTTCGGGAGGAGATGACGCGGTTGCTGCACGAGGTTCAGGAGGAGTATCCGCATCCGTTGGGCGCCTATTGGGTTCCCCGACGACTCGGCGGCGGGGCACCCACACCGGCGGAGGCCCGGCGTCTGGAGGAAGCCGAACGGGCGCGCCGGGCCGCGGAGCGCCACTGATGCTGCCCGCCCTGATCGCCACCGACGTCGATGGAACCCTGCTCAACACCCAGGAGCGAATCACTCCCCGGACCCGCGACGCCATCTGCGCAGCAGTCACCTCCGGGGCAACCTTCGTATTGGCCACAGGCCGTCCGCCGCGCTGGATTCCCCCGGTCGTCGAGGAACTCGGGTTCGCTCCGATGGCGGTGTGTGCCAACGGAGCCGTGGTGTATGACGCCGCCGCCGACCGCATCGTCTCCGCCCGCACCCTGCCCGTCGATGTGCTCACCGAGCTCGCAGAGATCGCGGTGCGGGTGGTCCCGGGTACCGGGTTGGCGGCCGAGCGGATCGGTACAACCGCTCACGACTCGGCGACTCCGCAGTTCGTGAGTGCTCCCGGCTACGAACACGCCTGGCTCAATCCGGACAACACCGAAGTCTCCTACCAGGATCTACTGAGCGCACCGGCGGTCAAGCTGCTGGTGCGCAAGCCCGGTATGTCGAGCGCGGACCTGGCCGCCGCCCTCACCAAACACATCGGTCTGCTCGGTGACATCACATACTCCACCAACGATGGACTCGTCGAGATCAGTGCGGTCGGGATCAGCAAGGCGCTCGGCGTCGAAGAGGTGGCGCGGCCGCTGGAACTATGCGCCGACGATGTCGTGGCCTTCGGCGATATGCCCAACGACGTGCCCATGCTGAGGTGGGCCCGCCACGGCGTTGCGATGGGCAACGCCCATCCTGATGCCATCGCGGCAGCAGACGAGGTCACGACCGCCAACGACGACGACGGCTTGGCGCGGGTACTGGAACGCTGGTGGCTGTAGGCCACCGGGAACGCCGAACCAACCGCGGTGACACACATCAGAACCGGACGGCGCCTCACCGGGAAGCAGCGAGGGCATCAGTTCGTTTGGATCGGACTGAATCTCTCCAGTTGCGGCGGTGGGCCTTCAGCAGGCGGCGGCGGCAGCACCAGACTCACCCCGTCTATGACGCGGACCACGTTGCGGGTCTGGCGATCGAAGTTCAACGTACCGTGCTGGAAGTTCTGCACGATCCACAACGGTTCGGCGATCTCACCACTGGTCGGCAGACCCAGCGCCCCGCGTTCGTAGCCCAGTGCCGCCCATGCCTGGTAGATGGCTCCGGTAAGGGGCTGCGCCCCAGTCTCCGGAGACCAGTACATCGCTCCGCGCTCGAAGGTGGCGTACCGGGTAGAACCGGCACCGGCAGCCTCTGGTGATGTGGGCATTCCGAGTGGACCCGCCTGCCCACCCTCGGATTCCCATCGCGCCAGAATCGCCCCGCCGCTGAGGGTGTCCAAGACATCGGGTGGCATCCCGAATCTCGCTGCAATGGCGCGTATCTCGTCGAGTGCTGCGTATCCGGCCGCGCCCGGACACTCGGTGTTGCCCACATCACGGTGGGCGAAGATCTCCGGCAGAACCGGGGTGGCGCCCGCGGGGTACACGGTGTTCGATCCGCCAGCCGACTTCAGCTTGATGGTTCCCAGCGGATCAACCCGGTCCAGACTGAGCCGCCAGCCGAGCAACCGTCCCACGGTGCGCACCATCACGTCGGGTGGCGGATCGTCCTCGAAGTCGCCGATCATCGAGACGCCCCACACGTCCCGGTTGAATCCGCCGGTGTGGGAACCCACAACATCCTTGGTGATACCACCAGCACGGCCTTCGAACACCTGGCCGTACTTGTCGACCAGCGCGTTGTAGGCGATGTCGCACCAACCCAGAGTCATCGTGTGGTACGCGTAGATCGAGCGGAGGATGGCGGCGGAGTCCTCGGGTGCGTAGTCGTTACCGGTAGCGGTGTGGTGGACCACGGCGGCACGTATGCCGTCGCCGTATGCCGGTCCGCCGCAACGGCTTCCCGCGCCCGCGCCCCACTGTGCCCGGCTGATGATGTTCGGCGGTTGCCCCGGGGCCAGATTTGCCGTCGGTGGGGTCCATTGACTCTCGGCCGTCGTCTGCGGCGGCGAGATCAACACCGCCGAGAGCGTCTGGGTCAGCGGTTCGGCGGCATTGGCCGGGATGTATCCCAGGTCACGTCCGGCATCCAGGCCGTTCTGCGGCGGGGTGGTGGTGGGGGCGGCATCCCGCGGGCGAGTCACGGCGATCTGCACAGCCGTGGTCGGCCCGACGTAAATCGGATCCGTCCCATGGGTCCCGGTGCCCTCGACATCCTCGGCACCCAATTCGAACCGTTCCGCGGTGTACCAGGGCCCCCAAGAACCATCAGGCCGTTCCGCCCGCACCCGGGCAGAGGTTCCACTCAGATCGCTTCCGGTCACGGCCACCATCGAAAACGATTCGGCCTGTCGGACCTCGCGGATCGTCTCGCCGCCGCCGACACCCGCGAGCGGCTGCTCGGTGAGGATGGTGTCCTCAGCCCGGGGAGCATCCCGCGGTGTCGCTCCCGGCACTCCGTTGACCGCCATGGGCACCACCAGGACTGTCGCCGCGATGGCGGTGAACAAGATCGTCGGTATCGGACGACGGGGATGCACATCGCGATGTTACGTATGCGCCCACTGTTGCGAACGTTGCGACACGGACGTTTGAGCATAGTGTGACAATTGAGTCGACAACGGCACCGCAGGGGCTTCCCCGGTGACCTGAAGTCGACGTCCTTCGACCTGGTGCCCCGGACCAGCCGGCCTGCGGTGCCGTTTCGCTACAAGACTGTCTCCACCTTCACACCCGGGCAGGCTGCGTCCGGCCCACCCTTCGTTCCTCAGCCCACCGCCTCAGCAACCGTGCCGGCCGCCTCGACCGCGGGAGCGGCAGCCACCGGTGCCGCAGCCGCGGCCGCACCGGCGTTCTGCATTGCCTGCGTGATTCCCGGCACGACGATTCCCTTGAGGAGGTCAATCGCCTGGCCGACGCCCAGTTGGTTGGCGGCGCTGGTCAAGTCGCCGATGATGCCGCCACTACTGGCCGCGCTCGCCGGAGCCAGTGGAACGCCCAGGGAGGGGTCACCCAAGATCGGATACGTTCCCGGTGGCGGCGTCAGCGGGGCGGAAATCGGCTGCTCGACCGGAAGGCCGATCCCCGTGAGCGGAGAGGTCAACGACGGGGTCGTCCCCAGCTGCGGAGTGGTCAGTCCGGTGTCTGTCAGGGGTGCGGTCAGACCTGGATCGGTCAACGACGGGGTCGAGGCTGCCGGCGACGGGCTCGTGAGACCGGGGTTCGTCAGACCAGGAGACGTCAGCTCCGGC
>JAGQTS010000183.1 GCA_020438895.1 Mycobacterium sp.
CCTACGTCACCGACGGCGAGACCAATGCCAGCCTGCGTAAGGGCGACGACGTCATGAGCATCACCGACGATCGGGCGGCGGAACTGCTCGCCGACCGCCGCGCCCGCGGCCCGGTCAAGCGGGCCGCCAAGAAAGCGCCGGTACGCAAGACTCCGGCCAAGAAGGCTGTCAAACGGGCTGCGAAGAAAGGCTGATCAGGCCCGCGGCGACTGCGAGGCGGTGTTGCCCCCAGGTTGACCGGTCACCGCCAGGATGGTCGGTCTGGCCAACTGCGTGGGTTCGGTACGACCGCGAAGTTCGACGAGTTCGCCGACGTCCCAGCACAAGGCCTCGGCGTCCACTGCCCGGCTGACGGCGATGGCCGAGGCCAGGACGTGACCCTCCTCCAACTTGGCCAGCTCCGTCAACCGCGCGGCCTCGTTGACCGGGTCGCCGATCACGGTGTATTCGAAACGGGCCTGCGCGCCGATGTGGCCGGCGATGGCCCGTCCGGCCGACACCCCGATGCCGAACCCCATCGGTGCCAGAACCGCCAGCAGTTCGTCGTGGAGTTCGCGCGACGCCGCCAACGCCGCACCGGCGGCATCAGGATGCTCGAGCGGCGCCCCGAAGACGCACAGCGCAGCGTCGCCCTGGAACTTGTTGACGAAACCGCCGTGCTGTTGAACGGTGTCCACCACGACCCGGAAGAACTCGTTGAGCAGACTGACCACCTCCGCCGGCGGCCGGGTGGCAGCCAACTGGGTCGAGCCCACCAAGTCCACGAAGAGCACACCGACGTCCCGTTCCTGACCGCCCAGCTCAGTACCCCGCTCCAACGCGCGGCGGGCCACGTCCTCACCGACGTAGCGGCCGAACAAATCCCGCATCCGTTGCCGTTCGGACAACTCCCGGACCATGTCGTTGAAGCCGGATTGCAGCAGCCCGAGTTCGGTTGCGTCGTAGATCTGCATGTGCGCGTTGTAGTTGCCGCGCTGTACCTCACCGAGAGCCCAACGAACCTGCCGAAGCGGGTCGGAGATCGCCATTGCCGAGAGGATGTTGCCGACCAAGCCGATGAGCAGGGCCGCGACGGCCATCAGCAGAATCGGGGTGAACATGCTTTCCGGCGATGAGTTCAGCAGGTCGAACTTGCTGGCCACGATGGAAAGAATGATCATCAATAACGGAACTCCGGTGGATAACACCCAGGTGAGCACGAGGCGCAGCACTACCCCCGGCCGCCGGAAGTGGTCGGGCACTCCGCTGCGCAGGGCAGCTACCGCGACTGGCCGCAGCACCCGTTCGGATTGCAGGTAGCCGATGATCGCGGTCGCGGTTGCGCCGAGCAGTGTGGCGACCGCTACGACGGGCGCCGCCTGGCTGGCCACCGGCCAACTGGCGACGATGAACACCACGGAGCCCAGAATCCACAGCGTCAGGCTGATCATCGACCGGTATTTCGGCATCCGCAGCGCCCGTAGTCGGGCCCGTTCGGTGGCTTCGGGGTCGTCCTCGGTCAGCAGTGCGTTGCGCCGTTGCCAGCGGAACACCGGCAGCAGCAGACGCAGGCTGATCGATGCACCGACGACGAATGACAGGAACAGATACCCGAGAAAGACCACCAGGTTGCCGGTTGGTAAGTCCTGAAGTTTGATTCGGTCAGCTGGAGGCAGGCCGAATCGGAGGAAGCCCAGCACCAGCAGTGCGCCGATGATGTCGGCCTGCAGGAGGCCGAGGGAGAACACCGGCCAAGGAGTGCGGGCAATCCAGCGGACGAAGTCTGGAATCCGCTCACGCGTCGGCGCCGCGGTGGTCACCGACTAACCGTAGCGGTCTGTGGTGACCTACCTCTACCCGAGCAGAGCCGCTTCCTGGCGGTGCTGTCCGGCCCCCGACGTAGGGTGTCATTCCATGTCCGGGGTGTTCACGCGGCTGGTCGGCCAACGCGAGGTCGAGGCTGAGTTGATGTCCGCCGCCCGGGCCGCTCGTCGCGATACTGATCACCATCCGGCCGGATCGGGTGCCATGACACATGCCTGGTTGATCACCGGGCCGCCCGGCTCAGGTCGTTCGGTTGCAGCGCTGTGCTTTGCCGCGGCCCTGCAGTGCACGGATCAGGAAAACCCGGGCTGCGGGACGTGCCGGGCCTGCACCACCACGATGGCCGGAACGCATGCCGATGTCCGGCGGGTCGTTCCTGAGGGACTGTCGATCGGGGTGCATGAGATGCGCATGATTGTTGCCGCGGCTTCCCGCAGACCGAGTACCGGCCGTTGGCAAATCGTCGTCATCGAGGATGCTGACCGGTTGACCGAGGGCGCCGGCAATGCCCTCTTGAAGGTGGTGGAGGAGCCGCCGCCGGCAACGGTCTTCCTGTTGTGTGCGCCGTCAGTGGATCCCGAGGACATCGCCATCACCCTTCGGTCCCGGTGTCGCCATGTGGCGCTGGTGACGCCGACGACGGCGGCGATCGCCGAGGTATTGATGCGCACCGACGGCCTCGACGCCGAGCAGGCGCATTGGGCGGCGGCGGTGAGCGGCGGGCACGTCGGCCGGGCCCGCCGGCTGGCTACCGACTCTGAGGCTCGCGACCGTCGGGCACGGGCACTGGGTCTGGTTCGCGATGCGGCCACACCCGCTCGCGCCTACGCCGCAGCCGAGGAACTGGTTGTCGCCGCCGAGGCGGAGGCCCGTGCTCTCGTCGTGGGACGCAATGAGACGGAGTTGGAGGATCTGCGCACAGCGCTGGGCGCCGGCGGGACTGGCAAGGGCGCCGCCGGAGCGCTGCGCGGTTCGGTGGGTGCGTTGAAAGACCTTGAACGACGGCAGAAGTCGCGTCAGACCCGGGCCTCCCGCGACGCGCTCGATCGGGCATTGCTGGATCTGGGGGCCTTTTTCCGCGATGCCCTGATGATCGCCGGCGGCGCTGTGGGTGTGGTGCCGAGCCACCCTGACATGACGGAACGGGCCGCGGCGTTGGCGGCGCATGCCTCCCCGGAGCAGTTGTTGCGCTGCATCGAGGCGGTGTTGGCCTGCCGGGAGGCGTTGGCGGTGAATGTCAAACCCAAGTTCGCGGTCGATGCACTGGTCGCGACCGTGGCCGAGCAACTGCGGCGCGCGAGGTAGACTCTCGTCGGCGTCGGGATATGTCTCGGCACCACGCCGCCTTAGCTCAGTCGGCAGAGCGATTCACTCGTAATGAATAGGTCGGGGGTTCGATTCCCCCAGGCGGCTCCATCCTTTCCCGCACGTCAGCCCCGCTCTGATGGCTGGTGGTCCCGTTCAGACCGGCTATCGCGCCCCGGTCGTGGGCACACTTTGGGCGCATCGCCCCGGCGCGGGGATTCTCACTTCGGCTTCCTCAGGTCGTTCAGGGCGTCGGCAACGGTGTCGGTGTCGAGTTCGTCGTCGTAGAGGTGCGCGTAGATGCGGGCGGTGGTTGTGATGGAAGCATGGCCCATCGCCTTTTTGAATCCACCGGAGGACCGGAGGTCCGCACCGGCTAAGCAACGCCAAGGACCCGTCGCGCAGCTCTCCGAGGAAAAGCCGTCGCGGTTCGTCAACGTTGAGTCGGGCGATAGTCGTATCCTCAGCCGTTCGGGCCCTGCCCTTTCTAACCGCGCCGGTGCCATGCTATTGGAAGAAAGACGACATATGGACTTGTGTGGGCTGTTATACGAGACAGTCGGTGTCGAAGGGCAGGGTGGGCGTAGTCGACCCAGGCTTCAGTCAGGCCCGGAATCGGCCCGCTAAGCGTCGCGGTCCCATGCTGGCGATACTCCTGACCTCAAGGATCGAAGAAACCCCATTCGCGTCGCTTTTCGCGGTCCACTGCTCAGGTTAGTTCGGTGGCATTGAGGTGAGCCGACTCGCAGTGACGCGGTGGGGCGAAGAAACATGGTGCCTCGAATTCAGTGCTCATTCGAAACCCTTACCACTCGCTGATGGGAGAACAGTGGCGATCTCAACCAAGACCACCACAAAGCTCAAGCCCCTGGGGACACCCCGTTCCTAGGGGGTATTGTTCCGGCGCAACGCCGCCGGGAAACAGAGTCGAGATGGAACCCGAGATAGACCCCCTGAGGTGCTACGCCGACCAGGTACTGCGCCTGGCAGCGAAATCTCCGTGGTATGAGGGGCGCGCACCCCAACCGGTCATCCCGGACGAGGGGTCACCAAAACCCGTCTGCTTCTACCTGCCGCAGTTCCACACCATTCCGGAAAACGACGCGTGGTGGGGCGAGGGTTTCACCGAATGGACCAACGTGACCCGAGCGGTTCCCCAGTACATCGGCCACGAACAGCCCAGGCTTCCGGATGCGCTGGGGTTCTACGACCTGAGCCACATCGATCCCATTCGCAAACAAGTTGAGCTCGCCAGGCACTACGGGATCCACGGTTTCTGCTTCTACTACTACTGGTTCTCCGGGCGGCGAATCCTGGAGAAGCCGCTGGAGCTGTTCCTGGCTGCCGCCGACATAGACTTCCCGTTCTGCATCTGCTGGGCCAATGAAAACTGGACCCGCGGCAGGAACGGCAGCGAAGACATACTGCTTCGGCAGGACCATCACAACGAGAAACCCGATCAGTTCGCCGTGGACGTGGCTCCAATCCTGCGTGACCCGCGCTATATCCGGGTCGGCGGTAAACCGCTGCTCATCATCTACCGGCCACCAATCATCCCCGACTTCGCGGCGCGGGTGACGAGGTGGCGCGAGGTGTTCCGCGGAGAGGGGGTCGGCGAGGTGGCGGTCTACATGGTGCAGGGCTTCCTTCGGTACGACCCGCGGCCCTGGTTGTGCGACGGCGCCATCGAGTTCCCGCCGCACAACATCGGCTTCCACTACAACCCCTCCGAAACCAGTGCCTTCGCCGTCGTAAACCCGAACTACTCCGGGACGATCGTCACCGCCGAGAGGGTGCTCAAGCGTGCCCGCCACAGCCAGGCCCAGGACCACGACTATCCCTGGATCAGGGGCTGCAACCCGTCTTGGGACAACGAGGCGCGCCGGCCCGGCCGCGGCTGGACCATGCATGGCACGACCCCGGACTTCTTCGAACGGTGGTTGCGTTACATCACCGGCGAGGGTCATCCCGGCCCGGTGCGCAATCCGGAGAACTACGTGTTCATCAATGCCTGGAACGAGTGGGCCGAGGGCGCCTATCTCGAACCCGACCAAAGATTCGGCTACGCGCACCTCAACCGCATCGCGCGGGTGCTGCAGTCGAGCGGGTGATCAATGCTGCTGGCGTCGGTCGGCGTTGAGAGCGCCCCGGTCGTCCTTCAGCGCAGCAATGACTCCCGCTTGATGATGCGCCGAACCACCAGTACCGCATGCCGTTCGAAGACGTCGCGACGCTTGCCGGTTCTGGCGCCGGTGGACTGTGCCAGATAGCCGAGGAAGTCGCGCGGAACGCCGGCAGGGTCGCGCAGGCGTCGGGTGCGATGCATCTCGAGGTGATGCAGCAGTCTAAGGCCCACCCGGGGGTCATGGCACGCAGCCCAATGGGCTCCGCGTTCGCGCAGAGTGACTGGCCGTCGCCGCAGGTTAGCCAAGACATAGGGCGGGACCGGAGCGGCGAACTCCCGTGCCAGAAACGCCAGGCCGGCAATGAGGCCGAGCGTAAGTCCCGGCCGCCATGCCCGCTGCAGTAGCACGTCCCACTCGATGTGCGCGTCCTCGAGTTCGAACAGCACCATGGCGTCGGCGATCCAGCGCAAGGGTGAGTCCGGCGGCGCGCCAACGAATGCACCGGCCACTGCCATCACCAACATTTCCGTCGCGGACGGAATCAGCACGCTACGCCCGAGTAGTGTGGCCGGTCGGGCGGTTTCGAACACGCATCGGTCGTCGCCGGGCGTCTTGTAGGCCCACCAGTGCAGATCGAGTTCCGATTTGTTCGGGGCGAGACAGGTCCACGCAGGGTGGAGATCGAAAGCCGGCGGCAGCCCGGTCGGGCCCTTCTCTTGGTGACCCGCGGCTTTCAGGGCGGCCACCGCCCGTTCGGCGTCGGCCTCCGGAACAATGACGTCGACGTCGACGATCCGGCGCAGTCCCAGGCGCCCTCCGACGGCGGCGATCATGGCCGCACCCTTGATGAAGACCACCGGGATCCCGGCCTCGATGAGTGGCTGCGTGGTCTCGAACGCCGAATTCAGCGTGACTGCGTTGCTGGCGAGGGCCTGGCGATAAACACCCTTGAGCAGCGGTAGGTCCTCCTCGTCGATCGCCGCGGCGGACCGGTTTGTCCATAGTTGGGAGAACAGCCGACCCGAGGCGTCGTCGACCTCGACCAGTGGGATGCCGCGCGACTTCCACCGCCGCCACGCCGGGGCAGCCTGATCGGCAGGCAGCACCGCGGCCTTAAGGAGGTCGAGTTGGGCTTGGGTCGGGAATGGCCGCCCCTCCGGCGAGGTCCGGGAACGGCGCACCGGCGGGGCGCCCCGCAGCGCGCGGCGGTTCACGCCGACCTCACGATCGTCCGACTCGCGTGCGCGGGTGTGTCTCCCAACCACACCACACGATCGGCCCATTCGGACAACTCGGCGTCGTGAGTGATCAGCAGCACCGCCGGCGGTGTCGGCATCGCCTCGACGGCACGCAACAGCCGCTGTATCGCGGGCGCGTCCAGGTGGTTGGTCGGCTCG
>JAGQTS010000184.1 GCA_020438895.1 Mycobacterium sp.
CTCGCCCATGTCGACGACGACGGGGTGACCTTCGTCAGCCACATCGACGGCTCCGCCCACCGGTTCACCCCGGAGGTCTCCATCGGAATTCAGCACAGCCTCGGCGCGGACATCATCTTCGCCTTCGACGAGTTGACCACCTTGGTCAATACCCGCAGATATCAGGAAGAGTCGGTCGAACGCACCCACGCCTGGGCCCGGCGCTGCCTGGCCGAGCACCGCAGGCTCAGCGGCCTCGAGGACCCGTCCAGACCGCCGCAGGCCCTCTTCGGCGTGGTCCAGGGCGCCAACTACGAGGATCTGCGCAGGCATGCCTGCCGCGGGCTGGAGAGCATCGTCGACGTCGATGGCCGCGGGTTTGACGGTTACGGCATCGGCGGTGCACTGGAGAAGCAGAACCTGGCCACCATCATCGGCTGGTGCACCGAGGAACTCCCCGACACCAAGCCCCGGCACCTACTGGGCATCAGCGAACCCGATGATCTCTTCGCGGCGATCGGCGCGGGTGCGGATACCTTCGACTGCGTGTCGCCATCCCGGGTGGCCCGCAACGCGGCCGTTTACACCCCCGGCGGTCGGTTCAACATCACCGGTGCGCGCTACCGGCGAGACTTCACACCCATCGACTCCGAGTGTGACTGCTACACCTGCGCGCACTACACCCGTGCCTATATCCATCATCTGTTCAAGGCCAAGGAGATTTTGTCGGCGACGCTGTGCACGATCCACAACGAGCGATTCATCATCCGCTTGGTGGACCGAATCCGCGACGCCATCGGCACTGGGGACTTCGACGCGTTACGTGACGACGTACTGGGGCGCTACTACAGGTCGTGAATGGGGCGGACGTGAAACCGGGACGGTGGCATGCGAGGGCGCGGGAAAAAACCGAAAAATTGACTGGCCGAAAGCCGCAGCCTCTGTGGCCGGTCGGTAGAACCGCGCGGTGGCGGGATCCGCGCCCTCACAACGATTCAACCGCGCTCAACGCAGGTTACGCAACCGCACCAACGACACCAGACCGAGTTCGCCGTACAACACCGCTGGCGGCAGCGCGCGAAAGCCCCTGACCCCGCTGCGTCCGGTCGCCACCTGAACGATCTTGCGGGCGATGCGGGCATCAAGGTCTTTCAGCACACCGCGATCTGTCGTCGTGTCCAGCAGCGGAGACAATCCCGGAACCGCAAACGGACTCGCGACGTCCAACATGACGTTGACGCCCGCAACCAGGCGACGGGCGCGCTCGCCGAGCGGCATTGACCGCAAGGCCCCTGCGGCGGCGTCGATCCGGCGCGCGATCCTGCCGACGAAGCGCTGCTGCCGGTGCGGGCCCACGGTGATGGCACCGGTGTGACTCACCG
This sequence comes from Mycobacterium sp., assembly GCA_020438895.1. GTDB lineage: Bacteria > Actinomycetota > Actinomycetes > Mycobacteriales > Mycobacteriaceae > Mycobacterium. The sequence goes on from JAGQTS010000184.1 coordinate 1,362, forward strand.
ACAAGCCAAGGCAATCAATCCGATTTCCTCCCCGGTATTGGGGAGCCTCGCGGCAGGACAGCCCGTGTCCGCTGAGCGCGGTGCGCACCTCCTTACCAATTTTTCGCCGCACACCGAGTCCGGCGATCACCGAGTCCAGTCGGTGGTCGGTCTCGCACAGCGCCGCCAGGTCGGGATGCGCAAGGATGAAGTCGTCGTTGTAACGGGCGTAGAAGATGCCCTCGGTATTCAGGATGGCTCGGTCCATGGGAACCACTGCCAGATTCGACAGCACCGGAACCAGCGGGGTTCCCATCGCGACACCGTGGATTCTGGTGAATTCCGCTCCATCGGAGTCTCGGACGGTGGGCCGCGCCAGTGCTGTGATCAGTTCCCAGGTTGTCGAACTGACGCTCCCACGCGGACTTCCCAGTGCGACCACCTCGCGCAGGATCGGCCACAGCGGAGCGCCGGGGTCCACCGGCAGATCATCGCCGTAGTGATCGAAGTCCGACTGCAGGACATACAGCGGGGGACCCTTCGGACCCGTCCGCGCGCGATGTGTCCGGACGTAATCGGCGAACGCCCGCATCGCCGTCGTGTTGGTCACGCCCGGCAGATAGGAGTACACGCCGGGCAGGCCGTAACACCGGGCATTGTGGGAAATCAGATGGTAAAGAGCCGATCCCAGCACATGGTCGGTGAAGGTCGGCATATGGGCGGCCCGGCGCTTACCTCTGGTTTCCAGCATCCACAGGTCGACGGGTTGGGGTCGGTAGGCGCCGGCGGTCACGGTTCGGGCAATCGCCCGGGCCAGGGTCCGCCGCTGCGCAGCGGTGTCGAAGTAGCTCACCCCACGCTCGGCGTCGGCGAACGCCAAGCCCCGTTGCCGACGCTTGACGAAAATCCGCAGGATGACGTCTTCGTAGGTCGCGGGGTCGGCCAGTTTGCCTTCGATGTCAATCGGCTCAACCATTGGCCACCGCCAGTGCGGGCTCAGCGCTCCACACCCGGAAGATGCGATGCCACTCGCGCACCGTTGCCGGGTCGGGATCCGGCGGCAGCACAAGGATGCGACGCAGTGTCCCGCGACGAAACACCGGGGTGAACAGGCGATCTGCCACCCGAACCAGATCAGCTCCGTCTTCCAGGCTCATCAGCGCTGCCGTCATCGCCTGCGCCAGGAAGGCCTCGTCCAGTGTGCGCATCTGGGTCGCCCCGTCCTGAGTCGCAACGCGAAAGATGATCCCGTTGGGGAACAACGCCCGGAACTGGGCGTTGAGGTCTTCTGGCTCATCGGCCTCGGGCGGCTCGATCCACTTCCCCGCAACGAGGCGGGCCAGGGCTGCCCGGCCGTCCATTCCCTCGCCCACCCTGGTTTCGTGCCCGACGACGAAACCGGTCTCCGCCTGCAGGTCGGCCAGATCGCACTTCCCGGGCGCATCGTGGTCACAGCGCCGGAAGCACACCAGAGTCGATGCGGACCGGAATCCCAGGTGTCCGCGGCCCGTCAGCCGTCGGCGCAACAACCCGATGGCAGCGGAGCGTTGCCGCGCGGTAATCGAACGCGGAATCTGCACCATGGATGCGAAAACCGGCCCGGGTTCCCGCGCCAGAATGCTCAACCATTCCCGCAGGGAGACCAACGTCGGCCGCGGAGGAAGCCGGCGATCGCGGATGTGCTGAACGTTGATCAAGACGATCAGTTGCACGATCATCGCCGCGGTGATCTGGACCAGGTCACCGGCGGGATTCGGATTGAGCCATACCAGCCAGAGCAGGACGGCGAGTAACACCAGGGTTCCCAGATGCGTGCGGAAGCGGCCCTCGGCGAACAGCCGAATCTGATAGATGCCGATGACACTGCGCAGAACGAACATCGGCAGCAGCGCGAGCAGGAAGGCGATGGGAACGTCGTGCAGAACGGTGGTCCCCAACACTGCCGCCAAAGCCCAGAAGAACAGGGCGATGACCGGCGACACCCGAAGCAGCTTGCGGAAGAAAACCCACTGCAGCTCGCGCAACGCTGGGTTGGTGCGGAGACGGACGAAGTCGAAATAGAAGATGCCAGCGCTCTCATAGCTGCCGCGAAACAGCGGCAGTATCAGATAGAAAAACCGGAATGCGTCGATGTTCTGCCAGCTCGGACTGACCGCCGTCAGATCGAAAGTTCGGGCATCGGTCCCGTAGAAGCCGATGAGCGCCAAGACGAGCAACGCATCCAGTCGCAGGCTGAGGCCCGACATGGTGGTCTTGAGGCCCAGGCCCAGCGGGATTCGCGGCAGGTGCTGCCGAAGTCCGTGGTCGGTGACAGACCACCGCGGCCGCATCCCGGTCAGCCGATAGGCCTCGAGAGAGAAGTGCACGGTCAGACCGATACTGAGGGCATTCGAGGCGATGATCGCGATGACGATCGCCGCGGCGGGATACAGGGAGAAGCCCAGGCCGATGATCATCAACTGGACGACGGTGGGTGCGAACATCGACCACACGGGCTTGTAGACCCGTCGTGTCGCATAGATCCCAGAGTGCAGGACGCGGACACCTAGTCCGATCGCCACCTCGAGGATGATCAGGAACGCATAGACATGGGAAACTGCGTCGGCGCCGGCCGGCCGGATGAGCAGCAGCGCAGCGCCGCCTCCGATCGTCACCAGCCCACCGATGATCCCCGCCAGTAACAGCCAGCGGCCCACCTCGTCCTCACTGGCTTCTCGCCGACCCAACTGCGCGAAGGTCCGTAACCGGTCCCGCATGATTTCGAGCAGCCCCCACCACCCCCCGGCCACCAGCAGACTGCCCGCCCGCAGCACCATGACGATGAACGCGGCCAATCCGCCCAGGCTGGCCAGGACGACGAAGAACTCGGCAACGTGGACGGCGAACCGCACGGCGGCGATGAGGAACGGGTAACGCAGTCGGTAGCGGAAGTAGCGGAGAAGTCGGCCGGTGAGGAAACAGGTGTACAACGAGACCGGCGATCGGCGCCGCGAGGCCGCGCGACCGAACCAGCGGTCCACGTCGTTCACAGCGCCTCTCCCGTATGTCAGGACGTCAGCCGGATCACTCAGTTTGGCCGACCAGGTGGTGGCCGGTCGCGGCCGACTGTTCAATAGAGTTCACCATGAGGCGAGGCGACGCGACGGTTATCTGGGTGTCGGTGGTGCTTGCCGCCGTCGTGGTGGCCGGCGTGTCATTCAGCCTGCTTGTCCTCGACCGTCAGCCCCGCCGGCACGCAGCCGAACCGGAAGCGAGCACGTCGAGTCTTCTCACCCTGACCTGGGGCCCGAGCCTGTGTGCCGTCGATGAATCCAACAGCGGCTGCCGTTCCGGTCACGTCGGCCGGATGGGCTCGGTGTTCGTGCTGCACGGGCTGTGGCCACAGCCCGCCACCGAGCAATACTGCGACCTGCCGCGACGCTCCCGAACGACCAAACGGCCGGTGGAACTCCCCGATGACCTGCGAGCCAGGCTGCGAGCGCAAATGTCTGACGCCGAAGTGATGGCCACCCACGAGTGGTATGCCCACGGCACCTGTTCCGGCGTCACCGCACCCGAGTACTTCCAGATCGCGGCGTCCCTGACCGACCAAGCCAATTCCGTCCTCGACCCGCTGTTCCGGCGTGCTTCCGGCCGGGAAATCTCTGCCCGGACTGTGCGGGCGGAGTTCGACGCGCGGTTCGGCGCGAACACCGGACAGCGCGTGACGTTGAGTTGCCGGGACAGCGGCGGCCGCACGCCACTGGTCTACGAGGTTCGGCTGTCGCTGCCGAAGGTCACCGAACTGCGGTCAGCGACGGATTCGGTATCCCTGCGTGACGCTCTCGCCCGCGGTCCGACTGTTCCAGCAGGATGCGGCCGGGGGCAGGTGCCCTGACAGCAGGCAGACTGAACGGGTGACTGACGATCCGCAAGGGCTGCTTCTCAAGCTGCTCGATACCGACCAGCGCGCCGATCCCTACCCCGTCTTCGAGCAGATCCGGGCTCGTGGTCCACTGCAGCTGCCCGACGCGCATCTGGTGGTGTTCTCCTCATTCGCTGACTGCGACGAGGTGCTGCGGCATCCGTCGTCGTGCAGCGACCGGCTCAAATCCACGATCGCTCAGCAGGCGATCGCCGCAGGCCAGCCCGCCCGGCCATTCGGGACGCCGGGCTTCCTCTTCCTGGATCCACCCGACCACACCCGGTTACGCCGGCTGGTCAGCAAGGCGTTCTCACCGCGCGTGGTCAAGGCACTTGAGCCTGATATCGCGTCCCTGGTGGACGCTCTGCTGGACACGGTCGAGCGGTCAGGACGCTTCGACGTGATCTCCGACCTGGCGTATCCGCTCCCTGTCGCGGTGATCTGTCGGCTACTCGGTGTGCCACTGGAGGATGAGCCACAGTTCAGTTGGGCATCTGCACTCTTGGCCCAGGGCCTGGACCCTTTCATCGCCTTCACCGGGGCAGCACCCGGGTTAGAGGAGCGGCTCGAGGCCGGGCTCTGGTTGCGGGAATATCTGCGCGGCCTGCTCGAACGCCGCCGGGCCGAGCCGCGTGACGATCTGATGTCGGGCCTGATCGCCGTCGAGGAAGCCGGAGATCAGCTCACTACGGACGAAATCGTGGCCACCTGCAACCTGCTGCTCATTGCCGGGCACGAGACGACGGTCAATCTGATCGCCAACGCGACCTTGGCCATGCTGCGCCACCCCCGGCAGTGGACCGCGCTGAGCGTCGATCCGGCTCTGGCTGGGGCGATCACTGAGGAAACGCTGCGGTACGACCCCCCCGTGCAACTCGTCGGCCGAGTCGCCGGCGCGGATATGACGATCGGCGACGTGCACGTTGCCCGAGGAGACACCATGATGTTGCTACTGGCGGCGGCGCATCGCGATCCCACCGTCAACGATCACCCCAACGACTTCGATCCCGGCCGGTCCGCTGTTCGTCACCTGGCCTTCGGTTTAGGTCCGCACTTCTGCCTCGGTGCCCCGCTTGCCCGAATGGAGGCGGCGGTGGCGCTCTCCGCGGTCACTCGTCGATTCCCGCGGGCACGCCTCGCCACCGACCCGGTCTATAAACCCCATGTCACACTGCGCGGGATGGCGAGCCTGAACGTCGAGCTATGAGGGCGGTGCAACGACTGACCGCGAACACCCGGCCACGCTGACCGATATGGACCCGTCCGCGGCATTGCGACAGATCGCCTACTACAAGGATCGTGCCGGCGCGGATCCGCGGCGGGCGATGGCCTACCGGCGAGCCGCCGATGTCGTCGATGCCCTCGACGAACAAAGCCGTGCCCGGCATGGGCGGGCAGGGAGCTGGCAGACGTTGCCGGGAATCGGCCCGAAGACGGCAGCTGTCATCGCCCAGGCCTGGTCCGGACGCGTACCGGACACACTCGTGGACCTCAAGGCAGCCGCCGAGGACTTCGGCGGCGGAGAGATCCGAGCAGCACTGCGCGGCGACCTGCACTGTCACTCGGACTGGTCGGACGGGTCTGCCCCGATCCTGGAGATGATGCGCACCGCGGCCGCCCTCGGTCACGAGTATTGCGCGCTGACCGATCATTCACCGCGGCTGCGGATCGCCAACGGCCTGTCCGCGGAACGACTTCGCCACCAGCTCGATGTGATCGACGAGTTACGTGAATCGCTGGCACCGTTGCGCATTCTGGCGGGTATCGAAGTGGACATCCTCGAAGACGGGACACTGGATCAGGACCCGGCCCTACTGGACCGACTGGACATCGTGGTGGCCAGCGTGCACTCCGCGCTGCGGATGGATTCCGCCGCCATGACGCGACGGATGGTCCGCGCTGTTTCCGCCGGAGCGGTCACGGTCCTCGGCCACTGCACAGGGCGCTTGGTCTCGGGTTCCCGGGGCACGCGCCCCGAGTCTCGCTTCGACGCGGAGACGGTCTTCGCCACCTGCGCTGCAGCCGGCACCGCGGTGGAGATCAACTCGCGCCCCGAACGCCGGGACCCTCCCATGCGGTTGTTGACGCTGGCCGCTGAGATCGGTTGCCTGTTCGCCGTCAACACCGACGCGCACGCGCCCGGGCAACTCGACTTCCTCGGGCTCGGCGCCGAGCGCGCTCTGAATGCCGGGCTGCCGACCGACAGGATCATCAACACCTGGCCGGCCGAGCGACTGTTGTCCTGGTCAGCCGGTCATCGGAGCTGAGCAGCAGGGGGCGTCGCGATCGCCGCGCTAGGCCGGCGGCGGGGGCGGCGGCGGTTCGGGAGCTGGCGGCGGTAGCGGTTCAGGAGCCGGTGGCGGAGGGGGTTCAGGCGCCGGCGGTAGCGGTTCAGGCGCCGGCGGCGGCGGGGGTTCAGGAGCCGGTGGTAGCGGTTCAGGAGCCGGCGGCGGTAGCGGTTCAGGCGCCGGCGGCGGGGGTGGGGGCGGCGGAAATGGCAACGTGATCGGCGGGAGACCCGGGATCTCGATGATGGTGACATCCGGGGGTGGTGCATCAGGTGGCGGTGGCGGCGGTGCGTTGCCGATGTCGACCGGGGCGTTGTAAACCGGCGGCGGCGGCGCCGGGGCGGCGCCGGAGCTGGTGTTGATGGTGATCGTCGAGCCGGGCATCGCCTTCCCGGTGGGCGTGGTCCCTACCACCACACCCCTGGCCATCCAACTGGGGACCGGGGTCGGCTGGTCGGCGACCTGAAATCCGGCTTCGGTAATCCGCCTTTTCGCGGCATCGAGATTGAGACCCTGCACCGAGGGCACCGCAGCGCCGGGTACCCCGTCGACATAGCGGGGCTCCGTGGGCGGCAGCGCCACGGGTCCGAAGTTCGTCGCTATCGGGTTCATCGCCAAAAACCAGGTTTGTGCCGGGGATGTGCCGCCGTACAGGTTGCCTGCGCCGCCACATTTTCGAAGTGGGAACGCGCACAGTGCCGCGGGTTTGGGAGAGTCGTCGAAGACGTAGCTCGCTGCGGCAAGCTGGTTGGTGTATCCGAGGAACGCCGCGGACCGGTGCGACTCGGTGGTACCGGTCTTTCCAGCCATCGGCAGGCTCCAGCCCACCGACCCGGCCGCCGCCGCACCCGTTCCCATCGTGGTGTCCTTCGACAGCGCGACAGTCAACGCGTTGGCCAGCCCCTCGGAAACAACTCGCTCACACTTCGGGGTGGACAGCGCGATCTCATTGCCGCGACGGTCGAACACCTTGTCTATCGGGCTGGGCGGGCACCACATCCCACCGGACGCCAGGGTGGCGGCGACGTTGGACAACTCCAGCGGGTTGACCTCGAACGGACCGAGGGTGAAAGAGCCGATATTCGCCCGGCTGACGTAGTCCGCCAGACTCTCGTCGCTCTTCGGCACATAGGCACGCGCGGTTCCCGGTTCCGCATAGGAGCGCAGTCCCAACCTCACCGCGATGTCGACGGTCCGCTCGACGCCAACCTGCTGGATCAACTTGGCGAACGCGGTGTTGGGGGAGAGCGCGAGCGCCTCGGACATGGTCATCGGGGTGCGATAGCCGGAGGCGTTCTTCACACACCATGCCTTGGGCGGGCAGCCGGGAGTGTTGCTCTCCCCCAGCCCGACCCCTTGGAAAGTCGCGGGCACGTCAAGCTGCGCATTGATGCCCATGCCCATCTCCAGCGCGGCGGCGCTGGTGAAGATCTTGAACACCGATCCGGCCCCATCGCCGCCGAGCGCGAACGGCTGGGGTTGCACTGTCTCTCCCCGTTCGAGCCGGAGGCCGTAGGTGCGGTTGTCGCCCATCGCCACCACCCGGTGGGCGTCTTGACCGGGCCGGATCACGCTCATCACGCTGGCCACGCTGTCGAGTTGCGGGCTGGCCACGGTGTCGATGGCTTTCTTGACGCTGTCCTGGACCGTTGGGTCCAGGGTGGTCTTGATCAGATAGCCGTTGCGGGCGATGTCCTGCTCGCTGATCCCCGCCTTGGCCAGGTACTCAAGGGCGTAATCGCAGAAGAATGCGCGGTCCCCGGCCGCGATACAGCCCTGGGGTACCGACCTGGGCCGTGGCAGTACCCCCAACGGTTGTTCTCGGGCGGCCCGCAACTCGTCAGCGTATTGCGGCAGGTTCTCGATCATGGTGTCCAGCACCAGGTTCCGGCGGTCGAGTGCGCCCTGCGGATTCGTGTACGGATTCAGCGCGCTGGTGGACTGCACAAGTCCCGCCAGGAGTGCGGCCTGCTGCCAGTTCAGATCAGCGGCGTTGACGCCGAAATAGGTGCGTGCCGCATCCTGAATGCCGTACGCACCGTTGCCGAACGGCACCAGGTTGAGATATCGAGTGAGGATCTCCGGCTTGGTCAGGGTTTTGGACAGCCCGAGGGCCATCCGGATCTCCCGCAACTTACGGGTTGGGGTGGTCTCCACCGCTGCTCGCCGTTCAGCCTCGGTCTGGGCGTTCACCAGCAGGTTGAAGTTCTTGACGTACTGCTGCTCGATTGTCGATCCCCCACGGGTGTCCACCGCACCTTTGAGGTAGCCGGCCAATCCGGTGAGAGTTCCCTGTAGGTCCACCCCATTGTGCTCAGCGAAGCGTTTGTCCTCGATGGAGACGATGGCCAGTTTTACCGTGTCGGCGATGCGGTCCGTCGGGACCTGAAAACGCCGTTGCTCGTAGATCCACGCGATGGTCTTCCCCGACGCGTCGACCATCGTGGACACCGCCGGCACATCGCCATTGAGGATCGTCGCGGAGTCCTGCGCCACCGAGTCCGACGCGGTGTTGCTCACCACCCCGAGACCGCCGGCGAATGGAAACAGCAACCCCGCCGCCAGTACCCCCGCAAGCAGGCAGAACATCGCCATCCGGACAATGGTCGGCCGCGCAGGAGGGTACCGCTCCGACATTCCGCACACATTAGGCGCATCATCTGCGCTGTCAGAACGCGGGGTGAGGCCCTTCTGGGATGGTGCGTCGGGCAACCATGCTCTCAGCAGGTCCCGTCGGCCGCGACGACGACGATTCCATCCTCGTCGCTGAACGTCATCTCCCCGGGAGCAAAGCTCACCCCGCCGAAACTCACGACCACGTCGCGCTGGCCTGCCCCGGTCTTCGAGCTCTTGCGAGGGTTCGTCCCGAGCGCCTTGATACCGATGTCGAGGGTGCGCAGAGTTGCCGCATCACGTACCGCCCCGTTCAGGATCAGTCCGGACCAGCCGTTGGCGCGGGCTAGTTCGGCGATAACGTCGCCAACCAAAGCCGTGTGTAGCGAACCCGCGCCGTCGACAACCAGGACTCGGCCCTCCCCGGGCTCGGACAGAACGGACTTCAGCAGAGCATTGTCTTCTAGGCAGCGCACCGTGCTGACGAATCCGGCGAACTGCGGTCGGCCGCCGTACTGGCCGAACTGCAGATCGCAACTGCGGACCCCGTCCCCGATGTCGTCAACCAGGTCAGCGGTCGGACGGAAATCAAGAACCACCCGTTAACCTCGGCGCAGTCGGCGCAGCACCGCCGCGAGGAGGAAGACCGCCGCCAAGCCCAGGGCGATCACGACGGGCCGGTTGTCGTTGTCGGCTGGGGTTGGCTGGTCGTCGCGTACGGGGAGCGCGCGGGGGGCCGGCGCCGCGGGTAGTGCGGCGTGCGGGGATGGGGCCTCGATCGCGGGGGCTTCCGGCTTGGCCTCCAACGCGGGCGGGGGCGCCTTCTTCGCGGGCGGCTTCTGGGCGCTCACCTTCTTGGCCGGCGCTTTCTTGGCCGGCGGCTTCGGCGTGCCGGACTTTCTCGCCGGCGGTTTGCCGCCCTCCTTCTTAGCGGGGAGTTTCCGCGCCCCCGCTGGCTTCGACCCCGCCTTCTTCGCCGGAGCCTTCCTCGGAGCGGGCGATGCCGCGGGCGCGGGCCGCTCCCGGTCCGGCTCAGGCTTGTCGGCAGGGCCGTGCGGATCCGTCATGTGAACGCTCCTTCTCCGGCGCCGTCCGACGCCTCCTCCAGACGTATCGCTGCGCTGGCCTCATCATGCCAGCGGCAGAAACCGCGTTCACAGCGAGTCGCGCGTCAGCGCACTCCCAATCGGGCGAGCAGATCGGCCTCGATGCCGTCGAGTTGAGCGCCGATGGACTGCTGCGCGTTCCTCCGCGCGGGCCCGGGCATATTCTCTGCGGCGGTAACCGCAGCCGACAATGCGGTCAGCCGTTCGGTCATCGCTGCGACGAACTGCTTGGCCTCGGCGTCCTTGGGATTGTTGGCCGCCATTTGACCCAGCGAACTCTCGGCTCCGGCGATTCGAGCCGATAAGCGACCGCCTGGACCCGAGAATTGCCCGAGTTCCGTCAGCGGTACCCCCAGTCGGTCGGCCCTGCGCTCATCGATGACCCCCCGCGCCGCCATCACGGCACGGTAGGCCACCGGGACGATGACCGGCGCCAGCAACCGCGAAACGGTCAGTGTCCGTCGCACCCGGCCAGGAGCCAGGAGCCGACCCTCCTTGGCGGTGCGCAGGTGCGCCTCGGCCACCTTCACCGCCGCGCGTTCGGCTTCACGCTGCGCCTTGGCCTGGGCCCGAATCGCCTTGTTTTCGGACCGCTCGGCGGCCCGTATCCGTTTGGTCTCATTCTTGGCCGCGAGCTTGGCCTCCATCTTCGCCTTGGCCTTGAGTGCACGAGCCTCAGCACGCCGGGTGGCACGACTCTTCCTCTTCCTGAACAGGGCCATCGCGACTGCCTCCGGGGTTCTCGTCGAGGTCATCCTGGCCCGGGCCGGGCCCATTCGGTCTCATTCAAGCCACTACAACGGCGGTCCACGGGGGATCCCGCGATCCGCGCGCTTACCCTAGCGCCTCAGCGAAAGCCGGACTCCTGCCACCTGCGGATATGGGACAATGAGGGGTCGATCCGCAAACCCAGGCGCCGGACGGCGCCTGATCAGTCGAGGAAGTCCGTCAGTGAACCGAGCGCTTCGGACCGCTTCGGTGACGTTGTCGGCCGTCGCCGGCGGAACGGTGATGGCGGCGGCAGTGCTGCTGCCCGCCTCGCCGGCGTCGGCGGATGGCGCGGGCGCCGGCGCGGTAGCGGATAGGACGGCCTCGCCGGGGGCGGCCCGGCGAACCGGGCGAGCGG
>JAGQTS010000185.1 GCA_020438895.1 Mycobacterium sp.
GGGTTCGAATCCCTTCGGGCGCGCATACCCCTTGTCGGTTTGTCAGGGCGCCGTTGCCGTTTCGGAAGCAGCGGGCAAACCGCCGCCGCCCGTTTGGGACTCCATACATGCCATCGACGCCACGTCCCAGGCGCACGGACCACCCTCGACGCCGCCGGATTGATACTGCATGCACGCCATCGACGCCACGTCCCAGGCGCACGGACCGGTCTCATCCTGGGCGAGGCCCGCCGGGGCTTGCGTCACTCCGATCAACGGCAGCGCAGCGATCGTCAAACCAAGAGCCCAGCGACGCATCCGGAAGCGGGAGATGCTCATTGTCGAATGGTAAGTCCCCGCCCCTGGCGATGTACCGGGTCCAGCCAATAGCCACCGTATTACTTCGATCCTCACGAATGCCGGAACCGGAACATCCTCTTCGCGGAACGCCGCATCGAGGCTGGCAGACGTTATCAACACCGTGCCCAGTCGAGTCATCCGCAGGACTTCGGACCCGTACGGCGACGGCCCGACACTCTCCACGTCGCCATCGGCTCGCCTGGCGAACGAAGCCGCGAACATCGCGTATTCCCGGGGCGGAGAACGTCGTCGGTTCGTCGTCGTTCATTGCGTATCCCGTCGGACTGCAGCGAGGGTGGTGTTATCGGTGGGCGGATGTCTTGGGGACGCCGGGTGACCGCTTTCGCACAATTCCGAAAGATCCCAGTGCCCGGCGAGCCACGGCCCTTACCCGTCACGTCGGCGACGGTGATGGTGATGGTGATGGTGATGGTGATCCCATCCGGGTGACGTGGGCGAAGCGTTCCTCCTGCGAGCAACGGAACGTGCATGGGAACCCACACCCGGCACGGCCGCTAGCCGGTTCGGCACCAGGCCACACAGCGGATTCTGATAATTTCTTAGCTATCAGAAGTGCGCCCTCACCCTCCACCGACCAACCATCCCCGAGACCAGGGGCCTTGGCCCTGGCTCGCGCGTGGGGTGTGGCGCTGGGCCCGATTGTCGCGGGTTCCTGATGCGGTTGCCGCCACGAGGACACGCGCCGAAGGCCCCGATACCTGATCAGCGCGCCGGTCAAGCCCTGATCCGTTGGGGTAGACGCCTTGCCGGGATTGTTCTGGTTCTGTCGGCTCTCGAATTGCTGGCGTGGGCGACCGGGCTCGGCTGGATGACGCGGATCCATCCGGCTTGGCCACCGATAACGCCATGGGCCGCGTTGTGGTTGGCCGGGCTGTCGGCGGCGATTCTGTTGCAATCGGGTCATCCCCCACCCCCTCGAGTGTGGGCGGGGCGAGCGATCACTGCGCTGGTGGCCGGCACCACACTGACAGTCGTCGTTGGGTATGGGACCGGACGCCTGCTCGAAATCGACCGGATCTGGTTCGGGTACACACTGGGCGAGATGCACTCGGATTATCCGGGGCGTCCTGCCGTATCGACGGCCGTGGCAACATTCCTGCTGTCCTGCGCGGTGGCATTCACCCTCGTGGAGCAACGTGCCGCGCGGTCCGTCTGGCTGGCGTGCCTGGCCGCCGGGGCCGCAACCCCTTGGGTTGCTGTGCTGGCTTACCTGCTCGACTCCATGGACCTGGTGGAAGCCGGAGAAGCGGCCGGCATGGCCATGGCCACCGCACTGGGCCTGCTGCTGCTCGCGTGGGCAACGCTGCTGACCCGACCCGACCGGAATCCTGTCAGCTGGTTTCTTGCCCAGCCCAACCGCGTAGGTCTGATCCGGCTGGGCTTCGTGTTCGTCGGATTTCCCTTCATCGTGGCGCTCGCGCGGTACGCCTTCCTGATTCTCGGTTCAGACCCGGACACCGCGCTCGCACAATCCGCTGTGGTCGGCATCGTCATCGCCGCCGGAATCGGGTTCGGCCTCGTCGGGCGCGAGCAGCGGCTACTTGCCGACGTGGCAGCGGACCGAACGCTGCTGCGCGCCACGTTGGACGGGATGCTTGATCCTCAGGCTCTGCTCGAGGCGATCCGTGACCCTGCCGGTCGGGTGATCGACTTCCGCTACCTGATGGTCAACAGCGCCGCGTGTGCTTACCTGGGGGTGCCCGAGACCCACCTGGTCGGATGTAACCTGCTTCAGCTCTCACCCGGCATCGGCGGTTCCGATATCTTCGGGCGATACGTCCAATGCCTGGCGGACGGCGAGCCACTCATTCTCTCGGGCTGGCCGCACTACAGCGAATTCCTGGCCACAGCCCGCTACTACGACATCCGTGCCACTCGTGCGGGTCCCGACCTGCTCATTTTGAGCTGGACCGACGTCACTGGGCGCGTCGACAATGCCCGATTGCTGGCTGCATCCGAGCGGCGCTACCGACTCCTTGCCGAGAACGCAGCCGACGTCGTCTGCCACGTTCGAGACGGCACGTGGGTGTGGGTGTCACCGTCCATCGAGTCGGTCCTCGATGCACCCGCCGAACATTGGCGCGGCCGCAGCGTGGGCGAGGTCGTCCTACCGGAGGATTTCGCCGCAAACGCCGAAAAGCTCGCCACCGTCGTCGAGGGTGGTGAGATTCAGGAGCGCATCCGGGTGGTCTCGGTAGGCGGCACCATCCATTGGCTCGATGTGCATGCCAAGCCCTTCTACGACGAGGACGGCCGCCAAGACGGTGTGACGGCGATCCTTCGGGTGGTCGACGACCAAGTGTCGGCCGAAGAGGCGGCTGCCACCGCGCAACGGTTGCAGGCCAGCGCCGACGCCCGCTACCGCCGATTGATCAACGAATCGGTCATTCCGACCAGCCTCAACACCGTGGACGGCCGGTTCGTTCTGGTCAACCAGGCGATGTGCGATTTCTTCGGCTACGACGCCAACACCCTGCTGGAAAAGACCTGGCAGGAACTGACCGCCCCGGAGTATCTGGATGAGGGGCGCGCCGCCGTCGAGGACATCCTCGCCGGCCGGCGCGATGCCTACCGGACGACGAAGCAGTACATCCATGCCGACGGCCACCGGATCTGGGGCGACCTCTCGCTCTCCCGGCTGACCAATTCTGACGGTGATGTGGAGCATGTCATCCGCCAGATCGCTGACATCACCGCCGATGTGGAAATGCGCGACCAGCTTGAACAGGCCCGACGGCTCCAGGCCGCGGCCGATGCCCGCTATCGCCGTTCGATGGACAACGCCGCGATAGGAATGGCTCTCATCACGGGGGAGGGCCGATTCGAGGAAGTCAACGAGGCTTTGTGTCGGCTCTTCGGTTATGACGCCGAGACATTGAAGAAGAAGACGTGGCAGGAGTTGACCGCCCCGGACTACCTCGACGCGGACTTGAGGAAGGTCGGGGCTGTCCTGGACGGCCGCATCGAGTCCTACCGGATGCTCAAGCAGTACGTCCACGCCGACGGTCACCTGATCTGGGGCGACCTGTCGGTGAGCTGCGTTCGGGACGTGCACGGCCGGGTGGAGCATTTCATCTCGCAGATCGCCGACATCACCGCGGCGGTGGAGGCCAACGAGCGCAACGCGCTGTTGAACCAGCGGATCACCGCGGAACTGGAGGCAGCCGCAGCCTACGTGCAGTCGATCCTGCCGGCTGGTCTCACCGGCGACGTGAGGGTGTCCTCTCGTTACTTGCCATCACAAGAGTTGGGCGGGGATTGCTTCGACTACTCTTGGATCGACGACGACCACCTCATGGCCTATCTCATCGACGTGTCGGGCCATGGGATCGAACCCGCTCTGCTGGCGGTCTCCCTTCAGAACATGCTGCGCTCCAGAGCTTTCACGACCGAAACTCTGCTGGTTCCCGAAGAGGTTCTCTGCGAACTGAACCAGCATTTCCAGATGGAGCAGCACGGCGAGCACTACTTCACCATGTGGTACGGGGTCTACGAGCGATCCACCCGCATGATGCGGTACGCCAACGCCGGCGCCCCGACTGCCTACGCGTTCAATACCGGGGCAGACGGCCACACCACCGCCACCGAACTGCCCTCCAACTCGCTGCCCGTCGGCGCATTCCCGGACACCAGATTCCAGACGGACAGTTACGCCGTCCCGCCCGGTTGCCGGATGCTGATCTACAGCGACGGCGCAAGCGAGCAGGTTCTCGCCGATGGCTCCCACCTGTCGTCGACGAACTTCAAGGACCTGACCTCCCGGCTGGCCGCGTCGTCGGATTGGTCGATCGACGACCTCGTCGACGAACTTCGCAGCCTGACACCGGGGGGTTTCTTCGAGGACGATTTCTCGCTGATCCAACTGACATTCGACTGATGTGGACTTGACCCATCAGCCGAAGCCAGACCGTACCGAGCCGGTCTCTAGGCATTTCGATTAGGGTGCATCCGTGCACTCCCCGCGACCACAACCAGTTCTGGCAGCCTTGACACCTGCCGCGATATTCCTGGTGGCGACCATCAATGAGGGTGGCCACGCCAAGGTGCATGATGCGTTGAGCGACCTCTCCGGACTGGTACGTGCAGTCGGCTTCCGCGACCCCGCCAAGCACCTGTCCCTGGTGGCCTCTATCGGGTCCGAGGCGTGGGACCGGTTGTTCAGCGGGCCGCGGCCGGCCGAGTTGCACCCCTTCCCAGAGTTGCAGGGAGCCCGCCATCACGCGCCGGCCACGCCGGGGGACCTTCTGTTCCATCTGCGCGCCGAGTCCCTCGACTTCTGTTTCGAGTTGGCCGGACAGCTACTCGCCGCGCTGGACGGCGCCGTCACCGTCGTCGACGAGGTGCACGGCTTCCGTTTCTTCGATAACCGCGACCTGCTCGGCTTCGTCGACGGAACTGAGAACCCGGATGGAGCCCAGGCCGCACACGCCACCGAGATCGGTGCCGAAGACCCCGAGTTCGCCGGTGGCTGCTATGTGCACGTGCAGAAGTACCTGCACGACATGGCCGCCTGGCAGGCTTTGTCCGTTCCCGAGCAGGAGCGGGTCATCGGTCGCACCAAGCTCGAGGACATCGAGCTCGGAGACGACGTGAAGCCCGCCAACTCCCATGTCGCCCTGAATGTGGTGGAGGACGCCGACGGGAACCAGTCACAGATCATCCGGGCGAACATGCCCTTCGGCAGGCCCGGAGCCGGCGAGTACGGGACGTACTACATCGGATATTCCCGCTCACCATCGGTCACCGAGAAGATGTTGCGCAACATGTTCATCGGAAACCCACCCGGTAACACCGACCGGATTCTGGATTTCTCCACAGCAGTGACGGGAACGTTGTTCTTCACACCGGCGGCCGACTTTCTCGACAGTCCGCCACCCCTCCCGGGCACCGTCGCCGCGACCGAACCTCCCAGCCCACCCACCGGTTCCTCCGTACCATCCAACGGCTCACTGATGATCGGCAGCCTGAAAGGACAATCCCAATGAACAACCTCTATCGCGAACTTGCTCCGATCACCGAATCCGCTTGGCGGGAGATCGAATTGGAAGCCAGTCGAACCTTCAAGCGCCATATCGCCGGCCGTCGCGTGGTCGACGTCAACGGTCCCTGCGGTGCCGATACCGCTGCAATCAGCACCGGTCACCTGCTCGACGTGAGCGCACCGAGCGAGGGGGTCATCGCCCACCTTCGCGACGCCCAGCCACTGGTCCGGCTCCGGGTGCCTTTCACCCTGTCCCGTACCGCGATCGACGATGTCGAACGCGGGTCGCAGGATTCCGATTGGGACCCGGTCAAGGACGCCGCCAAGAAGCTCGCCTTCGCTGAGGACCGCGCGATATTCGAGGGCTACACCGCCGCGTCGATCCAGGGCATTCGAGCCTGCAGCTCCAACCAGCCCCTGACCCTTCCCGAGGATGCCCGCGAATACCCCGACGCCATCACCTTGGCCCTGTCGGAGCTGCGATTGGCCGGCGTCGACGGACCTTACTCGGTGCTGCTCTCCGCGGAAGCGTTCACGAAGGTCAGTGAAACGACGGAAAAGGGCTATCCGATCCACGAGCACATCAAGCGGCTCATCGACGGTGACATCATCTGGGCGCCGGCCATTGACGGAGCCTTCGCATTGAGCACCCGCGGCGGGGACTTCGATCTTCGACTGGGCACCGACGTGTCGATCGGTTATCTCAGCCACGACGCCGACACGGTGCAGCTATATCTGGATGAGACGATGTCGTTCATGTGCTACACCGCGGAGGCCGCCGTCGCGCTGACGGCGTAACGCCTCGCCACCACCCCGTGGGAGCGTCCGTCGGTGGTACTCATGCCGACCGTGGGGACCGCGTGGACGACAGCACAAACCCGGTCATGAAGTCGATAAGACGTTCCCGGTCGACATCAAGGTCCCCGCTCAACCACATGGCGCCGACATCAAGTCCGCCGCTGATGATCGTCAATGCCATCAACCGGGACTCCTCTTCCGAGGGAGCATCGGGTCCGAGTAACCATCGCCCGGACAGCATGAATTCGGCCAGAGTCGCCACGAGGTGCTTCCGCTTGGCGCGGAGCTGCTCGGTGGACTGAGATTCGATCAGGAAGCGCCCCCGACGAGGATCGACGGTCACGAAGTCGACGGCGGTGGCAACGCAGGCCCGTAGGCGGATGTGTGCCTCAGGTTCGGTGCTCGCGATGGCCTGCGCAAACGCCGAGGTGGCCTGGCCGATGAGTAGATCGTTCAGTGCCATCAACGCGTCGTCGCAGGTACTGAACTGTTCGTAGAAATACCGGTCGTTGAGCCCCGCAGCCGCGCAAATCGCCTTAACACCAAGCGCGTTGACCCCGCCGTCGGCAATGACGTCCAAGGCCGCGTCCAACAATGCCGTACGACGCCGATCGCGCCTCTCCTGCGCGCTGGCGCCGCCGTAATTGCGAGACGCCTGGGATGCCACGGAGTGCCCCCTTGACGATCCGACTAATCTGGTGAAGCCTAGCACCAGAATCGCTTGCTGGTGCTAGCCAGCCGCTGTCGGAAGAGGTGCCTGGTGGACCCCGTAGTCGAACCCGCGCGGCCGGAATCCCAGGTGCCCGATCCGCCGCTGTTCCGGGAATTTCCGTTCAACATCGGGCTGCGGATGCTGGCCCCGGGCGATATCCGGCCGACCCACGAACAACGCGAGCGGTATCAACGCTTCACCCAGATGGGCGATCCCCTGGCCGATGACTTGGTGGCAGCGTTTCGCCGGATGCCCGCCGGTGTGGGACGGGCCCAGTTCGAGATGGCTCTCGAGCAGGGAATCGGCGCCGTCGATGACCCGCTGCCGGAATTGGTGACGTTCTTCGCTGCGGTGGAGGCCAGGCCGTACTGGGTGGACCAGAAAAAACTCGACTACGCGGCACGGGTGGCGGCGCGCATCGGTATGGTCGCCGGTTTCACCTCAATGTCGATGTTCTCGCTGATGGGCGGTTACCTGGCCGCACGGGCCGACAAGACGCTGGTCTGCACCGGCGATCTTGAGGCCATGGCCCCCCGCCGTCTGGCCGAGACGTTGACCTGGACAGTCGACGTGACCGCGCCCGGGGCGTTGGAGCGCTTCGCACCCGGCTTCACCAGCACCTTGCGGGTTCGGCTCATGCACGCGATGGTGCGGGCCGGCATGAGCCGAAGGGCCGACTGGGATTTCGACGACTGGGACCAACCGGTCAACCAGTCCACGATGGCCGGCACCCTGATGCTGTTCTCGCTGGGAAACGTGGTGGGTTCCCAGGCGCTGGGAGTCCAGTTCAGTCGCCGTGACAAGGACGCGCTGTACCACTTCTGGCGCTACGTCGGATTCCTGCTCGGAGTCGACGCAGAGTTGCTGCCCGCCGACGAAGCCGACACCTGGCGCTTGCTCTGGCTGCAGGCGGACTACGAGTTCCGACCTGACGACGATTCCACCCGGCTGGGTCAGGCGCTGCGGGCAGCATTGGGACCATTGGCCGTCGGCAGTAGCGACCACCCCGCGGCTCAGGCGGCCCGGGCAGTCATGACGGAATTGCTCTGCGCCTACAGCAGATTGATACTCGGGCCGTCCAACGCGAACGCCCTGGAGCTACCCGACAACAAGGTGGCTCAGGTCCTGGTGGCGGGTTTGGCCGCAACCAACTTCACACTGCGATACCCCATGAGGTTCGTGCCCGGTCTGGATCGGGTGTGGGAATCCCTGGGCCGACGGAACATCGAGATGTTCTCCGCGCAGGCTCTGCACCGGCACCGGGGTGACCGGACCTACCGCCGCCATGACACCTTCGGTCGAGCGGGAACCGGGCTACGAAGATCCCAGGCCGCCGGCCGGAGCTGACAAATCGCTCGTCAGCTCACCGGTTCCCAGTTCGCCCACTCGGCGCCGAAGTCGAGAACGACCTGCGGCACAGCGGCGTTCCTGACGATCTCCAGGAAATGTTCCCGCCAGCCCCACCACGCGCAAATGTGGAAGATGTGTTGTTGCCAACCCAAGGTGTACGTATCGGGAACGGTCTCGCCCTTGTTCTCCGGTGCGAACACCGCAACCGCCAGCAGACCCAGAGTCGCTGACGCGCGCAGTCGCAGTCGGCCGCGCGAGATGTGGAACATCGGGACGCCGTCGGCGTGAGGGGTGATCTCGCAACCGGCCGGCAGTTCGTCTTCGTGTCCGTCGAGGAAGCGGTGCACCCCGTAGAGAACGTCAGCGATATCGGGCCGGCCGTCGGGTAGGTCCGTCTGAACCGGGACGGGAAAGCGGGAGGCCCGGAAGTCGAAGTCCGAAGCGGTCATGGCGCCGAAAACGTCCAGCTCGTCTCGCAGGGTCCGCTTGAACCGCGCGGCGACGCCGAGAGTCGGATAACGCTTGCGCCCGGTCTCGGCGACGGCGTCGAACGCCTGCGCCACCGAATTGTTCCACTCCTTGGCGCTCCAGTGGTCCAGCGATCTCCGGACGTGGTCTCCAACAGTCACAACCGGCAGAATAGCGGCATACCCGCCGTACAGGTGACCCGCCCCGGCCACCAGCCATGCTGGTCAGGCGATGGTCATCCCACCATCGACGACGATCGTCTGCCCGGTGACGTAGCCCGCAGCGGGTGACGCCAGCCACACTGCGGTCGCCGCCAGTTCCGCAGATTCGCCGAGCCGACCCATGATCACCCTGGGCAGCAAGCCGTCCAGGTATCCGGGCTTGAGTTCATCGGTCATCTCGCTTTCGAAGAATCCCGGAGCCAGGGCGTTGACACGGATACCCTTGCGTCCGCTCCACTGCTGAGCCAAGTCCCGGGTCAATCCGATCACCGCGGCCTTGGAGGCACTGTAAGCGGCCTGGGGCAGTCCAGCAGTGGTCAGCCCCAGAACACTGGCGATGTTGACGATCGCACCACCCGGAGGCATCACCCGTCCGCATGCCTGGGCCATCCAGTACGCGCCGTACAGGTTCACCTCGACGACGGAACGGAACTCCTCAGGCGTCTCGCGGGTGGCAGGCACCGCCGTCCCCACCCCGGCGTTGTTGATCAGCACGTCGACCCGTCCGAACTCGGATACCGCGGCATCCACCAACTGGTGACATTGCTCGGGGTCGGCAACATCGGTCTTGCGGGTGTGTACCCGGCGACCCGCCTGTTCCACCAAGGCGGCCGTCGCGGCCATTTTCTCCGCCCGCCGTGCTCCCAGGACGATGTCGGCGCCTGCCTCGGCGAAGGCCCGTGCGAAAGCTACCCCCAGTCCGGACGACGCCCCGGTGACGATCGCCACTTTGCCGTCGAGACGGAACAGGTCCAGCACACTCATGACGACCCCGCGGCCGCACTGCGCAGCACCTGCCTCGCGATGGCATATTTGTGCACCTCCGTCGGGCCGTCATAAAGCCGGAACGCACGCATGTCGGAGAAGATCATCCCGACCGGCGTCTCATCGGAGATGCCCATTCCACCGAGAATCTGAACACAGCGGTCAGCGACCTTGAACAGTTCTTCGGAAACCTGGGCCTTCACCATCGAACTCTCGTGGCGCCCCTTAGCTCCGTTGTCCAGGGTCCAGCAGGCCCACCAAATACCCAGTCGGCACTGCTGTATCGCAATTTCGTTGTCCGCCAACATGAAACCCACACCCTGGTGCTCGGCCAGCGGCTGACCGAATGCCGTGCGGGTACGGGCATGCTCCACAGCGATCGATTGCACCCGCTCGGCCGCTCCGAGCCAGCGCATGCAGTGCGTCAGCCGCGCCGGGGCCAGTCTCATCTGGGCATAGCGCAGCGCTTGGCCCACCTCCCCGAGAACCGCCGCGGCGGGCAGGCGGAGGTCGTCGAATCGCACGACACCATGGCCCTGAACATAGTTGCGATCCATGGTGTTCATCACCCGCTCGAGCACGATTCCCGGGGTGCGCCCATCGCACAGAAAAAGCGTCGGGCCACCGGCGTTGTGGTCGTTCGGCGCGACTCGGGCCATCACGATCCAGGTGCGCGCACCATCGGCTCCGGTGATCAGCCACTTGCGGCCGTTGATGACGTAATCTTCGCCGTCGAACACCGCTTCTGTGTTGAGTTGGTCGGGATCCGAACCGGCACCGCCGGGTTCAGTCATCGCGAACACCGAGCGCTGCCGGCCGTCGATCACCGGAATC
Organism: Mycobacterium sp.; assembly: GCA_020438895.1. GTDB lineage: Bacteria > Actinomycetota > Actinomycetes > Mycobacteriales > Mycobacteriaceae > Mycobacterium. The sequence goes on from JAGQTS010000185.1 coordinate 10,490, forward strand.
AGAAACTCCTCGGCCTGCGTCTCTGTTGCGATCTTGGCCAGCAGGTACATGTTGCCCTCGTCAGGGGCGGCACAGTTCAGGGCCACGGGCCCCAGCGTCGACCAGCCGGCAGCCTCGAAGAACACCGCCTGGTCGCAGTGCGAGGGCTCCCAGCCGCCGAACCGCCGGGGCGCTTGGAAGGTCAGCAGGCCGGCGTCGCGCGCCAGGCTTACCAACTCAGTGCGTAAGTCTTCGTCGGGCCCGTGCCTTGTCAGTCGTGGGTCGCGCTCGTAGGGGACGACCCGTTCGGCGACGAAGGCGCGTATCTGATCGCGTCGTGCGGCGACCTCCGCTGGAATCTCGAAGTCGATCATCGCTCCCCTTCCATGATCTGGTGTGCCCGCTCGAACAGCCGAACCGTTGCCATGTGCAGGACGTCGCCGACGTCCCTGGGGGCCTTGCCCGCCGCGGCCCGGGCGTTGGAGCCCTCCAGAATGATGCCCAGTTTGAAGCACGCCAGTACGGTGTACCAGTCGATTTCGGACAGATCCCGCCTGGTGTTCAACGCATACCGTTCAACCAGTTCACTCGGGGTCGCCAAGCCGCCGGCCGCCATCAACTCGTTGGGCAGCACCGGCTCATGGCCGGGCCGGGCCCAGGTGGCCAGCATCCAGCCCAGATCCAGCAGTGGGTCGCCGATGGTGCACATCTCCCAGTCGACGATCGCCACCAGTTCGGGTCCGGTGGGCGCGAACATCACGTTGGCGGCGTGGTAGTCGCCATGCATGAGGCCTGGTGTGAAGCTCCGCGGCCGACGCTCCTTCAACCACGTGGCAACGCCGTTGACGTCGCCGATGTCGGGGCCGGGGTAGCCGTCAAATGCGGAGTAGGACTCGAGTTCCGAGAGCCACCGTGGCACTTGACGATCCAAGAAGCCGTCCGGCTTGCCGAAATCCCGCAGGCCCACCGCCACGTGGTCGACGGCACCGAGTCTTGCCGCTGCGTCGGCCATCGACAGGCCCATTCCGTGGCGGACTTCGGGGTCGTTGGCGTGCAGTGGCGGCAATCCTGCCCCCGCGTTGAATCCGTGCACCGGCTCCATCAGGTAGAACACCGCGTCCCCCAACACCGAGATGTCCTCACAGACCGCGACCAGAGGCGCATGCGGAACGTCGGTGTCGGCCAGCGCTCGCAACACCCTGGTCTCCCGCAGGATGACGGTGTTGCTCACCGGCCGCAGGTGCCGCGGCCCGCGACGGAACACGTATTCGCGTCCCGATCGGGTGAACCGCAGCATGATGTTCTGGGTCCCGCCGGTGATCTCGGAGACGTCGGTGATCGGCCCGTCACCCAGACCGTTCTGCGACATCCAGGCGGCCACCCCTGGCATGTCCAGGGTCAGGTCCTCCACGCAGGCGAAGCTACCTCAAGGTCCACCGGCGATCGCTTTCGCCCACGCCGTGTGGCTGTCGATGGTCCGGAAGATGCTCCAGCCGACCAACGTTCCCAGCGCGATCGCGGCGATCGCGGCGCCCGCGACCCCCACACTGGCGACGTCGGCGTTGCCGCCGGTGGCCGCCTGACTCACCGACATGAAGCTCGTCGCACCCGGGACCAGCGACCAGAACGCGGCCAGCAACATCACCACCCCCGGCGGCGCGGTCCGAACCCGAGTGGCCAGCATCGCGAACACCACCGCCAAGATCGCTCCGACGAACCCGGAGTGGGCCGGGGACAGGAACGTCTCCGCCAGTTTTTGGCCGAGGATCGCGACCGCGATCGCGGCCATGAGCCAGAACAGCGAACCCTTCGGAGCTGATAGATACACCCGCAACCCGAGTGCCACCACAACGATCGACAGGTACAGCGACCACGATCCCATTTGGCTGGACAGTGCCTGGGGCGTCACCTCGGCTCCCGCGATGTGCATGCCCATGATGACGCCGAACACCAACAACGCCAACTGGGATACGCCGTACATCAGCCTGCTGGCACCGGAAATGATCTGCGAGCCGGCCAGTTCCATGGCACCGGTCGTCAGCGACATACCGGGCAGGGTCGCCACCAACGCGGGGCTGATCACCCGCAGCAGACCGTCGTTGGCGGCGTCAGCGACGAACCAAGTGGCCAGCAGGGTCACCACCAACGCCGACAGAGTCGGCAGGATCGGCGCCAGCGACGGGAACGGCCCACCGAAGGTGACGATCGTCCCGACCACCAATCCGAGGAAGACGTAGCCCGGCAGCGAGGCCCACGTGGGATTGATCATGATGCCGAAACCCAACGTGGTGAGCGCATATCCGAGAACGGTGCTGACCCGGCCGAACCGCGGCGGCATCGTGCGCGCCGCGTCGACCGCCTCGAGAGCGTCGGTGGGGGTGATCGCCCCCGCCTCGGCCAACGCGGCGATCTGATCGACACGGCCGGCCGCGTCGAGTTGCAGTGAGGAATGCGTCGAGCCGACAAACTCGCAGGCCGACTCGCCGATCTGGATCATCAGCACGGTGGGCAGCACCACCACCCGTACCGGCTCCGTGGTGTACTTCGCGGCGATCTGCAGCAGCCGGGCCTCGACGATCGGCGTCGGTTGAGCCACTTCGACCAGCGCAATACCGACCTCACGCAACATCGCTGCGACCTCAACCGGATCGTAGGAGTCCGGTGGCGCCAGCGCCTTGGGCGGAGTCTTTCGCAGAGCGTGAACAATCCTCGCTCGGCGGACCCGGCGTTTCTCGCTGATCACGGGCTCAACGAAGGCACGGCCTGCGGTTGCCGGTTTTTCTGCCAGGGCCAGGATCCGGTGACTTCCAATTCCAGCGAGAAGCTCAAAAAGGTGCGGATCAGCACGATCCCACCGAGCACCGCCACACTGCGGGCATCGGGGGTGACGGCTACGGTCCGGATGATGTCGGCGGCGACCAGGAATTCCAGACCGAGCAATATCGAACGCCCGAGTTGCTGGCGGAAGACCCGGTAGACGCCGACGGCCTTGCGACGCAACCGTGACACCGCACTTGTGGCCGAGATCAACGCTCCGATGGCGATCACCGCCACACCGACGCCGTCGATGGCCTTGCCGACGGTGTCGATGACTTCGACGAAACTCACCGGATGGAGTCTAGGAGGACAGTCCGGGGCGCGGACTCCGCACTCACGGTCTCGCCGGCACTCACAGCGCGCACATAGGACCGGCATAGGGGTGACTCATCGCCCCTCCCATACTGGAACAATGACTTCCGCCGCAGGTGACCGCGTCGTCATGCGGCGCGCCGACGGCAGCCCGGTCAGCATCCTGGTGGTCGACGACGAAGCAGTCCTCGCCGAAATGGTCTCCATGGCCCTGCGTTACGAGGGGTGGACCGTCCGCACCTCCGGTGACGGGGCGTCTGCGGTGGCGGCCGCCCGGGAAGCACGTCCGGACGCCGTCGTCCTCGATGTGATGCTGCCCGACATGAGTGGTCTGGAGGTGCTCGGCGCGCTGCGTGAGGTCAGCCCGCAACTACCAGTTCTGCTGCTCACCGCCAAGGACGCGGTCGAGGATCGGATCGCCGGGCTCAGCGCCGGCGGCGATGACTACGTCACCAAGCCGTTCTCCCTCGAGGAG
>JAGQTS010000186.1 GCA_020438895.1 Mycobacterium sp.
CTACCCGCCGATCACTCCCCCCTCAGATCCGAAGAGCCCAATTGGTGCGGTCGGGATCGCCGGCTTGGTTCGACGCCTAGGGCTCGCCGGCCGTCTAGTGCTCACGTCGCAGTGGCGGGGCAGGGCGGGCTGGGCGGTGAGATAATGGCGGTCATGGTTTCGGTCACCGCTATCAACCCGACCGGCACCGGTGTTCTCGGTGTTGGGACCACCGAAGCCGACTTGGGTGGTGGGGTAGTGGTGTTCGACCCAGCGCGACCACCGTGGCTCCAGGACGTCGTTGCGGGAATGATGCATGGTACGTCGACTATGCGGCCTACCTAGAATGATGAGCCTCGCATTTCTAGGCCAGATTGCGATCTATAGCACGATAATGGCAATTCTCCTTGAAATGAGGTTGGACAATCCGGTCGGGCCGGGAACAATCCTTCGCCCGTCGCTCAGGCGCTGGAGGATTGTGCGGAATTCGTTAACTTTGCTGGTTGTCGGCATCATGGGATTTCTGCTTTCGAAACTCTAAGTTTCCGAGGCGCTATCCGAGGCGTTCGGTTGCCGCGTTTCGCCGCCTCCGTCAGCTGTGGTGCCGGCCCAGCCACATCTAGTGCGGCGAGAAGCTCATCGAAGTAGTCGGCTGGAACTGTCGTGGTCGTCGCCTCAGCGATGACCTCACCGGAGAGCCTCACCGCGGCGCCCACCAGGAATGCCGACACCGACTCCCCGGCTGCGGAGGCGGCTCGCTCGATACGAACAGGCTCGTCGGGCGACACCCGAGCTTCCATTCGTTCAGGCTACACGGCCATCACGCCTCCCCACTAAAGTATTACGATTTATAGGAGTTGACAGACTTGATGGCTGACCCGCAGCATTCGAACCGCTCGCCACACCAAGGCTCTCATGGGGGCCTGGTCACCGGTCATACCACACAAACATCAGGAGTGGCCAATGGCGCAACTCACGATTGATCAGATGGCCTCCGTGGCATATTTCGTTTCCGGGTTGTGGTCGAGCGTTGTGGCGCTGGTCTTTTTTGGAAGGGCATCGCGAGATAATCATCGAGCGCGGGACAACAAGATTGCAGCGGTGGCCTTCATGGTAATAGCCTTGGTCGCTTCGCTTTTATCAGTATTGGCCTGGTTTGGAGTAGGCGGGCCAGATCGAGTCTGCTGATTTGTTCTCTGTTCCTCTGGGTCGGTCGAAGCCTTGTCTGTCAGGGGTCGAACCCGCCGACCCCTGCTCGGCGGGCGGTGACTATGTCCACGCCGCGTGCTCCCAATAGCAGTTCCGAACGAAGACCCCAGCTCGGCAATGATCCCGCGTTGTCAAGTCCTGCTTGGAGGATCGCAGGGATCTACCGCGACGCTCACTGGCCAGCTTGGACGGGGTCTCGTCGCCGCGGTGCAGACCCGCCATCGAGGTGCCCGTCTTGAGCGGTGGCCGGTACGGTCGGGTGGAGTTACTCGGGGAGGTTCGGACGTGGTCAAGTTGAGTGCTGATCGGAGCAACACGAGAGGTTGGTCGTTGCGGGGGCGGGCGGCGGCCGTGGTGACCGCGGTGGTGCTGTTGGCTGCGGCGGCGGTCGGGTGCTCGGGCGGCGATGACAAGGCCGACCAGGGCGGCGGATCGCCTGATGCGATGCCGGAGTTGACCCCGGCACCGGCCGAACTGGAGGAGGAGTTGGCCGCCGCCATTGACAAGGCCCGGGCGTGTGACTGGCTGGATGAGAGCGAGTGCATGTTTCCGTTCCCCTCGTCGCGTTTTGAGACCGACAACCCCAAGACGCCGACCCGTCGCAAGCTCGAGTTCGAACGCGGTGCCCTGCCCACCAACACCAAAGGGGTGGTGGTCAAGGACACCGCGTGGAAGCGTCTGGACGGTTGGGGGGTGGGCACCCCGATCATGACCACCATTGCCGGGGTTGACCCCGAGGGTTCCAACTTCCCGAGCGAAGCCGACCCGGCGTCGTCACTGGAGAAGGGGTCGGGCACGGTCATCGTCGACATGACCACCGGTGAACGGGTGGCGCACTGGGCGGAGCTCGACGCCCGTCCCGAGATCGCCGAGGCCGACCGCACCACCGTCTTGCTCCATCCCCTCACCATGTTGGAACCCGGTCACCGCTACGCGGTGGGTATCGCTCAGCCCGTCGACGGGTCGGGCAAACCGATCGCGGTGTCCAACGGGTTCCGGGTGATCAGGGACCGGCTCCAGACCGGGATCGGCCCGGTCGAACAACGTCGGGCTCGCCTCGACCAGAACGTCAACGCCCTAGCCAAGGCCGGACTTGCCCGGGCCGACCAGTGGCTGGCGTGGGACTTCACGGTGATGAGCGACAAGATCGTCACCGGCGGACTCATCACCATGCGCGACCAGGCGTTCGCCAAGCTGGGCGACGCCGCGCCCGCGTTCTCCGTCACCGAGGTCCTGAGCACCACCGATGACGGTGGCCCCCTGCCCGAGGGTGTGGCCCGTCGCATCCGGGGCACCTACCAGGTGCCGTCGTTCCTGGCCGGCGACGCGTCGCCGGGCCGGCTGATGATCCGCGATACCGACGACGACCCGCTGCTGTCGGGTCTCGAATACACCGCCGAGTTCACCTGCTCGTTGACCGCGGCCCAACTGGCCGGCACCGCCGGGGCCCGGCCCGTGGTCTATGGCCACGGTCTGCTGGGCAGCGCCCGGGAATCCGAGCGGGGAGACCTGGGTCTGGCCGCTGCCAACCTGATGCCGTGTGCCACCAACTGGATAGGTATGTCCGAGGCTGACATCGGCTCGGCCGTCGCCGCTTTGGGTGACATCAACCTGTTCCCCAGCAACGTGGACCGGCTGATGCAGAGCGTGATCAACCAGTTGTTCCTGGCTCGTCTCATGACCCACCCCGATGGTTTCGTGGCCGCCCCCGAGTTCCGCACCGCCAGCGGCGGGGCGAGCTTTGACACCAGTGAGGTGTTCTACGAAGGGCACAGCCAGGGCGGGATCATGGGCATAGTGGCCACCGCGGTGTCCACCGAGTGGACCAAGGCGGTCATCGGTGTTCCCGGGGTCGACTACTCGCTGTTGATCCCCCGGTCCAACAACTGGCAGAAGTACGGCCCGGTCATCGCCGGCGGTTACGACCGTCCGGTCGACGGGCTGTTGATCTTGGCTCTGCTGCAACAACTGTGGGACCAGGCCGAAGGGTCGGGATTTGCCCGCCACCTCACCACCAACACCCTGTCCGGCACGCCCGAACACCAGGTGATCATCCAGGTGGCCCTCGGAGACCATCAGGTGGCCAACGTCTCAGCGGAGATCGCGGCCCGTACCGCCGGGGTTCCGATCCGGATGCCGGCGGTGGAGGACCCCGGCAGCGGACGGGTGGAGCCACCTTTCGGCATGGACTCCGTCAAGGCGGGCGAGAACGCCACCTCCTTGTTGATCTACTGGGATGCCGGCACCCTGCCCGCACCGCTCGGTGGGATCAGCCCCGACATGGCCGAGCCGTGGATCAGCGAATGCGAGCCCGGTTCGGCGGGGGACAAAACGGTAGCCAACGCCGCCTGCGCTGATCCCCACGAGTTCCCTCGCCGCACCCCCGATGCCCAACGCCAACGCAACGAGTTCTTCGCCACCGGCATCATCAACGACGTCTGCGGACCTGACCCCTGCCGCACCGAACCCCGCAACGGCTGACCGGTCCGTTCACGGTCCACCTCCCGGCGGACAGCGCCTAGGTCGTCGGGGTGAGGTCGGTTAGGACGACTTGTTCGATTCCTTGCGGGTGGCTGGGCTCGACAGGTCGAGCTCGCACTTCATCTGGGCTGGTTTTCGCTCCGGGTCGCGGTCAGAGGCCGGCTCTACACTGGCGCCATGTCCGTCACCGTCGATCTGCCCCCGGCAACGCTCGCCCGCCTCGAGGCTGAAGCGTCACGCCGCGGGGTCGGCATCGACATAGTGATCGCCGAGCTGGCCGAAACGCTGCCCGCTCCGACCGGGCCTGCCACGACCGGGCACCGGTTTGCGTTCGCGGGTGTCGCCGCGTCCGGTGACGGCACCCTGTCGGAGTGCTACAAAGCGATCCGACGCGACGAGTTCGGTTCGTGAGCACTCAGGTCGTCATCGTCGACACTGGCCCCCTTGTCGCTATCGCAGATCGCGACGACGTCCACCACCAGGTCTGTCTCTTACCCTCGTTCCCTGAACCGGCCAGGCAATGACCGGCACCGCCCGGCCAGTGGCACGAGACTGAGGGTTTGATCGAACAAGCAGCTGCTGTCGGGTCTCGAAAACACCGCCGAGTTCATCTGCTCGCTGATCATGGCACTAGGTCGTCGGGGTGAGGTCGGTTAGGACGAGCTTGTTCGATTCCTTCAGGGTGGCTGGGCCCGACAGGTCGAGCTCGCGTTCCATCTGGACCGGCAGTTGGGTGTCGTTGGCGAGCCACAGCTTCTCTACCCAGGTGCCGGACAGGCTGCCGCTCACGTTGAAGGTCAGCTCGACCAGGGTGGCCGCGACAGCCTGACCGGCGATTTCGACGGTGGCCGGCGACGATTTGGCGGACCCGGTCATCTGGGATTCCACCTTCACCGGCGCCCCCTCCAAGGAGATGGCACAGGCGATGTCGCCCTGATCGGTGGACGGAGCGATGACCACGTTGGGGTCGCACTTGAAGGTGACGGTGGGAGACATGCCGCCGACCTGTTGGTGTTTGCGGTGCTCGACGAAGCGGACCGTGCCGTCAGGTGAGGCGCACAAGGTGGTGTCGTCGGAGTGTTGTTCGAACAGCTTGGCGGTGGTGGTGAAGCACTCGGGGTCCTCGTCGTGCACCAGCACCATGCTGACCTCGGTCGGAAGTTCCCGGTGTTCGGCCGGGAACGGTCCCAGCTTCACGTCCTCGCTGCCGGTGGCGGCGAAGGTGTACACGCCGGGTTCGGGACGTGAGCGTGCGGTGGATGCGGCGGTGGTGGTCGAGGCTCCGGCGTCATCCCCGTTGGCGGTGGTGGTGGAGCTGTTCTGGGAACGGAAGTCTTCGACGGCCTCGTCCTTGGTGACGGGGTCGCTTCCCCGGGGCCACAACAGGAACGCCCCGACCAGCACCACGACGACCAGCACCACGCCCCCGGCGATCAGGGGTTTACGTCCGGTCATGACGGGGCCTCGTCACTGCGACGGATCGCGGTCAACGTGACGGCCTGGAGGTGCTCGGCGTTGTCACGCATGGCCTTGCGCATCGACATCACCCGCTCACGAGCCGGCTTGTCCTTGACGACGTTGACCACGAAGCGCGCCGCGCCGGTGATCCCTTCATCGGCGATCAACCGTCGCGGTTCGAGCAGGTGCAGGGGAGCGGTGGAACAGTGGGAGACGTCGAAACCCGCCTCGTCGAGCAGCTTGCGCCAGCCGGCGATGGTGAGCGGGGTGACGTTCACCTTGATCGTGGACTGAAGGTCATGAGCGGCGCGCTCGGCGTCGGCCTCGGTGACGTCGTCGGGAGCGAAGGCGACCTCATGAAGGCCGAGCCGGGCCCCGGGCCGCGAGATCCGGGCCAACTCGGCGAGGATCCGGTCCTTCTGCTTGGCCCCCTGCATGGTCAGGTAGGCCTCGCCGAACACCACGTCGGCGCACCGGTCGGGAAGGCCGGTGTCAGAAGCCGACCCGTTCACCGCTCGTCGGCTGCTTCCGTTCATCTGGCTGGTCATGCGCTCGACGACGACCTCGTCACGGTCCACCCCGACGTAGGAAGCGGGGTTGGCGGCCAGCACCTGGCTGGTGGTGATCCCCATCCCGGGAGCCAGCTCGACCACGTCATCGCCAGGTGACACGGCGAGGGCATCGAGCATCTTCTGGGTCAGTTCGCGCCCGCCGGGCCGAAGCACACGCTTTCCGAGGCGGGCCAGGAGCCAGTGTCCGGCCACACGGTCCGCAGCCAGTCCGGCACCGGGGATCCGTTCCTCGTGCCCGTGGTGCTCGACGAGGTCATCGTGGGGCCGGGTTCGGTCGGCCTGGTCGGGTGAGGTGGTGATCGACATCGTTCGATCCCTTCTTCATCGGGTCAGCCGACTTTCCCGGTCGGCACCGTCCACGGTAGGCAGACCTAACTTCCTTTGGCAACCCTGCCGTAAACGAGGAAGCGCTCAGGCGCCGTCGACGCAACCTGGCCGTGACGATCAACCGGACCGATCTGTGTCAGGCCTGAAAGGGCCCGAGCCGAGGCGAAACCTCGGGCTGAGTAGCCTGGCGAGCGACGATGCCCGGGTCTCGCCGTCAGGCTTACGCCGTGTGTCAGTTGATGTCACAGGAGGAGCGACGGTGCCCACCCCGTTCGAGGTCGCGACGCTGGGTCCGCTGACCCTGCGCAACCGGATCATCAAGGCCGCCACTTTCGAAGGCGTGATGCCGCGGGGTGCGGTCAGCCAGGAGCTGATCGACTTCCACGTCGGCGTGGCCCGAGGCGGTGCGGCGCTGACCACCGTCGCCTACTGCGCGGTGTCCATGGGTGGGCGGGTCAGCCGAGACACCATGGTGATGACCGAGGCGATTACCGGTGACCTGCAACGGCTCACCGACGCGGTCCACGCCGAAGGGGCGTTGATCTCGGCCCAACTCGGCCATGCCGGCCTCGTCGCCCAGGCCCACTCGAAAAAGTTCCCCAGCCTGGCCCCGTCGTCGCGCTTCAGCGCCCCCGCCATGGGCCTGGTCAAGGCGGCGACGGCTCGAGACCTCGACGGAGTGGTGGCCGACTTCGAGCGGGCGGCTCGGGTGGCGATCGACGCCGGCTTCGACGCGCTGGAGATCCATCTCGGACACAACTACCTGCTCAGCTCGTTCTTCAGCCCCAACCTCAACCGCCGTCGGGACCACCTCGGCGGCAGCATCGAGAACCGCTCGACATTCCCGCGTCGAGTGATCGATGCTGTTCGCAACGTCGCCGGAGACCGCGTCGCCGTACTGGCCAAGTTCAACATGGCTGACGGCGTCGAGGGCGGGCTGTGGCTGGAGGAGAGCCTCCAGTTCGCTGCCCTGTTGGAAGCCGACGGCTTGTTGGACGCCATCGAGTTGACCGGCGGCAGTTCTCTGCTCAACGGGATGTACTACTTCCGTGGCGACGTACCGCTCAAGGAGTTCGCCGCCACCCAGGGTCCCGTGGTCGGCTTGGGGGTGAGGGCGTTCGGGCACCGGATCTTCCCGGAACTGCCCTACGAAGAGGCGTTCTTCCTGCCCTTCGCCCGCCAGTTCCGTGCCGCGCTGGACATGCCTCTCATCCTGCTCGGAGGCATCAACGAACGGTCCACAATCGACCTCGCGCTCGATGAAGGTTTCGAGTTCGTCGCCATGGCCCGCGCCCTGCTGCGCGAGCCGGACCTCCCCAACAAGATGGCCGCCGGTGAGTCCCGATCCGGGCTCTGCGTCCACTGCAACAAGTGCCTGCCCACCATCTACACCGGTACCCGTTGCGTGCTGGTCGACCCGACCCCCCGATCATGAGACGAATAGACGGCCGGGTAGCCGTCGTGACCGGTGCAGGTAGCGGAATCGGGCGCGCCACGTGTGAGGCCCTTGCCCGGCGAGGTGCACACATAGCCGTCGTGGACGTCAGCGATGAGCGGGCGACCGAAACCGCCGCCCTGGTGCGCGGTATCGGCGTGCGCTCGACCGTGCATGTGGCCGATGTCAGGGATCCGGCTCGGCTGGAGGCGGTGGCAGAAGAAGTGACCGATCAGCACGGTGGCTGCCACATCCTCGTGAACAACGCCGGGGTCACCGCGGCCGGTGCCTTCGAGGACGACTCCCTCGATGATCTGCACTGGATCGTCGACATCAACGTTTGGGGGGTCGTTCACGGCTGTCGGGCCTTCTTGCCCGTGTTGCGCCAGGCCGAAGAGGCTCACATCGTCAACCTGTCGTCGATGGTGGGATTGCTGGGGCTTCCCCACAACGTCGCCTACTCCCTGACCAAGGGAGCGGTGAGGTCATTCAGCGAGGGTCTCCGTTCAGAACTGATCACCTCCGACATCGGGGTGACGGTGGTGTTCCCCGGTGCGATCCGTACCGACATCACCAACACGGCCCGGGGTGCCCAAGCCAGCCGCTTGGCGTCGATGGGTCGATCCCGCCTCGCGCCCATCGCCATGCGTCCGCCGGCAGTGGTTGCCAAGCGCATAGTCAACGCCATCGACCGCAACCGTGCCCGGGTGACCGTCGGTCCCGACGCTCGAGCGGTCGACCTTCTCACCCGCCTCTACCCCGGTCGTTCCGGCCTCATCGGGCGCGCCACCACCCGCATCCCAGCCGACGACCGTGCCTGAGGACGTCACGCCGATCGGGGAATCGGGACAGTAGCCGAAGGGTGATTCACATCTCAGATGGGTCGGGCAAAACGATCGCGGTGTCCAACGGTTTCCGGGTGATCTGGGAGACCATCCCCTACCCACCATGACAAAACCAGCCACCAGCTGAATAGGTGCCATCGGTCAGGCGGCGAGTTCGCCGGGTGAACTCGTCGACCCCATCGGCGTAGGATCATCAACCCGGTCCTCGGCTCTGGTTGACGTAGAAGACCGTCAGACGCGCAGGGCTCTGTACCGCGCCCCGGATACCTATCCGCCGATCAATCCCCTCGGATCTGAGGAGCTCCTTGACGGTGCAGGCAGGCGAGGGTACGTCCGTCGACTTTGTCTCAGCTACGGCGTTCCTTCGACGCTGGAACGGGTCTCAGTGGGTGATTTGCCAGACATTCACGGATCTCATCATTGATACCAGCCCAGATTCTCAGGCGGCCGCAGTTGGCTACGGTGCCTGTCAGACTCCAGGTGCGTTTAAGACACAAGGCCTGCACCAGGGCAGGGTGGGGTCCTCGCCTGTCGTATCGGCCTACACCGAGACTCCGGAGGCCTACAATGCGTAGTAATCGTATGTTGGCGTGGAGCTTTGCCGGGTTCTTGACCTGTAGTGCCGCCTTGGCCGCTTGCGGCGCGGCCGAGCTCGATTCCGTGGCGACCTAACGCGGAGCGGCTGTTACTTCCCAGACCCGATCCGCGGTCGCGGACGATCAGGTTCTCGCCTTCGACAGTGAGACGCGGGTCCCGGTGGAGGACTCGACCGGGAGGAGCCGGGGCTGGATGGATGTGGCTGAGATCGAGGCCCTTCCCTCGCTGATAGCCGAGAGATCCAGCGAGTTCGAAGCAACCATGTCCTCTGATGCGATGGCCGATCCGTTGAACCGGAAGCCGGTTCTCGAAGCGATCTCAACGCTGTATCCGATCGAGGTTCGAGGCGATGATGGTTCATTGAAGGGCTATTGGATCAATTCATTCGTGGAAATCGATGATTATTCAGCTCTCCGATCCGAGGCGGATGCATTTCTCGAAACACTTCGATGAGCAGGTACGGCCGCTGTCTGGGGTTGTCGAGATTCGTATTTGATCGAGCCTGTAGCCGCGATGTCCCTGACAAGAACAAGATGATCCCTGCCTAATCGTTGGGAGATCGCGAGCACTCTCTCATGGCCATGGGCACCTCCGCGTAGGGGGGATTAGTTGCCTTCTTTTCCTCCGTTTGGGGTGTGGCCCGCCACGCCTGATCGATGGGACGCGCTATGGCGCGGCGGCGTGCGGTCACGAACCAGCTGGTAACGAAGTACCGGCAGGCGACACGGCCGGAAGAGACATAGGTCATTGACCAGCTCGTCGTCCACGGCCACGCTCGCCCGCTTCGAGGCTGATGCGTCACTATCTACACCGGTACCCGTTGCGTGCTGGTCGACCCGACCCCCCGATCATGAGACGCACAGATGGCCGGGTGGCTGCCGAGATCGGCTCCAACGCCGGTTTGTAGCTAGCTGACGTGTGGCTGTCGGCTGTGGGGCGGTCGAGCAGTCCGGGTAGCCTGCGGCGAAGAGACGACGCCCCGGAGACGAAGAAGATGGCCCTCGACCCGCCAGACCGCACCACCCCTGACCGGTCCGCCTCCGAACGCCCGGGAACCGACCGTTTCGCGGTCACCGGCCTCACCTTCGACGACGTGCTGCTGGTCCCCGCGGCCAGCGACGTGTTGCCCAACGAGGTGTCGACGGCCAGCCCGCTGGTACCCGGCATCACCCTCAACGTGCCGATCCTGTCGGCGGCCATGGACACCGTCACCGAAGGGGCGCTGGCCATCGCCATGGCCCGCGCCGGTGGGATCGGCGTGGTGCACCGCAACCTGTCGGTCGAGGACCAGGCGGCCGAGGTCGACAAGGTCAAGCGTTCCGAGTCCGGCATGATCGTCGACCCCGTCACCCTCGGTCCCGATGCCCTGGTGGCCGACGCCTTGGATCTGATGTCGCGCTACAAGATCTCCGGCGTGCCGATCACCGACGGCGACCGCCGCCTGGTCGGGATCCTCACCAACCGGGACCTGCGCTTCCACCAAGACGTCAACGAACGCATCGGCGACGTGATGACCAGCGAGAACCTGGTCACCGCCCCCCAGGGCACCACCTTGGAACAAGCCCAGGAGATCCTCGGCCGTCACCGCATCGAGAAGCTTCCGGTGGTCGACGCCGAGGGTCGCCTGTCGGGCCTGATCACCGTCAAGGACATTCAGAAGCGCATCCAGTACCCCGAGTCGACCAAGGACGACCAGGGTCGCCTGCGCTGCGCCGCCGCGGTGGGCACCGGCCCCGACGCCTTCGAACGGGCCGCCGCCCTCGTCGATGCCGGGGTCGATGTGTTGGTGGTCGACACCGCCCACGGCCACTCGGCCGGGGTGCTCGACATCGTGGCCAAGATCGTGGCCGAGTTCCCGGTGCCGATCGTGGCCGGCAACGTCGCCACCTACGACGGCACCCGGGCCCTGCTCGACGCCGGCGCCTCGGCCGTCAAGGTCGGGGTCGGTCCCGGGTCCATCTGCACCACCCGGGTGGTGGCCGGGGTCGGCGTGCCTCAGCTCACCGCCATCGACGACGCCCGCGCCGCCCTCGAGGGCTACGACGCCTGCCTGATCGGCGATGGTGGCATCCAGTTCTCCGGCGACATCGCCAAGGCCCTCGCTGCGGGAGCCGACACCGTGATGCTGGGCAGCCTGCTGGCCGGCGTCGACGAGAGCCCCGGAGACGTCGTCCTCTACCAGGGTGAACGGTTCAAGGAGTACCGGGGCATGGGCTCGATGGGGGCCATGAAGACCCGGTCGTACTCCAAGGACCGCTACTTCCAGG
>JAGQTS010000187.1 GCA_020438895.1 Mycobacterium sp.
AACCGGCTCAGCGACCGCTCACTAGACGCGCTGACGTTCGTCAACTCCCGCGACACCACGACCCCGAAGGATCTCGCCGCCCGCCTGGGCATCGACAACCGGATCGCCGGGAACCTGCTCGCCAAACTCCGCGACGGCGGCTACATCGAGCAATCCGGCCGCGGTGTCTACACCGCACTAGTAAGTGGTGAAACAGGTGAAAGTGGTGAAAACGCAGGTCAGCCCATAAACCCGCTACCAGCAATTTCACCTCTTTCACCTCTTTCACTGCTCGACGGTGAAACAGAGGAGCAACTGCAGTGGCCCGCCGAGTGATCTTCCCCGACCCCGAAATCTGGACCCGAAAGGAACCCGTCTTGAACATCAACCCCCACACGGCCGGCGACCTCCGCCGCGCCGCCGCCTTCATCCGCCACCGTCTCTACCGCGACGACGACGGCGTCAACGCGATCATCATCGACGCCGTCGAAAGCGGTCGGGTAGGTGAGTTCATCCACGGCCTACTAACCACCCTCGACGCCGTCTCGAAGCAACTCCACTCCGAGGCCGGACTCCGAGGCTTCGATGAGCTCCTCGTCACCCTCGCCAGCCCCGAGCAAGACCCCGAGGACGTCGTCCCGATACAGCAGCGCCGAGGTGCCCGACTGTTCATCGCTTACGGCCGCGAGGACACCGACGCACAGAACGCCGTCATCCACGAGGACCCCGACGTCACGCCGACGCTGCTCGGCTTGGTCGACGCCGTCGCACTCGCCATGCCCTCCCTGTCGACCACCATCGGGGCCAGCATCATCGACCGGGGCATCCGCACCTTCTCGGGCATGGAAGTCGAGGACCAGTGATGCACGGTCCATGCGCTCACCCGCCACTGGGCCACCCGCAGCCAGGGCACTGCGCCTGCGGGCAACCGCTCTGGGCTCCCCTGTCCCTCGAACGCGGCCACTGTGAACACTGCGAGCTGCACCACCGGGAGCGGTCATGACGCTCAGCCCATGTCTTGACTGCGGTGAACCGACGACGGGACCCCGATGCCCAGAGCACACCGTCGACCCGAAGGCCAGCGCCACCGACCGCGGCTACGACGGGGCTTGGACGAAGCTCAGCAGGCGCGCCAGACGCTTGCAGCCGTTCTGCACCGACTGCGGCTCGACCGAGGACCTGCAGGCCGACCACACCCCGGAGGCATGGCAACAGAAGGCGGCTGGAAAGGCCATACGGCTCAAGGACATCCGCGTCCTATGCGGACCGTGCAACCGTGCTGCCGGTGCCGCACGAGGCCGCTCAGCCAGGGGGATGACCCCTCCGAGGCCCGAAGTTGACCCCGCAGCCAGGCGCGAAGGCCGTTACACACCCGGACTGCAAACAGCAGCCGGGACGAGAAAAAGAGAAATGAAAGGTGGATGAAATGACCACGACAGAAGTGAGTTTCGCTGATCGGATGATGAGCGAGATGACCAAGCGGGAGGTCGAAGCGGTCGAGAAGTACCTGCAGAAAGTCACCGGAATCCCCGATTGCTTCGACTGGGATGGGCAGACGAACTACGTCGGGCTCGACAATCCGTCCATCAACGATCGGATCTCGTTCTTCAGGTCACTTCGTGAGTTGCTTGAGGATTGGCGCGTGGCTCTCTGCGATCTCCGGGGCGAGTTCTGGGGTGACGGCTCCCGCTCCAATGCCTTCGACCTCTACGTCGAGCAAGAGAGCTACATCTACGAGCATGACGTCTGGTACTTCGCTCAACATGCTCTTGCTGAGATGACCGGTGCGCCGGTGATCCGCAGGCTGGCGGGCTGAGCCATCAAGGCTGGGCCTAAGGCTGCTGTCGACCCGTCCCCGTTGCCCTTCCGGCCGCGGGTGACGGGCTCGGCGCGGTTCTCGAAGTTCTGTGAGCAGTTCATCCGGGTGCCGAAAGGTACGGGCGCGAGGTCGGTCCTACGGCTGCGGGATTGGCAACGGGATCTGATCGGGTCGATTGAGGACGCCGACCCGATGCCGCGTACGGCGGGGTGGATGATGCCGCGAGGCCAGGGCAAGTCGACGCTGGTGGCCGCATACGGGCTTTACCGGTTCTTCCTCGGCGGTGAAGGTGCGACGGTGTGTGTCGTCGCTGTCGATGAGCGCCAGGCCGGGATCGTATTCGGCATCGCCCGCCGCATGACCGAGTTATCGGAGGATCTATCGGCGCGGTGTCAGGTGTTCAAGGAACGGCTCTACATCCCGGCGCGTGATGCGCACTTCCATTGCCTGCCGGCGGAGCCGAAACGCCTGGAGGGCCTGGACTACAACCTGGCCATCCTCGACGAGGCCGGGGTGGTGTCACGGGACACCTACGAAGTGCTGACGCTGGCTCAGGGCAAGCGGGAGCAGTCGACGCTGGTGGCCATCGGCACTCCGGGACCGGACCCCCACAACAACGTCCTCGCGGATCTCCGTACCTATGCCCTGGATCATCCGGAGGACCGCTCGCTGGTGTGGCGGGAGTTCTCGGCGGCCGACTTCAGCGATCACCCGGTCGACTGTGAGCACTGCTGGGAGATCGCCAACCCGGCGTTGGATGACTTCCTGCACCGCGATGCGCTGCACGCTCTGCTCCCGCCGAAGACCCGCGAGTCGACGTTCCGGCGGGCCAGGCTCTGCCAGTTCGCACTGGACACCGAGGGGAAGTTCCTCCCGGCCGGTGTGTGGGACGGACTGTCGACCGGTGAGCCCGTGCCGGCGGGTGCGGAGGTCGTGATCGCCCTCGACGGCTCGTTCTCCGACGACACCACAGCTCTGCTCGTGGCGACCGTGTCAGCGACGCCGCACTTCGACACGGTGAAGGTGTGGCAGCGTCCGGCCGGGGATGACTCCTACCGGGTGCCCGTCGCCGAGGTGGAGCAGGAGATCCGGGAGTGCTGCCGACGTTGGCGGGTGGTCGAGATCATCGCCGACCCGTTCCGCTGGACGCGCACCCTGCAGGCCCTGGAGGCCGAGCGGCTGCCTGTCGTCGAGTTTCCGCACTCCCCGGCACGACTGACCGCTGCGACGGGGGATCTGTTCTCCGCTGCGGTGAACGGCCGCATGACGCATTCCGGTGATCGGCAGCTCGGCGAGCACGTCGCGGCCGCGGTGGTCGTCGAGGACGCCCGCGGTATCCGGCTGTCGAAGGCATCCCGGAGCAAGTCCGCCCGAAAGATCGACCTGGCCGCGTGTCTGGTCATGGCCCATAGTCGCGCCACCTGGCGCGCAACCCACAAGAATCGAAAGAGAAGTTGGAGTTTCGCCTCATGAAAGATGTTCTGCAACAACTACTTCAGAAGCTGGATGAGCCGGCCGCGAAGTTCGCCATGCTCGACCGCTACTACGCGGGAGAGTCGCCGCTGGCTTACCTGGCCCCGGCGGCTGCCGAAGCGTTGGGCAACCGGCTGCGCAAGGTGTCGGTGAACATTCCTCGGCTGCTGGTGGATTCGGTGTGCGAGCGGCTGCGGGTCGTCGGCTTCACCGGGGTGGATATCTGGCCGGACTGGCAGGCGTGCGGTTTGGATCAGACGTCGCGGATCGCGCACCGCGAGGCCCTGACGTTGGGGAGTTCGTGGGCGATCTGCTGGGCTGACCGGTTCGGCCGGCCAGCGGTGTCCATCGAGTCTTCGCATCAGATGGCCGCTCTGATCGACCCCGGCACGAGGCAGATTCAGTACGCGGTGAAGCGGTGGGCCGACGACCGTCACACTCACGCCGTCTTGTACGGGCCGGAGGAGATTGTGCGTTACCGGGCCAACCACACGGGTGCCACGGTCGACGGGTTCACCGCGGTGGAATCCGTCGCCAACCCGTTGGGTGTAACGCCGGTGGTGCGGTTCGCCAATCCGCTGCGCCTGCTCGACGAGTGCGGGACTTCTGAGATGGCTGATGTCCTCGACCTGTCCGATGCCCTAATGAAACTGTGCACCGACATGCTCGTGTCCAGCGAGATGACCGCAAGGCCGCGCCGTTGGGCTACGGGTGTGGAGATCACCACCGAAGTTGTCCGCGACGACAACGGCGACCCGGTCCTCGACGGCGACGGGGAACCGGTGATGCGTGAGGTTTCCCCGATCCCGGAGTCGCATCGGGCCATGATCTCGGAGAGCCCCGACGCCCGCTTCGGCCAGATCCCCGGCGCGGAGCTGGCGGGCTACGAGAACGCGATCGGCGTGATCATGCGAGCCATCAGCGCGGTGTCCGGGCTACCCGAGCACATGCTGGGTATCGGCGGGGATAACCCGACCAGTGCGGATTCGATCCGGGCCAGCGAGGCCGCGCTGACCAGTCGCGCCGAGCAGCGCCAGGCCCAGCTCGGGCAGGGCTGGGAGCAGGTAGCCAAGCTCATGGTGGCCATCCGGGACGGGCTCGACCCGAGCGCCGTGGACGCGAAGGTGGTTTGGGCTGACGCCTCGACCCGGTCGCTGGCCGCTGAGGCCGACAGCGTGACGAAGCTGTTCTCGGTGGGTCTGCTGCCTGCCAGCTACGCGCTGAAGCGTCTGGGCTACAACGAGACCGACCTCGCCGAGATCGCCGCCGCCAGGGCCAGCGAGGCCCCGATGCCGGGGGTCGCGTGATGCGCCTGTCCATGAAGGACGTTCCGGTCAGGGTGGCGGTCGCTCCGACGTCGCCGTGCCCGGTCCGGTTGCGGATCGCCGGATTGAGTTTCGGCCTCGGGACCGGGGAAGCGATCAACCTGGCCAGGCAACTTGCCGACGCCGTCGAGAAGGCACGGCAACAACCGAGAGGAGATAGCAATGAGTGAAACCAGCACCGAGACAACCGAAGGCACTGAGGTAGTCGAGGACATCACCGTCGAGGCAACCGAGGAGGCCCCCGAGAAGGACGTCGAGGACGTGTTCCCGCGGGAGGTAGTCGAGGAACTCCGCAGGGAGAATGCGAAGTACCGCCAACGCGCGAAGGACGCCGACACCCTCGCGCAACGGCTGCACATTGAGTTAGTCAGGGCCACTGGACGATTGGCCGACCCGAGCGACCTACCGTTCGAGGAGGCCCACCTCGCCGACCCGGAGGCCCTGGCCGCCGCCGTCACCGAACTCCTCGACCGCAAGCCGCATCTGGCCAGCCGCCGACCCGCGGGCGACATCGGCCAAGGGCCACGCGCAACAGCATCCGGGAACGTGTCCCTGGCCGACATTCTCAGATCGCGGACATAGATCACCACACCGACCTCGGTGTAACATCGCTTCATTGGGCCTGGTGCCCAACACGATTGACGTCCCGGCGACGTGTCGACACCCCCAACCAATCGACACGTAAGGAAGTCAGTCATGGCTCTCGGTACCGGCGACATCGCCGAACTGTTAAACGATCAGGTATCCGCGCTCCTCGTCCAGCCCCTCGAAGCCGCCTCCGTTGTCCTGTCCTCCGGTGTGCGGATCTTCGATACCGCCGGCCAGCTCCGCATCCCCAAGCTCACCGGCTCCAGCGCCGTCGGCTTCGTCGGCGAGAACGAGGAGATCCCAAGCACTCACGCCACCACCTTCGACGAGGTCGTCCTCATGCCGACCGACCGCAAGTCCATCAAGGTGATTGAACGGTTCAGCCGGGAATCGGTGCGCCAGAGCGTGATCGGCCTGGACGCTGTCCTCAAGGCCCGCCTGCTCAAGGTCGTCGGTGACGAACTCGACGCCGCCCTGCTGACCGGCGACGGTAGCGACGACTCCATCACCGGGATCATCGAGCAGGCCGACGTCCAGACCGGCGACCTCGACGTCACCGACGCCGATAGCCTCCTCGACGGCATCGGGAAGGCGGTCGCCGCCGAGGTCACCCCGAACAGGTGGTTCATCAACGGCGACGACTTCATCGCCCTCCGCAAGCTCAAAGAGGCGACCGACTCCTCGAAGTATTTGCTGGAGGCCGACGTAACCCGGGACGCCACCTACCGCCTGTTCGGTATCCCCGTCACCGTCACCAACAAGCTCCCCGAGGGCACGGCGCTCCTGGCCGACACCAGCAATGTCGCCGTGGCCCGCGACATGGCCCCGTCGATCACGGTGCTCTCCGAGCGGTACGCCGAATGGGACCAGATCGGGCTGCGGGTCACCACCCGTTACGACCTCGGCCTGCTGCATCCGGAGGCGATCATCGTGCTCACCGCGGACGGCAGCTAGTGCCCGAACCCGATCCGGCCGCCACGGTCACGTCCCTGCAAGCCGGGGACGTGGCCACGGTGGTTCCCATCGTCACGGTGATGGCGAAGGCCTACACCCGCGGACGTGGCTTCGAGGACGGCGAACCGAACGAGGAGCTCGCCGCCGTGATCGCCACGGCATCCGCCCGCCTGGCCGGCAACCCGACCGGACTGGCCGCCAAGCGGATAGATGACGTCGAATACCGGTATTCGCTCGCGTCGACCTTCGCCTGGACACTGGCCGAGCAGGCGGTCCTCAACCGCTACCGCGTCACCGCGATGTAGACCAGGGCGGGTCCTGGCGTCAACCGGCTGGTTTCGTCGTTTCGCCTTTCGACCGGAAGACGTTCCCATGACCGCGATTCACAGGCGCGAGGGACGATCTGCGCC
The DNA here is from genome assembly GCA_020438895.1 of Mycobacterium sp. GTDB lineage: Bacteria > Actinomycetota > Actinomycetes > Mycobacteriales > Mycobacteriaceae > Mycobacterium. Next base: position 6,549 of record JAGQTS010000187.1, read on the forward strand.
AGGCCCCGCCCACATCCTGCCCACACTGTGCCCACAGTTACAGATAACTTCCGTTAATTACCGTCATGTATTTCAGCAGCTCAGAGGCATAGTGGCAGGTCGAATGAACCCCGGATTAGGTTTCGAGTCCCTCCGCCCGCACTGGAGTTCAGGGCTATGTGACCTCAGTAGTGACCTCAGAACACCGAGTAGCCGCCATCCATCACGACGGTCTGACCGGTGAAATACCCCGAACCCGGGCTGGCCAGCCACACCGCCAGCGCTGCGAAGTCCTCGGGAACACCCCAGCGTCGCAACGGGACCCGGGGCAGGATCTTGGACTCCGCTGCCGGCGATGACAGCAGGCCCTCGGTCATCGCGGCCACTGTCCACCCCGGGACGATCGCGTTGGCCCGGATTCCGTCTCGGGCCAGTTCCACCGCCAACCCGCGGGCCATCGCGGCCACCCCGGCCTTGGCCGCCGCGTAGTGCGGGGAGAACGGCAACCCGTCGCTCTGCGACACGCTGGAGGTGAAGACCACCGATCCGCTGCGGCGGGTCTTCATGTGACGCACCACTTCACGCGCGGTGAAGAACTGCCCGTCGAGGTTGACCGAGGTCACCCGGCGCCACTCCGCGGTGCTCATCTGGTCGATGGGGGTGGGCCGTCCGGGCACCCCCGCGTTGGCGAAACAGGAGTCGATCCAGCCGAACCGGTCCAGCGTCGCTGTGACGCCGGCGGCCACCGCCTCCTCGTCGGCGACATCGACGGTGAACGCCGCCACCGGTGCACCGCCGTCGGCGGTGAGTTCCGCGATCGCTGCGGCGTTGCGGTCGGAGTTGGTTCCCCAGATCGCGACCGCGGCCCCGGCCTCGTGCAGTCCCCGGGCCATTCCTTTTCCGATGCCGCTGTTGCCTCCGGTGACGAGGGCGACGTGTCCGGTCAGATCGTGCCACGAGGTCATATCGGCACCCTATCGGGCAGCCACCGTCGGCTCAGATCATGTCGCGGGCGGTCATCCACCGCATGATCGGCCATCCGACGAACACCGGCAGCCACACCGTGAGCACCCGGTAGAGCAGCACGCTGGGAACGGCGATGGCGGTCGGCACACCGAAGGCCGCCAATCCGCCGATCAGCGCGGCCTCCACCGCGCCCACCCCGCCCGGCGTCGGAGCGGCCGAGGCCAGGGTGCCGCCCACCATGGTCACCACGGTCACCGTCACGAACGTCGTTCCGCCACCGAAGGCCTCGATGCTGGCCCACAGCGCCAGCGCCGCCCCCAATGTCGTTCCTGCGCAACCCAGGACGATCAGGGCGAAGCGTTTGGGTTCGCGAACGAGTTCGACCAGGTCGGTGCCGACCTCGGCGATCTTCGGCCGGATCGCGGTATCCAGCCAGCGCCGCAGCTTGGGCACCAGCAGGAACGCCCCCACCGCGCCCAGGGCCAAGCCGCCGATCAGGTACAGCAAGGTGAGCTTCGGGACGAAATGCGATAGATCCGTCGAGGCGCCCGCGGCGACGGAGAAGAAGATCAGCAGCGCCACATGGGTGATCACCTGCACGGCCTGCTGGACGGCGACCGCCGCGGTGGCCCGCACCGTACCCAGGCCGGCCTTCTGCAGGAACCGGGTGCTCAACGCCAGACCGCCCACTCCGGCGGGGGTGGTGGTGGCGGCGAAGGTATTGGCGAACTGCATGATGACGAGGTTGCGGAACGTCACGGTTTCGCCGGCACAGGCCCACAGTCCGGCCGCGGCACCGACGTAGGTCAGCGCGGATACCCCGAGACCCAGCAGAGCCCACCACCAGTTGGCGCTGCGCAACTCGTTGAGGAAGGTCGGCACGGTGGAGATGAACGGATAGGCCACGTAGACCAGAGCCACCAGCAGCACCAGTTGGATGACCTGTTTGCGGTTGAACCGGGTGATCGTCTCGGTCTGGATCGCCTGCGCGCCGGTCTGGTGTTTGACCTCGTCGCGGGCCGCGGCCAGGGTGGCCTTGGCGTCAGCGACGGTCTTTCGGAGCCGCGCCGGCATCGCCGAGCGGGTGAGCCTGCGCGAGGCGGTGAGGACGGTGTCGGCGTCGAACACCTCGATGGCCGCGCGCACCGACGGTTCTGCCCCGAACCGGTCGGTTGAGGTCAGCAGGAGTTGGGCGATATCGGCCTGCAGTCTCTCCTCGGGTGCGCCGTACTCGGCGTGACCGAATCCGCCGAATAACGCGTGCCCTTCGTCGACCGTGATCTCGCCGGGGCGGAGGTCACCGTGCGCGATCTTGTGACTGTGCAACAGGCCCAGCGCTTTCCATACCGGGCCCACCGATTCCCGCCCGCTCTGATCCAGCGGTGTCCCGCGTGGCGGGGTGTGGGCGAACATGGTCCAGCCGCGATCGAGGCCGGCCATGGTCAGGGTGGTGGTGTTGGCGGCGTCGAGATCACCCACGGCGATCGTCATCAAGGCGCGGTGCTCGACAGCCCGGTGCATCGATGTCTGCAGCGGACCGGTCTCGGAGTCGCGAAGCACCAGCCAGCGCCAGAACTGTTGGATCGCGCCGCCACTGCGCTGGTTCGGTCCGTACAACTCGATGATGGCGCCCTCGCCGGCGGCGCCGATCGCCGACAGTTCGAGCGGTCCCCGGCCGGCCGGCCGGATGACCGTGATGCCATGGACGTCAAATCCGCGCCGGGACAGCGCCCGCACGGCGCCGTCCAGTGGAACCTCCAGGGCCGGGGTGCCGACCACGAGCACCACCAGGGCGCCGACGAACCAGCCGACAGCCAGGCCCAGCAGCGATCGTGCCGGGACCACCGCGCTGACGACCAGATGGATCGGTACGAACGCCAGCAACAGCGCCCACCACCACCGTCGCCACCGGGCCGGCAGCCACGGGCCGGACACGGTCAGCACGGCGGCCAGCATCGCGATCCATCGCGGGTCGTCGAGGAACTGCGACAGCGTGGTCGACAGGCGGTCGTTGAGGTCGAAATGCCAGTCGGGGGCGGTGATACCCCGGCCCGTGATGGACAGGGACAGCACGGCGATGAAACCGGCTGCGGCATAGGCGCCGAGCAGTTTCCACTGCCGGCCGGCGATGAGGCCGATGAAGATGACGAACGGCAGCGCGACGATGGCGATGCCGTAGGCGAGGTAAACCAGATTGGACTGGGTGGGGGAGAGCACTCCGACGATGCGGGAGATGGATTTCTCCAATCCCACCCAGTCGCTGCGGGTGATCAGCGAACTGGTCACCACCAGGGCGAGAAAGACTCCGGACAGGCCCACCCGAACGATGTCATTGGTCCGCCGGGTCAACGGTTGCAGCAGGTTGCCCACTACCGCGATCTCCCGGCCGTCGACCCGCATCCCCTGAACTTATCGTTAGACGAATCCCAGGTAGCCCAACTCCGCCGCGGCCGACACGACGAGCAGTGGATTGGTGTTGGTTCGCATGAACATCACCGTTGCGTTGGCGATAGGTAGGGCAATAGGCAGGTGGATCGGCCGGTCATCCGCCACAACGGGTCAGGGCGCGGCCGGTGGCGGGGGTGTGGTGGGGACCTCCGGCGCCGCTTCAAACGGTTGTTGCCCCAGCAGCGCACCACGCAATTGGCCCGCGGCGTACATCTCGCGTAGTCGCTGCAGGAAAGCCAGTCGTCCCGTGCTCGGGCTGTCCGGGTCTGGACCCAGCCCGGGGGCCGGTATCCCCTCGCCGGGTGCGGCGGGATCGGTGTTGAGCGGGACGAGGTAGGCCGGGTCGAAGGCGCTGAGGCTGGGAGCGACGGGTGGAACGGCGACGCCGGGCGCGGTGGGTGCCGGATTCTGGGCCAGCAGCAGGGCTGGTCCCAGGGCGGAGAGATCAGGCAGGCCGAGCGGTCCGGCCGGAGCGCTGCCGGTCTGTCCCAGAGCGCTGCCGATTCCGGCGATGAGGCCTTCGGGAGGTACCGGCGCGGGTGGGGTCGGTGATGGTTCCCCGGGGGGAGTTGCCCCTGCCGACGGCACCCCGAGGAACACCGCACCGAGCACTGCGGCCACGACGGGCAAGCGACACGCGGCCACGGCAGGGTTCACCACTCCCGGTCCGCCAATCCGATCATTCCTTGCAGAGTTCGACGATCTTCTTGTTGGTCTCCTCGGCCGACCGCAGCAACCCTGCCTGGGGCTCCTGGTCGTTGGGGATGCCGGCCAGGGCGTTGATGGCGATACCGTTGAGTTCGCCGGCGAACGACCGCACCTCGTCGGCGAGTTCCTTCGGCGTGTTCGAGGGCAGTTCGGACAACAGGTAGCTTGCGCCGCCGGACATCGACAACCGGGCGTTGGCAGCGATGGCCTCCGTCGCGACCGGCGTGACCGGACCGAGGTCGGGTCCGGGGGCGCGTTTGGTTTGAATCGAGACAGCCCTGCTGACCGTGTCGAAGACGCCGCACACCTGCGCTTTGGGGTCCGAGACGGCGCTCGCCTCAGCCGGGTCGGGTGCCGGCTTGAGCAACGCCCAACCGGCGGCGACGGCGGCTAGCAGCGACACAACCAGGGCGAGCGGAGCTATCCAGCGGGGGTTCTTCGGCTCGATGTGGTGGGGCACCCGCGAGACTTCCGGGAGCGGAGTCCCGGGGAGGCTGGGGTCGGTTGCTGACGGCTCGGACGAAGTCATGGCGCAGATCCTACGCGTAGGCTGGATTCCGTCAGCAAAGGCACAACCAAGAGGTCACGGCCATGGCAGTCCAGCGTGTTCCGGTCTACGTCACCTGCCTGGGGGCGGTGGCGCTAGGCCTGTTGGCTGTCCCGCCTGCCGCCGCCGCCCAGGATTGTCCGCCTGGATTCGTGCCCAACCCCTACAACGCCCAGTGCCTGGCTCCGGTGATCACCCCCACCATCAACGGCGTGCCCTGCGTACCCAGCAACCTTGGTCTGTGCCAGTCGTTCGTGCAGAACCAGCAGCCGCCCCGGAAGCCGGGCAGTTTTGCCAGCTGAGTCGGCCGGGGTCAGGGCCCGCTTACCGTCTTGTTGATCAGCCGCTGCACCCAGTTCGGCGTCACCTGAACCATCGCGGACAGCACCTTGGCCTGTTTCCCCACGGGAAAGTGCACCGTGGGGAGCAGGCGACGTCCCGACCTGGTGGCAGCGAATATCTCGCGGGCGACGTCGTCCGGCCCTAAATGCACTCCCAGCGATCTGGTGCTGGCGGTCTCGACCCCGTCGACCATGGCGGTCGCGACGAACAGCGGCCACATGTCGATGACCCGGATTCCGTAGCGTCGCCACTCCAACTCGAGGGCTTCGGTGAGTCCGCGGACAGCGAACTTGGTGGCCGAATAGGTCGCCAGCTCGGGTTGGCCGTACATTGCCGACGCCGAGCCCAGGTTGACAACCTGGGCACCGGCGGTGTCGCGCAGATAGGGCAACGCGGTGTGCATCCCGGTCAGCACACCGATGACGTTGACCTCCACGATGCGCCGCTGAGTCGCCAGTGGGATGTCCTCGAACCGACCGGCACTGAGAATGCCCGCGTTGTTGATCAGGATGTCCAGTCGCCGTGACGGGCCGGTGAATTCGGACAACCGATCGTCCCAGGCTGCCGCGTCGGTGACGTCCAGTTCGCCGGTCGTGATGTCGCCACCGGACCCGCTGACCTGCTCGTCCAGGGCGGCCAGCCCGGTGGTGTCGATGTCGTAGGCGCCCACCCGGTATCCGCGCGCGGCGAACAGAGCCGCGGTGGCACGGCCGATGCCGGCGGCCGCACCGGTGATGAACACGGTCGGGGAGGTCATGGCTGACGAATCTAGTCCTGTTGGCTGCGGTGCAGTCGGCCCTGTTCGCGGTACCAGTCGATGAGCTCGGGGTGGTCTACCGACCGCGGGTCCAGAGACACCTCATCGTGGCCGGCCATGATCGCGGTGATCGGCACCTCGAGCTTCTTGCCGGTTCTGGTGTGCGGGATTCCCGGTGCGGCGATCACCTCGTCGGGCACGTGCCGCGGGGACACAACGGTGCGGATGCGGGTGCGAATGGTCGCGATCAGCGCGTCGTCGAGGGTGGCGTCGTCGGCGATGGTGACGAACAGCGGCATCCAGTATGAGCCGTCGGCTCCGTCGATGCCGACCACGAAAGCCTCGGTCACCGCGTCGATCGCCTCGACCGCCTCGTAGATGTCCGCCGAGCCCATCCGGATACCGTGCCGGTTGAGGGTGGCATCACTGCGGCCGTGGATGATCAGCGAGCCGTGTTCGGTGAGCGTCACCCAGTCGCCGTGTCGCCAGACCCCAGGATCGGGCCCGTCGGCCCATAGATGATCGAAATAGGCTGCGCGGTAACGCGATTCACTGGGGTCGTCCCAGAAGCCGATCGGCATCGACGGCATCGGCGCGGTGATGACCAGCTCGCCGACCTGGCCCACCAGTGGCCGGCGCTGCGGTGACCACGACTGCAGGGCGACGCCGAGGTAGCGGGTGCTCAGTTCCCCGGGGCGAGCCGGGATTCCGGTGGTGCCGCCGGCGAACGCCGTCACCACGTCAGTCCCGCCGCTGATCGAAGAGACGTCGACATGGTCTCCGACGTCACTCTTGGCCCATTCGAACAGTTCGGCCGGCAGCGGGGAACCAGTGCTGCCCAAGGTCCGCAACCGGCTCAGGTCATGCTGATCGCCCGGGTTGAGACCCGCTTTGCGAGACGCCAACAGGTGGCCGGGGCTGGTGCCGAAGTAGGTGACCCGCTCGTCGTCGAGCAGCCGCCACAACCGGTCCGTACCGGGATGCATCGGGTGACCGCTGTAGCCGACCACCGTGCTGCCGCACAGCAGGCCGGATGTGCGGAAGTTCCACATCATCCAGCTCAGCGCGGTCTGCCAGAAGAACACGTCGTCGGGGCCGAGGTCGGCGTGCAGGGCTGCGGCCTTGAGGTGTTCGAGAACGACCCCGCCGTGGCCGTGCATGATGCCCTTGGGGCGGCCGGTGGTACCTGAGGTGAACAGCACCCAGAGTGGGTGCGCGAACGGGACGGCGACGACCTCCGGTTCGACTGGGTCGGAGACGAGATCGCGGTAACCGGCACCGCCGAGGACGATCAGGGCCGGCTCGCCGGGCAGCGCGTCGCGCAGCGCCTCGGTGTCGGTGCGTTTGTCCAGCCAGCGGCCGTTGAGCCGGTAGCCGTCACAACTGAACAGCACACGCGGTTGGAGCTGGCCGAGGCGAGCCGCTGCTCCCGCCGGGGCATAGTCCTGTCCGCACGCCGACCACACCGCGCCGAGGGACACGGTGGCCAGGAAGGCCACGACGGCATCGGGGACGTCGGGCAGGTAGGCCGCGACCCGGTCACCGGGGCCCACCCCCAGCCGCCGAAGCTCGGCGGCCACTGCCCCGACCCGCCCGGGCAGCTCCGACCAGCCGATCTGTGCGCGGGTGCCGTCCTCGTCGAGGCCGACGATGGCCGCCCCGGCGCGGTCGCGGTGTCGCAGCACCTGGTCGACGTAGTTCAGCTGGACGCCGGGAAACCACCGGGCGCCGGGCATTGCCGGATCTGCCAGCACTGCGGCATCGCCGTCGCCAAGCACGCCGTAGCACCCGGAGAGGTCGAAGTACTCCCATACCGCCCGCCAGAATCGGGCAGGGGACTCGACCGACCACTGCCACAGCCGGTCGTAGCGACCCTGTCGTCCGTCATCTGGTCCGGTTTCGGCTCCGTACCGGGCCGCAACGGTGTCGGCGAAGTCCAGCCAGCGGGGCCGTCGATCGGAGCGCGCGGGCATGGTCAGACGAACTCGACGCCGGACATCTTGATCTGCCCGCCGTCGCGTTGCAGGTTGAGGACCACCCGCCAGACCCTGGGCTGCTGCTGGTCGCTGGGTGCCCCCGGACCTTCCCGCCGGGATGTCGCGGACACCAGCACAACGGCGGAATCCCCGGTGATGGATTCGACGGCGGCGTCGTTGACGGTGGCAGTGGTGATGATCTTCTCCTCCTGTAACGCCCTGACGAAATCCTCGGAGGTCTCGGCGAAATTGTCCCGGAACCTGCCGATCGAACCCTCGAGGACCCGCTGAACACTGTCGTCGGCGGTCGCGTAGTCGATGGCCATCAGGTTCACCACGCTCTGTCGGGCGGCGGCGGCGAACTCCGCGACCTGGTGGCGTTGCCGGGCGGCGTCGCGATGGGCCCACAGCATCAACGCGGTCGCCGACACCAGCGCGGTGATCACCACTGCGGCGATGGCGGCGGCCAGTCCGCGCCGCACGGCCGCCGCTTCCGGGGCCACATCTGATCGGGAATCTGATCGGGTATCCGATCCGGTCGTAGCCCTGACCTGTTCGCGAAGTTCTGCCGCTCTGGCCGCTGCGGCATCCGCCCGCGCCCGCGCCGCTGCGGCCTCGTCCTCGGCCTGCCGCGCGAGGCGTTCGACTTCGGCCTGTTCGACATCCTGGCCGGGATCAGGCTCGTCGGACGTCATGGGGGTTCTCCTCAGGTGCTGCGCCCCTAGTCTGCGGGGCCCGTAGCCGAGCATCTTGCCTGACCGGCGGACCCGCGCCCTTCAGGTGTGCGACAGTGATGCCGTGCGTCCGGCCCCGCGTCTGACCGTAGCCGCCGTCGTCGCGGCGTCGACTGTCGGCATCCTCGCCGGGCCGGCAGGCACCGGAATGGCTGCGCTCGCTCATGCCGAGGAATGCAACGACGCCTTCTGTACCCCCGGAATCACTCCCGGCGTGGTCCTCGGCGCACCCTGCGTCAATACCGCCACCTACGTGTTCGGAACCACCTCATGGGGCCGGCTGGTGTTCTGCGGTTCGCCGCGCCGCTATGAACCCCGCTACTTCCGCTCGCCGCCGATGGTGGGAGTCAAGGACCTCGGTGGCAATTGCCGAGGCTACGAGAACGATGTCGCTCAAGCCCCGGACGGGCTGTTCCTCACCTGCGGGTTCGTCAACCAGCAACCGGTGTGGGTGCGAGGGGACGAGTAGGCGCTCACCAGAGGCTCATGGAACACCGCCTCACCAGAGGCTCATGGAACACCGCCTCACCAGAGGCGCATGGAACACCGCCTCACCAGAGGCGCATGGAACACCGCCTCACCAGAGGCGCATGGAACACAGCGCGCCCTTGGGGCCGGTATTGGTGGACACCACCTGACCATCCACCGCCAGCGAGCAATGAAACCCCGGCGGATTCGGCGACAGGCCGCTGGTGCCCAGCACCATCGCCCAGTTTTGCGGGTCGGCGAGCCTGACGTTCAGCACCCATGGGCTCTCGGGTCCGACGTCGGCCTCGACGTTGGGGCTGAAGGCGTACGGGTTATGGCTGTAGTCGGCGAAGTTCGGCGGGTCGACGTCGCGGTAGTAGATCTCGGCGCGGAACGGCCTATCGGTGTAGACGGTGTAGGTCACGTCGTGCAGCACCGGATCCTGGGCTCCCGCCGGAGCCGGGGTTCCCAGCGCCGGGATGGGCAGCAGGATCGCTGTGACGCCGATCGCTGTGCTCGTCCGGGCGAACCGCATAACCGCAGTCTGGCACGACACCTACTGGCGGAAAACCGGTTTACGGCGTCTACGATCGGTTCACCGCGAGCATAGGCCGGGTGGCCGGGAAGGTACTGCATGCCGTCCGAGCTTCCGGACACCGCCGGCGAGGCGCCCACCGGCTCGGAATCCGGTGCCGATGTGCTGACCCAACTGGCAGAGGCCGAGGCTGCTGAGGCTCAGGCCCACGCCGAGGCCGCTGAGGCGCAGGCCCGTGCCGAGGCCGCCCGGGCCGCCGTTCGGACTGCGCACGCTCGCGGCGACGCGACCCGTGCCGAGACGGCTATTCCCCCAAAAAGCCGGGGCCGTCGGCTCGCACCGGCGCTGGGCGTGGCAGTGGCGGGCCTGACCGTCGGCGCGGCCCTGACCCTCAGTGGGCTGATGCTGAGGCAGCACGCCGTGGCTGACGCGCAGCGGGCTCACGATGACCAGGTTGTGGAAGGGGCGCTGGCCGGCGTGACGGCGCTGCTGTCGATCGACCACAGCCGGGCCCGCGCCGATGTGCAGCGGGTGTTGGAACGCAGCACCGGTGAGTTCCGGGAAGATTTCGCCAAGACTGCCGACGATTTCGTCGCGACTGCCGAAGCGCAGAAGGTGGTCACCGTCGCCAACGTCAAGGCTGCTGCGCTGGAGTCGGCTGACGGCGATGGTGGGGTGGTGTTGGTGGCGGTCGACAGCGAAGTCACCAACGCCGCCGGCGCGAAGGAGGATCCCCGACCCTTCCGGATGAGCGTGACGGTCGCCCGAGACGGCGCCCGGTTCAAGATGTCCAGTCTGGAGTTCGTGCCATGACCGCTGACGATGAGTCCCAGCCAGACACCGATTCGGCCGACCCGAAACCCGGTGCCCGTCGGCGCGCGGTGGGCTGGGTGCGACGGAACTGGATCGCGGCACTGGTCGCGGCGGTGCTGGTCGCCGTAGGGGTCACCGGTGCCGTGTACTGGACTGTCTACCGCCCGGATCGTCTTACTGATACCGCCGCCCAGGAACAGGTGCTCGACGTCGCCAGGGCCGGTGCCGAGGCCCTGCTGTCGTACTCCCCGGAGACCGTCGACAACAACGTCGCCGATGCCAAGTCGCGGCTCACCGGTGACTTCCTTCAGCGCTACAGCCAGTTCGCCGACTCGGTCGTGGTTCCGGCTGCCAAGGAACGGGGAGTCAAAACCGAGGCCAACGTCGCGCGCGCCGCAGTGTCGCAGATGCGGCCCGAGTCGGCGCAGGTGCTCGCGTTCGTCAATCAGGTGACCACCAGCAGGGAAAGGCCTACCCCCGCCCTGGCCACCAGCAGCGTCATGATGACCCTGGTGCGCAAGGACGGGCACTGGCTGATCGCCGAATTCAATCCGATCTGAGGTTTCCCCGATCGGATCCCGCGTGCTGGATCCCTCCGCCCCGTCAGCCGAGGACTTCCGACCCTGTACCCGGGTGCGGTCCGGACGTCAGATTGGCAGGTGACGAGGCCCAGGCGCGCGTCGGACAGGGCAAGTCTGAGCGGCCGCACGATCGAAAGTGGGGGCACATGGGCAGACTCGCGAATGTCGATTTTCCCGATCCGTCGACGCTGCGCACGGTGCTGGAGTCGGCGACCCGTGCGCCGTCGGTACACAATTCGCAGCCGTGGCGCTGGCTGGTCGGACCGGACAGGCTGCGCCTGCTGGCCGACCCCAGTCGGCACCTGCCGCACGCCGACCCGGACCGTCGTAATCTGCTCCTCAGTTGCGGAGCCGCGCTGCACCACTGCACCGTGGCACTGGCCGCGGCGGGCTGGCAAGCCAAGGTCCACCGTCTGCCCGATCCGGGCTCGCCGGAGCACCTGGCCACCATCGAGGTGAGTCCCAAGCCTGCCGACGAACTCGACATCGTTCTGAATCTGGCGATCGGCCGCCGCCGAACTGACCGTCGCCACTACCGGTCGTGGCCGGTGCCGTGGGGTGATATCGCGCTGATGGGTGCTCGTGCGGCGCGGGCCGGGGTGATGCTGCGCCAGGTCGACGACATTCCGCGATTGCACGACATCGTGGTGGACTCGGCGGTGCGGCACGCATCCGATGCCGACTACGTGACCGAACTCAGAGCTTGGAGCGGTCGGTATGGGTCGGTGTCGGGTGTTCCGGCGCGGAACGCGCCCGCCCCGGACCCGTCGGCGCCCCTTCCCGCTCGGGCCTTTATCGACCCGGCCCTGCCACCCGGGCCCAGTGCCGGTGCGGAGCCCGAGGGGTCCGTGGTGGTGGCGCTGGGCACCGAGAGCGATGACGATCTGTCCCGGTTGCGTGCGGGTGAGGCCACCAGTCTGGTCCTGCTGTCGGCCACGGCGATGGGCTTGGCGAGTTGCCCGGTGACCGAGCCTCTGGAGATTCCTGAGACCCGACAGGCCGTGCGCGCTGACGTATTCGGAGACAGCGGCCATCCGCACATGATGGTCCGGGTGGGTTGGCCCCCCGCGGGGGCCGATCCGGTGCCTGAGACTCCGCGCCGGCCGTTACCCGATGTCGCCGAGTGGCGGCTCGCAGGCGCGTCTGTGTTCGGCCCTTAGCCTGGAGGTTTAGCGGGGGCGTCCTCGCTGGCTGTGGATCTTGTCAGTATTTCGGTGTCGCAGCCGGCCGATTCGAGGAGCATTTCGGCCAGTCTCGCGCTGGCGGGACGCAGGCGTTCGTGCTTCGCCCAGGCTAGGAAGATCGACCATTCGATGGAAGGGAACACGGGTACGGCTTTCAAGTCGGGAAAGCGCCCTGTTTCACTGAGGGGCATGAAAACGCTGCCGAGTCCATGTCGCACCATCTCTGCCGCGAGGTGGAAATCGGTGGTTATTTCGTAGGGTGTTTGTGGGATGACGCGGGCGGAGGCGAAGGCATTCTCGACCACACGTCGTAGTCCGAAGTGGGCGGGAAACCCTAGAAGGTCTTCCCCGGAAAGTTCGGTGAGGTTGATGCTTCGACGTTTGGCGAGGCGGTGCTCGGGCCGACAGACGAACAGTAAGGGTTCTGCGGTGAGGAAACGCATTTCCACTTTGGCCGGAAATTGATCCGGGGCTGTGACGAAAGCCAGGTCGAGTGAGCCGTCGACAATCGACGGCAGGTACGAGGTTGACGCAAGTTGACCCAGCCGCATCTTGATTCGCACGTGAGGATGTGCGCGGTGAAACTCTCCCAAGATCCTGGGCACCGGCAAGGTACCGAAAGAGACGATCGATCCGAACTCGATTGTTCCCGAGAGCTGATCGCGATAGTCACCGATCGAGTCTCTGGCCTGTCGTGCAGTGTTGATCACCCGAAGCGCACTGTCGCGAAAAACTTCCCCGGCCGGCGTAAGCCTGATCTGCTGTCGCGTTCTGTCGAACAACGCGACCCCGAGTTCTCTTTCGAGCTTGGCGACCGAGGCCGAAAGGGCGGATTGGACGACGTGGGCGTTGCGCGCGGCCCGGGAGAAGTTCAGCTCGTCGGCCACGGCGAGGAAGTACTCCAACTGGCGCAGGTCCATCGTTCTAAGGTATCAATTTTCTAGATGTGTTTTGGCGCCGATTCTCGCGGGTTTTCATTTGATTGCGCTGGCTCGGCTTCCTCGGCCGGCAAGGGGTGCGGTGAATGCTGCACTTGATGCAGATGACCCGCCCCAGGTGAGCTGGGGCGGGTCATCGTGGTTTGGCGATCATCGGGTCGTGACTGAGCGGATGTGCCCCGAGTCGTCTTGGCCGCCGCGGACCGAGGTGTCCACGCGGGGGGCCTGGGCCTGCTGGCCGAAACCGACTTCGTTGTTGATGATCCAATCGTGGTGGCCCAGGTGGGTCGGCACAGCGTGGTCGGCTGTCGTGTTGGCGGGCGCCGCGACGGCAGTGCCCGCGACGGCGTTGGTCGCCTCGGCAGTAGCGATCCAGCCTGTGATGGGCAGGGCGCTGATGGCCAGGGCGCCGATGGTTTCGACGGTCCGTTTGATGAGTGTCTTCATGGCAATTGCCTTTCTCTGGTGGTTGTGTCGAACCGAGGGCTCCAGTACGACGTGTTCGGTATCCATCACACCAAGGGAAAGTAATCAAGTCCAACGAAAGTGTGCGATACAAGCGATCTGTATTTCTGATTAACTTTGTGGTGGGGCTAGCTTCGATTTCCTCGCCCGGTAGGGAAAGCCCGCCACACCCGTCGACACGGGCGGACCGAACACACCCCAACCCAACATCGGCATCGCTCAGCGAATTCGGCAGCTCACCGCCCCCCATAGCCCAGGTCAGGAGAAATCGAGGTTAGGACTCCAACGGGGCTCCGGGAGCGGTGGTTGAGGCGCACCTCGCGGTTCGGGCGGGAGTGCTCGACGCTATATGAACCGCAGGGTGGTTCCCGGGTTCAGGGTCTCTACCCGTCCGCGGCACTCGATCTGGATGGCCGGGTGGTCGGCGGGATCCACACTGACCTCCGCGGCGCTCCCGGTGATTGTCAAGTACAGCCGATAGCCGCGGAAGAAGATCGGCATCCGCAGCGCGCCAAGGCTTTCCGGCCACATCGGGTTGAGGATCAGCCGGTCGGCACGGATCTCCAGCCCGGTGAAGCAGCGCTGCAGCAGGTCGATGCTTCCGGCCATGGCCGCGATGTGAATCCCCTCGGCGGTGGTTCCGCCCTGAATGTCGGCGACATCGGACATCAACACCTGCTGGAAATAACGCATGGCGCGCTTGCGGTCGCCACGGGCCAGGACCCAGGCGTGCACCACCCCGGACAGGGTGGATCCGTGCGAGGTCCGGTGCAGGTAGTAGTCCACCGTGCGGGGAATCTGTTCAGGAGTGAACCGGTAGCCCAGTCGGGCGAACAACTCTCGCAGTTCGTCGGCGGAGAGCAGATAGAACAGCATCAGCACATCGGCCTGCTTGGAGGCCTGGTAGCGGTTGACGTTGTCGTTGTCGGCCTCCAGAATCCGGTCCAGGCGCTGGATGTTGCCGTGGCGCTCGCGCAGTCCGGCCCAGTCCAGTTCGGCCAGGTCGCGGTAACCTTCGAACTGGCTGATGACACCGCGCTCCGATGCCGGACCCGGACCGGGGGCGGCGTGGAAGGGAACGAACATCCGCCGACTGACCTCGTCCCATCGGTCGAGTTCGCGGCCGTCGATGCCCAGTCGTTCGAGTAGGTCGAGCCGATCCCGCAACGGCATCGCATCCAGCGCGTCGAGAGCCCGCACGATCGACCACACCGCCATCACGTTGGTGTAGGCGTTGTTGTCGACCCCGTCGTAGGGGCGGTCGGGATAGCCGGAGTGGAATTCGTCGGGGCCGATGACCCCGCGGATGACGTAGCGCCCCTTACCGTCGTCGAACTCGGCTCGGCTGACCCAGAATCGGGCGATCTCGGCGAGCATCTCCGCGCCGTTTTCCACCAGATACTCCAGGTCCCCGGTGACCTGGTAGTACTGCCAGACGTTGTAGGCGACGGCAACGCCGATGTGGTGTGCCCGAGCGCTGGCATCCGGGTTCCACCGGCCCGAGTTGGGGTTGAGGTGCAGGACCTGGCTCTCCTCCCGGCCGTCGCTGCCGGACTGCCAGGGAAACATCGCACCGGACCAACCGGCCTCGCGGGCCGCCCGGCGCGCCTCCGGCAATCGCCGGTAGCGGTAGCGCAGCAATGAGCGGGTGGTGTCCGGTGACCGCAGATTGAGTACCGGGAACACGAACAACTCATCCCAGAAGATGTGTCCGCGGTAGGCCTCGCCGTGCAGACCCCGGGCGGGAACTCCGGCGTCGAGGTCCACCGATCCGTTGGGCACCGTCTGCAGCAGGTGCAGCAGGTGCAGTCGCACCACCCGCATGGCGTCAGGGTCACCGTCGAGGTCGATGTCGAAGCGCTCCCATACGTGCGCCCATTCGCGGATGTGGCCTTCGCGCAGTTCGCCGTAGCGGCCCAGATGGCTCAACAGGCGGGTGGCGGCGTCGCCAGGCTCGGAGATGGCGTGGTCGCGTCCGGTGAAGATGGTGGCCATCTTCTCCACCGTCACCGACTCGCCGGGGCTCAAGCTCGTCACGAAGTGGTGGCCGACACGGCGGCTTTCGCAGACGAAGCGACCTTCGGCGGTCAGCGCGGACTCGCCCCGCCAGAGCGTGGTGCGCGCGGCCACGGCGACCGGGATGCGGGACTGTAGCGTCTGGCACACCAGGACGCTGGAATCGGGTGACAGTTCATGGTTTGTCGTCACCGCCAGATGGTCGTCGGAGAACGCTCGGTACCGTGCCACACCGCTGTTGCGGACATCTCCGTCGATCATCGACAGGAACTCGATGGTCCCCGACCAATCCTCGGCCCAGACCGTGGTTTCCAGCGCGCAGGCGTGCGGTTCATGCATCGCGGCGATCCGCCGCTGAACAACCCTGCTGATTCGACCGGACGGATCGCGAAAGCGGAAGTCGCGAGTCAGTTCGGCCCGCCGCAAGTCCATGCTTTGCCGGTAGGACAACAGTTCGGTGTCATCGACGTCGAACCACTCCCCGCCGTCGACCCGGAATTTCAGCGACAACCAGTTCGGCAGGTTGACCAGGCTCTCGTTCTCCACCGTCCTTCCGGCGACCTCGTCGGACAACCGGTTGTACAGACCGGCGGCGTACGTTCCGGGATAGTGATGCCGACTCGCATCGGACTCCGGGGCACTGCCGCGGGTGGCGCGGTAGCCGTTACCGATGGTGCACAGCGCCTCGCGCAGTCGTTCCTGCTCGGGTATGTAGCCGCCGAAGGTGAATGACCAAGGGCTGGAAAGGTTATGGCGGTCGATGTCGCACTTGCGAACCATCCGCTCGATGAACTCGCAGACCCGCGTCGGATCGTCGAGGCTGAACCGGGCGGCGGTGGCCCGGTCGCCGTCCTCGGTGTGCCGCACCACGATGCCGATCCCGTCGTGCAGTACCGCGTCGAAGGCATCTTCGTCGGTCAGGTCGTCGCCGATGAAGATCGGCAGCAGCGGTTCGCGCCCGGCGATCCGGTCGACGATCCAGCCCAGGGTGCGGCCCTTGTCCCAATCGATGTCGGGGCGCAGTTCGACGACCTGCCGGCCGGAGGTGACCTTGAGCCCCAGTCGGCGGCCGATTTCGTGGACGGCTGCGGCGACCGACGGGGCAGCATGCGCGGCGGCGTTGCGATAGTGCACCGCGACGGCGAATCGTTTGTGCTCGACGGCGACACCCGCGATCGGCGCGAGGCGTTCGGCGAGTTCGGCCGCCGCGGTCTCCAGTGCCGGTACCGCCGCCGCTGCCGTCTCATTGCTGTGCGTGGAGCCGTCCGGGGCGACCATCTCGAAGCCGTGGCTTCCCGCGTACCACAATCCGGGGAGGTTGATCCGATCCCGGATGTCGGACAGCCCGCGGCCGGAGAGCACCGCGACCGGGTACAGCGCCGCCAGCGAGGTCAGTGCCTTTCGTGCTCCCGCCACCAGGGTTGCGGCCGCCGGGTCGTCAACGATCTCGGACAGCGTGCCGTCGAAGTCGAAGAAGAACGCCGGGCGGCGGGCGGCGACGACCCCGGCGATCTGGTTGAACGACCGCAGCGCGTCGGGCAGCGCCGACATCCGCCGGTCGATGGCCCGAACCCCGACCTCAGCCAGATCGCCGACGACGGTATCGGCTCCGCTGTCGAGCAACTGTTTGGCCCGGTCACCGGACCGGTCCACCCCGATGACCAGCGCGAAGCCGCCGTCGCGGCCGGCGCGGGAACCGGCCTCGGAATCCTCCACCACCACCGCGCGGCCGGGGCGCACACCGAGACGTCGGGCGGCTTCGAAGAGCATCGCCGGATTCGGCTTGCCGGGCAGCTTCAGTTCCCCGGCCACCACCCCGTCGACCCGGGTCTGAAACAGGTCGTCGATCCTGGCTGAGCGCAGGACGGCCGCGCAGTTGCGGCTGGCGGAGAACACCCCAACCCGCACTCCGGCGTCGATGAGCCCTCTGACCAGGGCGACGGTGGAAGTGAACACCGGTACTCCGGCGGCGATCCGGGCGGCGAACAGACCCTGCTTGCGATTACCCAATCCACAGACCGTGGCGGCATCGCCGGCGCGCCCGGTGTCCGCGGGATTGCCCCACGGCAGCGAGATGCCCCGGGAGGTCAGGAAGTCCCGCACTCCGTCGTAGCGGGCCTTCCCGTCGATGTGGTGGCGGTAATCGTCGGCGGTGAACGGGCTGTGGTTCTCGGTCTCCGAAGGACTCCGGCCCGTCAGGTAGTCGTCGAAGAGTTCCTTCCAGGCCGCCTCGTGCAGGGCGGCGGTATCGGTGATCACCCCGTCCAGGTCGAAGAGAACGGCGTCGTGGTGCCGGGGGTCGATGGTCACGCGGTTGTCGTTCCGATCGCTGCCCATGCGCTCGACCCTAGGCGACCCCTCGTCCCCTGGTGACCAAGGTCCGCTGACAACGGCAACCCGGCCCCACTAGGGTCAGGGGGCGGGTTCGTCAACCGTCTGGGGAAGGGAAGGGACCATGTCACCTGCGGCAGCCAGTCGCCCGATCGTCGTCGGAGTCGACGGGTCACCGCCATCACGAGTTGCCGTCGACTGGGCCGCTCGTGACGCCGCGTTGCGCGGCGTCCCGCTGAAACTGGTTCACGTCCTGACGCCACCGATCGTGATGGTATTCCCCGAGGTCCCGATGCCGCCCGGCTATGCGGAGTGGCAGCAGGGTGAGGGCCAGGTGGTGCTCGACGCCGCGGCCGCGACCGCTCGTGAGGCCGCCCCCGACGTCGAGGTGTCTGCCGAGATGGTCAGTGGGCCACCGATTCCCACTCTTGTCGAGCAGTCGCGGAACGCAGAGATGCTGGTGGTCGGCTGCCGCGGCCGGGGCGCGCTGGCGCGCCGTCTGTTGGGTTCGGTCAGCACCGCGTTGGTCCACCACGCGTTCGGTCCCGTCGTCGTCATCCGCGATGAGGATCCGTCGGTTCCGCATCCGGCCATGGCCCCCGTCGTGGTCGGTGTCGACGGTTCGCCGGCCTCGGTGGGTGCCCTGGAGATCGCCTTCGAGGAGGCTTCGCTGCGCGGTGTGGATCTGCTGGCCGTACACGCGTGGAGCGACAACGCGGTCTTCGAGTTCCCCGGCACCGACTGGACGACACTGCAGGAGATGGGGGAGGAGACTCTCAGCGAGCGCTTGGCGGGCTGGCAGGAGCGTTATCCCGACGTCCTGGTACGCCGGGTGGTCGTGACCGACCGGCCGGCCCATCAGCTCATCGAGCAGTCCGAATCGGCGCAACTGCTGGTGGTCGGCAGCCACGGCCGCGGTGGCTTCACCGGGATGCTACTGGGCTCGGTCAGCACGTCGGTGGCGCAGACGGCGAAGGTACCGGTGATCGTGGCCCGGGCCCGCCCCCAAGCGGACTAGCCGGTCGGGTCACCTCGGGGATTGTTCCGGGGCCAGGTTCAGCGGCGCGGTCCACTTCAGCACCGTCCCCCCGGTGGATGTATCGCTGATCCGCAGCTCGCCGCCGACTTCCTCGGCACGGCTGCGCAGGTTGGCCAGACCACTGGGCGTCACATCGGCCGGCATTCCGCGGCCGTCGTCGGCGACCTCGACGCTGAAATCGTCTTCCACCCGCACCGTGACCGTGACGCTGCGCGCGCCTGCGTGCCGGACGGCGTTGCTGACGGCTTCCCGTACCACCGCCTCGGCGTGGTCGGCCACCGCGGGTTCCACGACAGAGAGCGGTCCGACGAAGGTGACGGCGGTGCGCACCCCGGAACGGTCGAAGCTGTTGACCGCTTCGGTGATGCGCTGCCGCAGCCGGGTGGTTCCGGTTCCACCGCCGTGCAGGTCGAAAATCGTGGCGCGGATGTCGCCGATGACGTTCTGGAGTTCGTCGACGGTGTCGGCCAATCGCTGCTGAACCTCGGGTACCACGGCCCGCCCGCTGGCCCCCTGCAGCGACAGACCCACCGCGAACAGGCGTTGAATCACATGATCGTGCAAGTCCCGGGCAATCCGGTCACGTTCGGCCAGCACATCGAGGTCGCGCATCTGACGCTGGCTGCTGGCCAGCTGCCAGGCCAGCGTCGCCTGATCGGCGAACGCCGCCGCCATGGTCAGTTGGTCGTCGGTGAAGCTCCGTGCGCCGGTGCGGCGCAGCACCACCACCACGCCGGCGACGGTATTGTCCGCAGCCCCGCCGATGTTTCCCGTCGTCCGCAATGGCAGCAACATGGCCGGACCGGCCGGGCCGTTCGCGATCGCCAGGTCGGTGGTGTTGTCCAGCCGGCGCGGCGCCCGATCGGCGAAGGTAGCTCCGATCAGTGTGTCGCACAACGGAACCGGTGACGCCGCGACGGTCAGCCCGGGGTCGCCGGCAGTCTCCACGATGGCGAGTTCGCCGACGTCGGCGGCCGAGGCCCTCCGCCCGTCATCGTCGGCGGGAACTGCGACGACCACCGCGTCGGCGCCGGTCA
This sequence comes from Mycobacterium sp., assembly GCA_020438895.1. Classification (GTDB taxonomy): domain Bacteria; phylum Actinomycetota; class Actinomycetes; order Mycobacteriales; family Mycobacteriaceae; genus Mycobacterium. Next base: position 26,413 of record JAGQTS010000187.1, read on the forward strand.
GTCGAAGTGTGCGGTCGGCGATCAACCTGAAGACCCGTGCCGGTTCTGCGCCGGCGAGCATGTCGGTCGCGATGTCGCGGGTCGCCTCGATCCAGGACTGCCGGGTTCGGGATCGCTGATAGAGGCGGGCATTGTCTACGGCGATCCCGGCGGCCGCCGCCAGCGCTTCGACCACGATCTCATCGTCCTCGCTGAACGGACCACCGTCGGCCTTCTCCGCCAGATAGAGGTTGCCGTAGATCTCCTCCCGGATCCGCACCGGCACACCGAGGAACGTCCGCATCTGCGGGTGGCCGGGCGGAAAGCCCACCGAGTCCGGGTGGGTGCTGATGTCGGCCAACCGGATTGGAGTGGGGTCCTGCAGTAACAAGCCCAGCACCCCCCGCCCCTGCGGCGGCCGACCGACTGCGTCGGCCTCCGCCTCATCCATGCCGACGGTGATGAAATCGACGATGTCGTGGTGACCGCTCGGGCCCTCGCCGCGGATGCCCAGCGCGCCGTAGCGGGCGTTGACCAGTGCGGTGGCTGTTCGCACGATGGTGTGCAGCGTGATCTCGAGGTCCAGTCCGGCGTTCACCGCCAGCATCGCATCGATCAGACCATCGAGCCGAAGCTGCGGATAGGACGGGTCGCGCAGGACGGCACGTTGGCGTCGCGGCGAGTCTTTGTCGGGCATCTCAGCCGTCGCGGCGGCGCTGCTGATCGAGTTTGGAGACGAAAACCGCTGCTTGGGTTCGCCGTTCCATGCCGAGTTTGGCCAGCAACCGGGATACGTAGTTCTTCACGGTCTTCTCAGCGAGGAACATCCGGGCGGCGATCTGCTTGTTCGTCAGGCCCTCTCCGAGCAGACCGAGCAGAACCCGTTCCTGCTCGGTCAGACCGGAGAGCGGATCGGTACGCTCCGCCGCCCCGCGGAGCTTGGCCATCAGTGCGGCGGCGGCGCGGTTGTCCAACAACGACCGACCGGCGCCGACATCCTTGATGGCCTGGGCAAGTTCCATGCCCTTGATGTCCTTGATGACGTAGCCGCTGGCCCCGGCCAGGATGGCGTCGAGCATGGCCTCATCGGAGGTGAACGACGTCAGAATCAGGCAGCGCAGGTCGGGCATCTTCGAGAGCAGTTCGCGGCACAGTTCGATGCCGTTGCCGTCGGGCAGGCGCACGTCGAGCACGGCGACGTCGGGTTGTAGTACCGGAATCTGCGCCAGCGCCTGGGCGACGGATCCGGCCTCGCCGATCACCTGAAGGTCAGGGTCGGTGCCCAACAGGTCGATCAGCCCCCGCCGGACGACCTCATGGTCATCGACGAGGAAAACGGTGACGCTGGACGACCCCATGGCCCGTCACGATAGTCCGGACTCACAGCAACCGTTGCGGGTCGACGACAAGTACCGAACAGTTCGTGCCGTGCAGGGCGGCCTGGCCGGGAGGCCCGAGCAGTTCCTCCACAGCCCCGACATTGCGAGCGCCGACCACGACCAACTGGATGGACGCTACGTTGCCGGACAGATACTGCAGCACACTGCCGTGAACGGCCACCGGCTGCACGTCGAGGTCGGGGTACCGCCGCTGCCACTCCGAGAGTCGCCGGTCCAGGCGGGCCCGCACCAGGCGGTTTCGCTCCGACACCGAGTGCGTGTCGTGGGCGTCGCTGTGAAGGGACTGCCAGCCGCCCAACGCGCGCAGCGGGGCGCCGCGCAGCCGGGCCTCGGCGACGGCGAACTGCAGCACTGCCGCGCTGTTCGGGGTGTCGTCGACCACGACCACCACCCAGCCCGGGTCGGACGGTTCGGCCCCCCGAATTACCGCGACCGGGCAGTGCGCCGAAGCCACCAGGGCCGAGGCGGTCGAACCGAGTCGATGATGGTCGAAGTGCCGCAGCCCGACGGCGCCGACGCAGACCATGGCAGCGGTCCGGGAGGCCTCCAACAGGGCTAGCGTCGGCGATCCGGTGATCACCTCGCTGACCGCCTGCACCGGATTCCCGGTCTGCTGAACCGCGGCGGCAGCCGCGTGTAGCGCGGCGCGCGCGCCGGCGCTCGTGGGGCCCTGGGCGGTGTCGGCAGCGGGTTCGGCAACGGACACCAGTCGTAGCGGGATATCGCGGCTTGACGCCTCATCGATGGCCCACACCGCAGCTCGGATCCCGGCTCGTGACCCGTCGATGCCCACCACCACCACCGGCGGGGTGAAGCCGTCCGATCGCTCGGCCATCAGAGCCTCCCCGGCGTCAGGTCGACGTCGGTCGGTTCCGCGCTCTGCCCGAACAGCCGCTCAGTGTCCGCGCGAGTACAGGGGGCGTTGCCCGGGGTCAGCAAGGTGGCCGAACCGGCGGCGATGCCGAGTCGAACCGCTCGCACCAGCGGCCAGCCCCGGATGAGGCCCACCGCGACACCGGCGACCATGGCGTCGCCGGCACCGACGCCGCTCCCACCCGGGGGGATGGGGATGGCGGCGAATCGTTGCGCCCGGCCGTCGGACACCAGCACAGCGCCTTTGGCGCCGATCGAGACCAGGACGTGCCGGGCGATGCCGCGGGCCACGATCTCCAGGGCCACATCGATCTGTTCGTTCTCGTTGTCCAGCGGTTGGTGCGCGTATTCCCGCAACTCGCGGGCGCTGGGTTTGAGCAGGAAGACCCCGGACTCGACGTTGCGCAGTCCGCCCCCGGAGCTGTCCAGCAGCAGGTCCGCGCCCAGTTCATCGCAGAGGTTCGCGACCCGCTGATAGAAGTCCAGTGGCACGCCGGGTGGCAGGCTCCCGCTGGCCACCACCACCGGCGGACCCGCCGCGGGGTCCTGATCCCCGCCTGCCGCCACCACCTCCCGGCGCAGGTGCGCGAGGCACTGGGCCTGCTCGGTCATGGTCAGCTCCGGGCCGGGCAGCACGAACCGGTACTGCTCGCCGGTGGTCTCCTCATTGACGGTGAAATTCTCCCGGGTCGCTCCTCCGATGCGCACGCGATGCATCGTCATACCCTCGGCGACCAGGAGGTTGTGCACCGCCTCCCCGGCGGGTCCACCGGACGGGAACACCGTCATGGCCGGTACCCCCAGTACGCGAGCAACGCGGGCGACGTTGATCCCCCCGCCGCCGGGGTCGTACCGCGGCGCGGCGCAGCGCATCTTGTGGGTCGGGCCGACCACCGGAATGCTCGTGGCGATGTCGAGGGCCGGGTTCATGCACAACGTGACGATCCGGTTCGACAAGTCCCACACCTAACTTCCGTCCCTGGAAACCGACACGGTCCCCGGACACAGATTCTTCTGTCCCGGACACCAATCTTCCTACAGTCCGCTGGGGTAGGTCTCCGGATTCTCACCGGCGACCCAGACACTGGTGGGCTCCAGCGGTTCCAGCGCGTGGGTGACGTCGACGTGAATCATGGCATCGAACTGATCCGACGGCCGGACGTGGAAATAGTGGCTCTGACGTTCGGTCTGCGGCTGGTAGATCACCCCGATCGCTCTGCCGAGCCGAACCACGTCGAGGGCGCGCGCCGCCGGGGATCCGTCGTGCATCGTCACCCAGATGTCGCCGTTGCCGGCGTGATGCAACAACTCTTCGATACTGCCCGCCAGTGCCGGTCGCACCGCCTTTCGCCGGGCGATGCCACCCCACTCGGCGGCGGCGGTCACCGAGCCGGAGTAGGTGGAGAAGCCGATCAGCCGGCACTCCGGGCCGTAGCGCTCCCGGGCGAGCTGGCCGATGGTGGTCTGGCCGTCGGCTGCCACCTCGGTGGCCCGGGCGTCGCCGACGTGGGAGTTGTGCGCCCACACCACAACTCGGGCCGGCGGCCGGTTCGCAGCAGCCGACGGGCTGTGCCTGTCAAGGTGCTCGATCAGTGCGTCGAGCGTCGAGGCCATGTGGGTGTCGCGCATGTTCCAGGAGGTCACCCGACCCCGGAACATGCTGCGGTAGTAGGCCTCGGCGTCGCGCACCGTGACGGCGTTCTGCCGGGCGTAGAACAACTCGTCCTCGGCGGGTGCACCGTCGCGGCTGAGGAACGCCGCCGCGCTGCGCTGCATCTCGATCAACTGCTCGACGGCCTGGCGCTCGCAATGGGGCCCGGCGCCGAAGGCGGCGGCGTAGCCGTAGGCCTGACCGTCCTCGCCGGCGGAGTGGTCGAAGCAGGCGTAGCGGGCCCGCGCTCGGGCGGCGGCAGCCGGGTCGACCCCGTCGAGATAGCCGATCACCTCCTGCATGGACCGGTGCAGGCTGTAGAGGTCGAGGCCGTAGAAGCCGGTGGTGCGGCGGCCGTCTGCCAGGCACCGCCCGTTGTGCCAGCGCAGCCACGCGACGAAGTCACGCACCACGGTGTTGCGCCACATCCAGGCCGGGAATCGTTCGAACCCGCGCAGCGCCTCATCGGCTGAGGTGTCGGTGCCCGACCCCTGCACGTAGCGGTTGACCCGGTAGGCGTCCGGCCAGTCCGCCTCGGCGGCCACCGCGGTGAAGCCCTTCTCCTCGATCAGCCACCGGGTCATCTGCGCCCGCGCCGCATAGAACTCCTGCGTGCCGTGGGAACTCTCGCCGATCAGCACCACCCGGGCGTTGCCGACGAGGTCGAAGAACACATCCTTGGGTGGGACCCCGCCGGGTGCGGCGATCGCGGCGGCGGCGACCAGGTCGGCTGGGTCCCCCGCCGGGGTGACGGTGTCCGCAGCGGTCGGTCGGGCCAGCAGGTCGCGAACCTCCTCATCGGTGACCTGGGTGAAGTCCCAGAAGGATTCGCCGACGGCGAGAAACGGCGTCGGCATCGACGCGCACACCACGTCCTCGACGATCGCGGCGAACTCGCGGCAGGTGGACTCCGGCGCCGCCGGCACCGCGACGACGATCGCGGCCGGTGCGGATTCCCGCAGCGCCTGCACCGCAGCCAGCATGGATGATCCCGTCGCCAGGCCGTCGTCGACGAGGATCACCGTCTTCCCGGCGACGTCCGGGGGTGGCCGGTCACCGCGGTAGGCGGTTTCCCGCCGCAGCAGTTCGCGGGCCTCTCGATCGCAGGTCTCCCGTAGCTGGGCGGGGGAGACTTTCAAGGCCCGCAGCACGTCGTCGTTGACCACCACACGGCCGCCGCTGGCCAGCGCCCCGACCGCGAACTCCTCGTGGCCGGGGGCCCCCAGTTTGCGCACGATGAACGCATCCAACGGCGCTCCCAGCGCCGTGGCCACCTCGTAGGCGACGGGAAGCCCGCCGCGCGCCAAACCGAGCACCACCACATCGGACCGACCTCGATACGCCCCGAGCAGACCGGCCAAAACCCGCCCGGCCTCCCGGCGGTCACGAAACACCCTGCGGGGTTGCTGGTGTCGAACACCCCTGCCGCTGGTCATGGCTTGCCCTTCCCGCGCAGAAGCGGGACGGGGACATCCCGCTGTCCTGTGGTCATCGCAGCATGCTGAACACCGTCGCTGCTAGGGGCTGAAGTCCCCTCGTGTGCAGCCTGATGGTCGCTGGCCCTACGCCTGCAACGCGGGTAAGACTGGAACCCGTGGTGATGCGATTGATCGGTTCGGTGGCTGTCGGCGCGGGGCTTGTCGCGGCGCGGCAGTTCTACCGGAACTGGGGTACCACCAAGGATGAGTGCGAGACGGTACTGCCCGGCGACGAACTTGTCGGGCAGCCGGCAGTGCAGACCACCGAGGGGGTGTGGATCGACGCGCCGGCCGCCGACGTATGGCCCTGGCTGGTGCAGATGGGCCAGGACCGTGGGGGTCTGTACAGCTACGAAGCCCTGGAGAACCTGGCCGGCCTCAACTACCGGAACGCCGACCGGATCCATCCGGAATGGCAGCACCTGGAGGTCGGCGACCTCATCCGGGTGGTGCCCCCCGGCTGGATGGGACTGTCGGAGGGGATTGCGTTGCCGGTGGCGCAGATCAGCGAGGGACAGTCGATCGTGTTGCGGTTGCAGCCACCGCAACTACCCTGGGACGGCGTCTGGTCCTTTCATGTGATCCCCCGGTGGGAGGACCGCTGCCGGTTGCTGGTGCGATCCCGTTCCCGGATGCACGCGCCGGGGGCGGTGTTGGGTGCCGAGGCCGCCGGTCCGGTGCTTGCGCTGATGACCCGGGGGATGTTGTTGGGCATCAAGCGGCGGGTCGAGTCGAACCGATCGACCGGCTGATGGCTGAGGTAGCCGAAACCCACACCGGGATGGTCTTCCTGGTGGGTGACCTGGCCTACAAGGTGAAAAAGCCCGTCGTCACCGATTTCCTGGACTTCTCCACCGTGGACCGGCGGGTGACGGCCTGTACCCGGGAGGTGATGCTCAACCGCCGGCTGGCGCCCGCCAGCTATCTCGGCCTCGGCCGCTTCACCGCGCCGGCCGGTGAATGCGAACCGGTGATCGTCATGCGACGTCACCCCGACGGCTGTCGACTCGCGACCCTGGTGCGGCGTGGGTCCGACATTTCCGGCGAATTGCGCGCGGTGGCGGCGGTACTGGCACGGTTCCATGCCGGAGCGGCCCGCTCCCCGCAGATCGACGAGGAAGCGCAGGCGGCAGCGATCACCGAGCGCTGGCAGGAGAACATCGCCGAGTTGCAGCGTTACTCAGACGGTGCGGTACCCGGTCTCGACGGCGCCGTCGTTGATGAGATCGGTCAACTGGCAACGCAATTCATCGCGGGCAGATCGGATTTGTTCGCCGCGAGGATCGCCGGGCGCCGGATCGTCGACGGTCACGCCGACCTGCTTGCTGACGACATCTTCTGCCTGCCCGCCGGCCCGGAACTGTTGGACTGCCTGGAGTTCGATGACCGGTTGCGCTACGTCGACGTCATCGACGATGCGGCGTTCCTGGCCATGGACCTGGAGTTTCTGGGACGGCCGGACCTGGCCGGGTACTTCCTCGACCGTTACCTGGAGATCAGCGGTGACGACGCTGCAGTGTCGCTGCGGCACTTCTACGTCGCCTATCGGGCGGTGGTGCGGGCCAAGGTCGACTGCGTCCGCTACACGCAGGGTCATGGCGAGGCGGTCACCGATGCGACCACCCACCTCGGTATCGCGCTGGAACATCTGCGTCGGGGAGCAGTCCGCGTGGTGCTGGTCGGCGGAGCGCCGGGTACCGGGAAGTCCACCCTGGCCCGCGCCCTGGCCACGTGCCTCGATGCGGTGGTGCTGTCCACCGACGACGTCCGAGCCTCGATGGTCGAGGACGGAACGATTACCGGCCTGCCGGGAACCCTGGGGGCCGGGCTCTACCGCCCGGAAAACATCGTTGCCGTCTACGACGCGGTGCTCAGGCAGGCCGACCACACGCTGTCCCGGGGTTACTCGGTGATTCTCGACGGCACCTGGAGCGATCCGCGGCAACGGGACCGGGTCCGCGCGCTGGCCGCGCGGACCTGCGCACCGCTGATCGAACTGGTCTGTGCCGCCCCGCTGTCCGAAGCCGTGACCCGGATCGAGAGCCGCGGCACGACCACATCGCAGGTGACCCCGCAGGTCGCGAGCGCACTAATGGCCGGCGATCACTGGGGTCCCGGGCAGTGGCCGCAGGCCCATCGGATCACCACCACCGCGCCACCGGCCGAGGTCCTGGCCGGCGCGCTCGACATCTGCCGTAACTCCCAACCCGTCCCCTGAAGGAGAACCATGCGTTACGTCGAAGACATTGCGAAGCTGGGAATGGCCGACGCCGAGGAGGCCGGTGGCAAGGGCGCCAACATGGGGGAGATGGTCTCCGCCGGGCTGCCGGTGCCGCCCGGATTCGTGGTGCTGAGGGACTCCTATCGGGATTCCATGCGGGCCGGCGGGGTGGATGACGAACTCAACGCCGCCCATCGGGAAGCGATGCAGGCAGCGCTGGACCCCAGCCGCTTCGATCAGATGTGTGCGGCGATGAAGGCGCTGGTACTGAAGGCGGGGATGGCCGATGAGGTCCGCGACCGGATCCTGGCCGCGTACCGGGCGATGGGACCGGATTGCTTTGTCGCGGTGCGCTCGTCGGCGACCGGAGAGGACGGTGCCGACGCCTCGTTCGCCGGGATGAACGAGACGTTCACCAATGTCCGCGGGGAGGCCGATCTGATCGATGCGGTGCAGAACTGCTGGGCTTCGCTCTTCGGTCCGCGGGTGGTGTCCTACCGCGCCAGCAGGGGTTTCACCGCCGACCCCGCGATGGCGGTGGTCGTGCAGTTGATGATCGCCTCGGAACGCTCCGGGGTGGCCTTCACCGCCGACCCCACGACTGACGCCACCGACCGGGTGGTGGTGGAGGGCGCCTTCGGCCAAGGTGAGGTGGTGGTCTCCGGATCGGTGGAACCGGACACCTATGTCATCGCCAAGGACAGTGGGGAAATCCTCTCCCGCCGAATGGGTTACAAGTCCTTCAAGATCGTTCGCGGCACGGACGGCAAGGACCTGCGGGTTGACCTCGACGACAATCAGGCGCAGGCCCAGGTGCTCGACGACGATGAGGTGCGGGCGATCGCCGAGATCGCCGTGCGCAGCGAACGCCACGCCGGTTGCCCCCAGGACACCGAGTGGGCCATCGCCGACGGCAAGACCTATATCGTGCAGACCCGTCCGATCACCACCCTGCACCGCGTCGGTAAGCCCGCACCGGAAACCCACGACGTTCTGCTGCAGGGTCTGCCCGCGGTTCCTGGCGAAGCGTCGGGAGTCGTGCGCGTGCTGGCCGACGTCGCCGACGGCGCCCGACTACAGGACGGCGAGGTTCTGGTTGCGCAGATGACCAATCCGGACTGGCTGCCCACCATGCGCCGCGCCTCGGCTCTGGTGACCGATACCGGCGGGATGACCTGCCATGCCGCCATCGTGGCGCGCGAACTGGGAGTGCCCTGCATCGTCGGTGCGCGCACCGCCACCAGGGATCTCAAGGACGGCATCGTGGTGACCGTCGACGGCACCCACGGCCGGGTGCTGTCCGGTCGTGCCGAGAAGCGGCAGACCGGGGGTGCCCGGACCGCGGCGAGTGCAGCCGCCACTGCGCCTTCAGAGGTGACCGCGACGAAGATCTACGTCAACGTCGCCATGCCGGACAAGGCCGAAGAGGCAGCCGAACTGGAGGTCGACGGCGTCGGACTGCTGCGGGCCGAACTCATCCTGGAAGACGCCTTGCGGAATCGGCATCCACGAGACTTGATCGAGAGCGGCGAGCAGGACAGCTTGGTCGATTCACTGGCTGCCGCGGTCGGCCGGGTCGCTGCGGCGTTCGCGCCCCGGCCCGTCGTGTACCGGGCGTCGGACTTCCGCACCAACGAGTTCCGGAATCTCCAGGGAGGCGAGAAGTTCGAACCCGAGGAGCACAACCCGATGATCGGCTACCGGGGTTGCTATCGCTACATCAGCAACCCGGACCTGTTCGGCCTCGAACTGACAGCTCTCGCCCGGGTCCGCGAGCGGAACCCCAACCTGCACCTGATGATCCCGTTCGTCCGTACGAAGTGGGAGCTGGAGCGCTGCCTGGAGTTGGTGGATGCCAGCCCATTGGGCCGCCAGCGCGGACTGCACCGCTGGGTGATGGCAGAGGTGCCTTCGGTGGTCTACTGGCTGCCCGAGTACGTAGGCATGGGTGTCGACGGGGTGTCGATCGGCAGTAACGACCTGACTCAACTCATGCTCGGGGTGGACCGGGACTCCGACCTGTGTGCCGAGCTCTACGACGAGTCCGATGCGGCCGTGCTCGACGCCATCGGACAGATCATCGCTACGGCGCGCCGGCTGGGCATCACCGCCTCACTGTGCGGGCAGGCGCCCTCCAGCCGGCCGGACTTCGCCGAGCACCTGGTGCGGATGGGCATCACATCGATCTCGGTCACACCGGACGTGGCGGAGCGGACCCGGCGCAACGTCGCCGCGGCCGAGCGGCGGCTGATGCTGGAGGCCGCCCGAGGCTGATCACGCCCGGGGGCTGGTCGCGGGCGCAGCGACCCCGTCGACGGTCACAACTGTGACCGTTGCGTTGCCCGGGTTCGCCGACGACCTGTCTTAGGGTTTCGGCATGTCTGTATCCCGCCGCAACCTGCTCAAGATTGCCGCCGCGACACCGGCGGCGGTGGGCCTCGGCGCGCTGTCTCCTGAGGTGCCGCCGGCGTCGGCCGCTCCGTTGGGCCTGCTGTTCGATTACGCCGCCGGCGTGCTCAAGGCCGCTGATATCACAGCCGCCGGTGGTATCGGCGCCATCCGATACGTATCCGACCGCCGTCCCGGTG